>NZ_JAVRQI010000003.1:0-313817 GCF_031854425.1 Paracoccus broussonetiae | reverse complement strand
AACCGACGCAGACTACCAGGACATGAGCGCTTTCCTCATGGGAATGAGGTGGAAGTTCTGAGCGGGCGCGGCGCGAGTTCCCGGCCGCATCCTCCGCTGCGCCGCGCGGTCCCATCCGTCTGAGCGGAGGATATCGCGCATGTCCCAGCCAGGAATGAGCACGGCGCAGGTCTATCGGCGCACCGTCGGCCTGCTTGGCGGGGAAAGGTGGCTTGCGACCGGGCTTTCGGCAACCGGTGTCGCGATTGCGATCGTGCAACTTGCAGAACCGGTCCTGTTCGGTCGCATGGTCGACAGCCTTGCCCGCGGCACCGGGGCATTTGCACTGATCGGCACCTGGGCCGCATTCGGGCTGGTCGGGATCTTTGCGTCGGCCATCACGGCGGTTTCAGCGGACCGGCTGGCCCATCGGGCGCGGCTTGCGGCGCTGGGGGCGGCATTCAGCCGGGCGATCACGCTGCCCATCTCATACCATGCCGAGCGCGGCACCGGCTCGGTCACGCGCGCGATCCTTGCCGGGACCGATGCGCTGTTCGTCCTGTGGCTGGGCATCCTGCGCGAGCAGCTGACCGCGCTGGCCGGGATCCTGTTGCTGATCCCGACAGCGATCAGCATCGATCCGCGAATGGCCGCGATCCTGGCCTTGCTGGGCGTCGTCTATCTGGCACTGAACATCCTGGTCATCCGCAAGACCCGCGAGGGGCAGGCCCGCGTCGAAAGCCATTCCGGCAGGCTTTACGGCCGCGTCGGAGACGTGCTGGGCAATGTCACCGTCGTGCAAAGCTATTCCCGCCTGGCGGGCGAGATGCAGGCGATGCGCCAGATGACCGCATCCCTTCTGGCCGCGCAATATCCGGTGCTGACATGGTGGGGGCTGCTGACGGTCCTGACCCGCGCGGCGGCGACCGTGACCATGGTCATCATCTTTGCCGCCGGGGCCTTGCTGGCGCAGAAGGGCCAGATCACCGTGGGCGAGATCGTATCATTTGGCGCCTTTGCGGGGCTGATGGTCGGGCAGCTTGACCGCCTGTCCTCGTTCGTCGGCAGCATCTTTCGTTCGACCCCCACGATCCGCAGCTATTTCGAACTGCTGGACGCGCCTGCCGAGGTTACGGACACCCCTCGCGCGGTGCCGCTGGTCCAGCCGGTGCTGGGTCACGTCGAATACCGCGAGGTAAGCTATCGTTTTCCGGGCAGCGAACAGGGGGTGTTCGACCTGTCCTTTACCGCCCTGCCCGGCCAGACCATCGCGCTGGTCGGCCCGACGGGTTCGGGCAAGACCACGACACTTGCCCTGTTGCAACGCCTGCGCCAGCCGGATCAGGGCAGCATCCTTGTCGATGGGCACGACATTGCCGGATTGACGCTGGCCTCGCTGCGCGACAATATCGCCGTCGTCTTTCAGGAAGCGGGGCTGTTCAACCGCTCGATTGCGGAAAATATCCGCGTCGGACGCCCCGAAGCCACGGATGCCGAGGTCGAACAGGCCGCGCGGCTTGCCGAAGCGCATCAGTTCATCCTGCGCAAGCCCGGCAATTACAGCTTCGTCATCGGCGAACGCGGCAATGCCCTGTCGGGGGGCGAACGCCAGCGCCTTGCGATTGCCCGCGCCGTGCTGAAACACGCCCCGATCCTGATCATGGACGAGGCGACCTCGGCCCTTGACCCCGCGACCGAGGCCCGCATCAAGCGCGCCATCGACAAGCTGCGCGCGAACCGCACCACGCTGATCATCGCCCATCGGCTTTCGACCGTGGCCTCGGCCGACCAGATCCTGGTGCTGGACGCGGGCCGGATCGTCGAACGCGGCAACTTTGCCGAACTGACGCGACAGGACGGGCTTTTCGCGCATCTGGTGCGCGAGGGCGAAATCGTCGAACCCAAGGCCGACTGACTCTGACTCTAGGCTGCCGCCATCTGCATTCCGCGTCGGGGGAACGGGCGGAAAGTCATCAGGATCAGCATCGCCGCCAGTCCCATCGCGCAGGAGCCGATATACATCAGCGCATAGCTGTCGAAGCGGTCATAGACCAACCCACCCAGCAGCGGCCCGGTCGACATGCCAAGGCTGCCCGCCATCGCGCTGCCGCCGATGATCGTGCCCATCATCCGCAGCGGAAAGTTCTCGCGGATGATGACGGCGTAAAGCGGCATGGTCCCGGCATAGACGAAACCCACCGCCATCGCCACGGCGTAAAAGCCCGCCAGCCTGCCGACGAAGACATAGGCCAGCACTGCGAAGGCCTGCGCAAGAAGACCAAGGACAAGCACGCGCTGTGCGCCGAAACGGTCGCCGGCGATGCCAAAGCCGATCCGGCCGAACATTCCTGCCAGCCCCTCGACGCTGTAGATCGTCACCGCCGCGATCATGGGAATACCGCAGGTCACGGCATAGCTGACCGTGTGGAAGATCGGCCCGGAATGTGTGGCGCAGCAGAAGAAATTCGCAAGCATCAGGACTGCGAACTGGGGCGAGCGGACGGCCGTGCTGACCGACATGCCACCCTGCGGGCCGCCATCCTCGGGTTGTGTATCGTCATGGGCCAGCGCAGGTGCCCGCCGCACCAGCAGCGAGGCGGGGATCATCAGCGCGGCAGCGATGACCGCCAAGGTCAGCATCGCCCCTCGCCAGCCCTGCCCCGTGACCAGCCACGCCGCCAGCGGCGCCATGGTCATTGGCGCCATGCCCATGCCAGCCGAAACCAGCGAGACCGCAAGGCCACGCTGCGTTTCAAACCAGCCGGTGACGCAGGCCATGATCGGGACGAAGACGGCGGCCGTTGCCGTTCCGACCAGCAGCCCGAACAACAGTTGAAACCCGATCAGCGTCTCGGCGCGACTGGCCAGCGCAAGGCTTGCAGCCAGGATCACGGAACCCGCCAGCAGAACCGGGCGCGGTCCGAAGCGATCCGACAACCCTCCCCAGACCATGCTGGCCAGGGCCATCGCCAGAAAACCGATCGTCATCGCCGTCGAGATCCCGGTGACTGACCAACCCGTCTCCTGCGCCATCGGGCGCAGGAACACGGGCAGCGAGAACATGGATCCGGCCGCGACGCAGCCCAACAGGCCGCCAGCCGCGACAATTACCCAGCGATAGGGATGGTTCATGGCATGCTCCTGTCAGACCGCGAGGACCGGGGATCACCCTTGGGATGGAGTCCAGCCCGCCGAAGGGATCGTGTTGATCATCCAGGGCACACCAAAGCAATCGACCAGCGAACCGAAACCCGGCGACCAGAAGGTTTCGGAAAAAGGCATGACCTGCCGGCCCGCTTCGGACAGATCCTCATACCAGCGCCGCGCCTTGGCGATGTCATCGGTATGCAGGGTGACGTCGAAGCCATTCTTCGGCTTGCCCACGTTCGGTGCCCAGGCGGAATCCATGTCCGCACCCATCAGCGCCTGATCCCCGACCTCAAGCCAGCAATGCAGAAGCCAGTTCTTGTGCTGCTCGCCGCTGACCGGCATGCCGGGGGGCGCATCGCTGTAGGGTATCGCTGCGGTGACCTTGCCGCCAAGCACCCTGGCGTAGAATTCGAACGCCTCGCGGCACTGGCCCTGAAAACTCAGGCTTGTCACGATCTTCATCGACCTCTCCTCTCTGGTCTGGCTTCAACGCGCATCGACGGATCGGATCGGGACCCTGGTACGGTTGACGCCGGGGTATCTATGTTGATATCAACTTAATTGTCCCCTACCTGTCAAGCACGACGATGCCCCCGCCCGATCCCACCCATGCCACGACGCTGATGGTCCGCGACACCTGCCTGTGCCTTCATGCGCAGCGCGCGGCGCGCGCCTTGGCACGCAGGTTCGACATCGCACTGAAGCCTGCAGGGCTGACCAGCGGGCAGTTTTCCTTGCTGATGTCCCTGAACCGCCCCGCCCCGCCCAGACTGGGAGAGGTGGCGGGGGTTCTGGCGATGGACCGCACGACCGTGACCGCAAACCTGAAACCGCTGGAGCGGCGCGGACTGGTTGCGACCGGCCCCGATCCCGAGGATCGGCGCAGCCGCCTGCTTCACCTGACCCCTTCCGGGCGCGAGGTTCTGGCCAGTGCCCTGCCCATCTGGCGACCGCTTCATGCCGAGATCGAGGCCGGGCTGTCCGACCCCACCCAGTTGCGCGACGATTTGCGGTTGCTATCCACCGTTCCTGAGTCCGCGGTCTAAGTGGGGCGCGCATGGCGCAATCCGGCAAGCGCGCGGTTCTCGGCCCGGATGCGGACGCAAAGCATCAGACCGTTCAGCACGGTAAAGACCAGTGCGACCGGCCACAGACCCAGGACCAGCGGCGCGACCGCGATCTCGGCCACGACGACGGCATAGTTCGGGTGGCGCAGCAGGCGATACGGTCCCCGCGCGACCAACGGCCGGTCAAGCACGATGATCCGCGTCGTCCATCGCGGACCAAGGCTTGCCAGCACCCACAGCCGCGCCAGCTGCAAAAACGCGAAGATCGCCAGCCACGGCAGGTGCAGGGGCTGGCCCCATCCGAAAACCGCAATGGCCAGCAGCCATGCGCCGTGCAGCAGAACGATCAGCGGATAATGCGCCGCGCCGTATTCGATCGCGCCCTGCGCCAAAAGCCGCGCAGTATTGCGGCGTGCCAGCACCAACTCGCCCAGCCGCTGAAGAAGCAGGAACGCGATGAAGGCCAACGCCCCAGCATCCGGCGCGGACATCATGGCACCTCCAGCGGCAGGGTCGACAGGGTGAAGCCCGGCCCCAGCGCCATCGTCAGCAATCGACCGCGCTGTCCCGATGCCAGCACATCCTGCAGGACGAACAGCACCGTCGGCGCGGACATGTTCCCGGCCCGCGCCAGGACGTCACGCTCGACCTGCAGGGTCCCCTCGTCCAGATCCAGCGAGGTTTCCAGTGCGGTGATGACCTTGGCCCCGCCCGGATGGCAGACGTAGCGGTCAAAGCGCCGCCCGGCAGCATTCCGATCCGGCCAAAGCGCATCCAGCGCGGGGCGCAGTTCCGTTTCGGCAAAGCTGGGAATGGCGCGGTCGAAGATCACTCCCAGCCCGGTTTCCTCTACGGACCAACCCATGATGGCCAGGGTATCGGGCCACATGTGCTGGCGACCGGGACTGACCTGCGCAAGCGCACCCTCGGTCTTGCCGGTGCGCAGCACGCAGGCGGCGGCTCCGTCACCGAACAGGGCCGTCGCGATGATGTCGGCCTTGGTCAGCCGATCCAGCCGGAACAGCAGGGTGCAGGCTTCGACCGCGACCAGCAACACGACCGCGCCCGGCCGCGCCGCCGCAAGGCTGCGCGCCACGGACAGCCCCGAGACACCGCCCGCGCAACCCAGCCCAAAGACGGGCACCCGCATTACGTCCGCGCGAAACCCCATGCGCCGCGCAACCAGCGCCTCAAGCGTCGGGGTCGCCACCCCGGTCGACGAAACGGTCACGATCACGTCGACCTGATCTGTCCGCAGCCCGGCGGCGTTCAGCGCCGCGTTGGCCGCATCGCAGAACATCGCGCTGGCCCCCGCGACATAGGCCGCGCTGCGGTCGGTCCAGCCATGCGGCTCGCGAAACCACGAAAAGGGCACGACCGAGTGGCGCTTGACGATGCCGGTATTCTCAAAGGCCGGGGCTAGCCGGTCGAACTGCGCGAAGCGGGGTTGAAGCACCGCGCGGGCTTCGGCAAGCACTTCTTCCTGCGTCAGGATATGTTCGGGCTGCGCGCTTCCGAGGCCAAGAAGCTGCACCGCCTGCCCCGGAATGTCGCCTGCCATGATCCCTCCCGATCACGAACTGCCCAGTCGATTGTAGCGCGTCGAATTCCCGATGGGGTCACGATCCCGGCACCGGGCGGATATTGCCTGCTAGTCCAGATCGGTCTGAATCCAGCGCGGTGAATGGTGAATGTCGATGGTCTGCAACCTGCCGGGACCAAGATTTTCGAACCGGTGTGGCACGCCCTTTGGACCAAGCACCACCTCGCCCACGCCCGCCTCGATCACCTCGTCCCCGACAAAGAACCGCGCGCGGCCGGCAACGACGACAAAGGTCTCGTCATAGGGATGGACATGCAGGCGCGGCCCCTCTCCGGGCGTGTCGTTGCCATAGGCCAGCACCGTCACCGGGCCATCAAGCGCCTCGCCCGGAACCGAGCCACGCCACGCCCCCGGCTTGGCCGGATCGAACAGGACGGCGCGGGCGGGCGGACGCCCGTCCGGTTGCACGGTATCAGGATCGAAATCCTTGCGGGCCATATCCCTTCCTCCGCTTCAGAAACGCCAGGTCGCGCCGATCACGGGCCCCTGCAACCGGGCATCGAAGACATGGCCGTCATCGTCGTAATCCACGTCCATGATCTTGTAGCCGAACGAGACCGAGCCATTGTCGGTAATGATGTAGTTGAAGGTGCCGAGCGCCGACCATGTCTGGTCGGATCCCATGCCGAAGCCCCCGACATCGGCCTGCGCCTGGAATGACCAGCGCTCGCTGATCCGGGCAAGGGCGCGCATGCCGATCACCGGGTCGACCCAGCTGAAGCTTTCCTTGAACCCGCGGGATTGTCCCAGGGCGCGCACCGTCAACTCGTTCGAGATGTGCCAGAACCGCAGCCCCGCCAGACCGTCAACCGTCAGCCCCGGCGCGTCGTGGAAACGATACCCGCCCTGCACCGTCGCCATGAACTGCGTGGTGTCGACATCGCCGCTGACCGGCAGGCCTGCGGGCAGTCCCGGCAGCGCGGGAAGTGTGCCCGCCTTACTGTCCGTGGTGTCGACGAACATCATGTCCCCCGAAAGCACGAACCTGCCGTTCCGCGCCCAGAAGTTGATGAATCCGCCAAGGTTCAGGCTGTCCATCACCTCCGAGAAGTCCTTCTCGATGCTGACGGTCGGCCCGCTGCGAAACGGAGAGACATCGCCATCCAGCCCCGTCGCCCAAAGATAGGGCGAGATCTGGACGATCCAGCCATCGGGACTGTCCTGCGCGATTGCAGGCGCAGTCCACAAAGCGGCCAGTCCCAGGAAGGGCAAAGCAATGAATTTCAAACCGTCCCCCATCTTCGCGTAATGCGGGTGCTTGTCCTGCCAGCATCCCGCACGCATAGTGCCGTCATTCGATCGGATTGTCTTGGCGGAAATTCGGCACCCGAACCTCGGCAACCAGCAGAATTCGTGGCGATTTCAACTGATGAGGCTGGCGTGAAACTGAACCGACCGATGATTTCCCTGATTGCAGCCGCGTGCCTGCTGCAGGCCGGGATTGCCGATGCCTGCACCCGCGTCGTCTATCTGGGCACGAACGATCAGATCATCACGGCCCGTTCGATGGACTGGAAGGTGGATGTGGGAACGAACCTCTGGGTCATGCCCCGAGGCATCCAGCGCAGCGGAGAGGCGGGGCCGAACTCGATCGAATGGACCGCGAAATATGGCAGCGTGATCGCCACTGGCTATGACGTCTCCACCACTGACGGCATGAACGAAGCCGGGCTGGTCGCGAACATCCTGTGGCTCGTCGAATCCGAATATCCTGAATATGACGGCAAGACACCGGGTCTTGCCATATCGCTTTGGGCGCAATGGGTGCTGGACAATTTCGCAACCGTGAATGAGGCCGTCGCTGCACTGGAGCAGGAACCCTTTACCCTGGTCACCGACAGCGTGCCGGGCGAGGACAGGCTTGCGACCCTGCACCTGTCGATTTCGGATTCCACCGGCGACAGTGCCATCGTCGAATATATCGATGGCAAGCAGGTCATCCATCACAGCCGCGACTACCAGGTGATGACCAACTCGCCGATCTTCGACAAGCAGCTGGCGCTGAACGAATACTGGAAAGAGATCGGCGGCACGGTGATGCTGCCCGGCACCAACCGTGCCGCGGACCGCTTCGCGCGGGCCTCGTTCTATGTGAATGCGATACCCAAGACCGAAGATGCCGTCGAAACGCTGGCCAGCGTTTTTGGCGTGATCCGCAATGCCTCGGTTCCGTTCGGGATCACGACGCCGGACCAGCCGAACATCTCGTCGACGCGATGGCGGACGGTCGCCGATCACAAGCGCAAGCTTTACTTCTTTGAATCCGCGCTGACCCCCAACACGTTCTGGGTGGACCTGAAGACGCTCGACTTTGCCGAAGGGGCCAAGGTGATGAAGCTGGATCTTGGCCCGAACCAGATCCACACCTTTTCGGGCGTCGCGAATGACGAGTTCAAGGAAGCCGAACCCTTCACGTTCCTGGGGCTTTAGGCATGCGTTTCGTGGTCCCCGCCCGCCCCTAATCCGGCAGGGCCACGGGACCAAGATCGGCCCACAGATCGCCCGGTCCCGGATTGTCGGCAGAGCTGGCGCCACCCAGATGGGTCATGATCCCCCAGACAGCGTTCAGCGCAGTCTGGACCGCGCCTTCGACCCAGGCGGGGGTCCAGCTGATACCGTCACCCGCCAGGAAGATGCCCCGCTGCTCGGACGGCATCGTGGCTTGCATGAAATGACCGTACATGCGGTGGTTATAGCGGTAATGGCCGGGCAACGCGCCCTTGAAGGCGCCCAGGAAATTCTCGTCCGATTCCCAGCTGACGCAGATCGGGTTGCCACGGATATGCTGGCGGATATCGACGCCGGGATAGACGCGCTCCAGTGCCGAAAGCGCCAGCTCGACGCGTTTCTCGGGGCCATAGGGCAGCACCTTCAGCGCGTCGGTCATCCAGCTGTAGGACAGGCAAATCACTGCCGGCCGATCCGGACCGTTGTCGAAGAAATAGGTACCGCGCGTATGCCGGTCGGTCAGCGTCATCGACAGAAGTGGACGCCCGGTGGCAGGGTCGATGTCATTCCAGAACGGCCGGTCCACCATGACGAAGGTCTTCGCCGCCTGCATATAGCGGGTGCGATCCAGCGCCATCCACAGCTTCTGGTCGAAAAGCGCTTCGTCCACCGCAACCGAGGTGGTCAGCAGGTGGCTCTGGCAGGTGACCAGCACCGCCGCATAGTCCCGCGACACGCCCCACAGGTCTGTGATCGTCAGCCCGCCCCCGGCATTGCGGCCGATCTTGACGGCCCGCCCCAGCGTCGCGCCTCCGTTCAATTGGGCCAGCGTCGTTCCCTGTGGCCAATGCGCGCAGGCGGCAGGCTGTCGCCACAGCCGGTGCAGGACATTTTCCACGCCGCCCACGACATAGCGCTGGTGGTCGTCCAGCTCGAGCAGGTTGACCCGAAGGATTTCGAGCATCGAGTTCGGAAAATCGCTGTCCCACCCCCCGGTGCCGAAGCCGACCTGCCCAAAGACCTCGCGATGGCGGAAGCTGAGATTGCGGAACGCCTGCGACGAGACGACAAAGTCATAAAAGGTCCGCTCGTCCCATTTTTCGACGAGGGGATCCCAGATCGCTTTCAACCGATGGGCGTCGCGGTCCCGAACCGCCTGCGTCAGCGCTGAAAAATCGGCGTGCTCCTCCAGCGCGGCGCGATAGGCGAAGGCGACCTCGTGGTAAAGCTGCGGCAGATCGCCGAGACCGCGGGCAAAATGGGTCTCGCCCTCAAGGTCGATCACGGTCGAGCCGGCGGCCGCTGTCAGCGGGTTCGGAAAGGGCCGCGTCGTCAGGCCAAGGGCGTCCACATAATGATAGAAGGCCCGCGACGAGACGGGAAAGCGCATCCCGCCCAGTTCGGCGATCACGTCCTCGGTCCCCTCGAAAAGCTCCGAGCGCAGGCGTCCGCCGAATTTTCCTGATTCATAGATCACCGGGCGCAGGCCCATCTTCATCAGCTCGTGCCCCGCGATGATGCCGGCGGCCCCTGCCCCGATCACTGCCACCGCCTGTCCGTGGCACTTTTCGGGTATGCTGCCCAGCCCGGCCGGATGGGCCAGCCAGTCGTCATAGGCAAAGGGAAAGTCGGGGCCGAAGGCGGTGACGGGACGGGACTGGCTCATGATCGACAGGGCTTCCTTGGCGGCGGGAAAAGGCGCAAACCTGTGGCTGATAATGCTTTTTGCGGAGGCAGGAGTGAAGCTGGCACTGTGGCAGACCGCGCCGACAAATGGACGGATCGAGGCCGGATTCGATGCACTTTGCATGCAGGTGCAGGCAGCAGCAGCAGCCGGGGCAAAACTGCTGCTGGCACCCGAACTGTTCCTGCCCGGTTACAACCGGCCCGATCTGCATGCCGCGCTGGCCCAGCCTCTGGATGGAGAATGGATGGGACGCCTTCGCGAGGTGGCGGCGCGGACGGGTTGCGGGATCTGTATTGGCTGGGCCGAACGCGACGGCGCGGCAGTCCATAATGCCGCGACGACGATCGGGCCCGATGGCGCGATCCTTGGCCACTACCGCAAGATCCAGCTTTACGGCGCAATGGAACAGGCAAGCTTTGCCCCCGGCGACCGCCTGTGCGCTCCATTCCGGCTTGAGGGACTGCGGGTGTCGATGCTGGTCTGCTATGATATCGAATTTCCCGGCCATGCGGCGGCGCTGAGCCGCGCCGGGATCGACCTGATCCTTGTTCCGACTGCGAACCCGGTCGGGTTCGAACATGTCCCCCGGCGACTGGTCCCTGCGCGGGCACATGAGAGCGACGCCACCGTGGCCTATGCCAACCTTGCCGGGGCCGAAGGCGACGTGACCTTCGGCGGTCTTTCCGTGATAGCCGGCCCCGACGGAGAGCCGCTGGCCAGCGCGGGTGCGCGCGGTGACGCGCTGCTGATCGTCGATCTGGCCGCCACCGCATCCATCCCGTCCCGGCTTCGTTCCGGCGGGGGACGTGATTACCGGCCTGCTCTGAAATGAACGAACAGCGCGCATTCCATCACAAAATCAGAACGCTGGCACCAGTATCCAAGAATATTTCTGGCTTCATGAGAGGTTCGCAGACAACGTGCCGCCACGTCGACCGTCCACAATTCGGGGGATAAGAGTCCGTGGGTCTGGTGGACCAAGGGCACTTCCGGTAATCCGCCCATATGTGGACATCCGCGAGATGCTGCGGCCGAAGCAGGTCGGTCCCGGCCCATGGGATCGACGAGGAGTGAGGAACGTCCGGGCTGTGCGACAGGCCCTGCCGTTGCAACGAAAGTCGCAGGGTGCCGTCCGACGGCAGAACCGCCAAACCGACATCGAGGTGTCACGTGACCAATAAAATGAAACTGCTTCTGGCTTCCGGCCTGGCCAGCCTCGTGCTGATGTCGCCGGCAATGGCCGAGAACATGCTGCGCGTCTCGTATCCCGAGGATCCCAAGACCGCCGATGTCCAGATGACCACGGATGCCTATACGCTTCCGCTGAACGTCTTCGACCGCCTGATCGAATCCGAAACCACCGGTCCCGGCCAGTCGGCGCTGGTTCCCGGTCTGGCCGAGAAATGGGAGGTTTCGGCGGACGGCCTGACCTATACCTTCCATCTGCGCGACGGCGTGAAGTTCCATGACGGCGCGGTGCTGACCGCCGATGACGTCGTCTATACCTTCGACCGGATGCTGAACCCGGCGACCAAGGCGCTGAACACCGACATCCTGACCTTCATCGCGGGTGCGCAGGACCGGCTGGACGGCAAGGCCGACAGCGTGTCCGGCCTCAATGCGGTGGATGAGCATACGGTCCAGATCACCCTGACGCAGCCCTATGCGGCTTTCCTTGCGCTTCTGGCCTCGCCCGGCGCGTCGATCTACAACCGCGCATTCACCGAGGCTGCAGGCGATCAGTTCGGCCTGACGCCTGAAACGACCAACGGCACCGGCCCGTTCATCCTGCGCGACTATACGCTGAACGACAGCCAGATGCTTGAGGCGAATGACGACTACTGGCGCGGCCGTCCCAAGCTTGACCGCCTGCTGATCCGCGTTGTCACCGATTCCGAGACGCTGCGTATGCTGTTCGAATCCGATGAGCTGGACGTTTTCGATCTGGACTATGCCCCCACGCAGACGCCCTATTTCTATGGCAGCGACCAGTGGAAGGCTCAGGTCCGCTCGGGCCCGCGCGTCGGAATGTATTACTACAACATCAACCAGGCGAAGAAGCCCTTCGACGACGTGCGGGTCCGCAAGGCCTTCCAGATGTCGATCGACCGGCAGACCATTCTGGACAAGAACTTCTACGGCAAGGGCAAGCTGGAAGACGGCGTGATGCCGCGCGGCCTGGCATGCTATGCCCCGGCGACGCCCATCGAATACAACCCGACCAAGGCCAAGGAACTGCTGGCCGAAGCCGGATATCCCGACGGGGTCGAGATCACGCTGCAGCAGGCATCGAACTGGTCGCAGCGCTGGTCGGACATGAACCAGATCATCCAGGCCCAGGTGGCCGAGGCCGGGTTCAAGGCCAACATCGTCACCAGTGACGAAGCTGCCTTCATGGCCGCCCGCAAGGTCGGCGACAGCGACAACTATACCCAGGTCTGGTCCGCGGATTTCAACGATCCCGACAACTTCTTCTATACCTTCTTCTCGGAATCCGGGACGAAGGTGCGCGCCTATAACAACAACGACCCCGAAGTCTTTGCCGCCATCGACAAGGCGCGCGGCATGACCGACCAGGAGGCGCGCTGCAAGCTGTACCAGGATTTGACCAGCCGGATCGTCGATACCGACGCCGCCTGGGTTCCGCTGTTCAGCCTTGACCACAGCTATGTCGTCCAGTCCCGCGTGAAGAACTTCACCGTTCCGTGGAACGGCTGGAGCGACATGAGCTATTACAAGGTCGAGGTCGAGTAAGGCCCCTGGACCGGGGCGTGCCCAACCGCGCGCCCCGGTCCCGCTTTGATCGACCGCCCTTCCGCCACGCCCCCCGCGCCACGCGGGCGCCGCAGAAAGAGCATCCCGCCCATGTTGATGTTTGCGCTTAGACGCATCCTGGTTTCGATTCCGGTCCTGATCGGGATCACCCTCATCCTGTTCATCATGCTGAACGTGGTCCCCGGAGACCCGGTCGCGCTGATGATGAAGGAACACGCCAGCGCCGAGGTGATCGCCCGCGTCCGCGCCCAGATGCATCTGGATGACCCGATGATCACCCGCTATTTCAGCTTCCTGTGGAATGCGGTGCAGGGCGATCTGGGCAATTCGATCAAGCTGAACCGGCCCGTCACCGACCTGATCCTGAAGGCGTTCCCGAACACGCTGATGCTGGCGGTCTGCGCCGCACTGGTGTCCTGGATCATCGGCATCCCGGCCGGAATCCTGTCGGCCGTGCGCCGCGACAGCCTGCTTGACCGTTTTTTCATGGGCTTCTCGCTTCTGGGCGTGTCGATGCCGATCTTCTGGTCGGCGCTGCTGCTGCAATATGTCTTCGCGATGAAGCTGAAGCTGCTGCCGGTCTCGGGTTTCTATGGCTGGAAATACATGATCCTGCCGGCAATCGTGCTGGGCTGGTCCTCGGCCGGGGTGATTGCACGACTGACGCGGTCCAGCCTGCTTGAGGTCATGCGCCACGACTATATCCGCACGGCGCGCGCCAAGGGTCTGCGGGAAACCGGCGTCATCAGCCGCCACGCACTGAAGAACGCCCTGATCCCGGTTGTGACCATCATGGCAATCCAGGTCGCAAGCCTGCTGTCCGGCGCGGTCATCACCGAGGCGATCTTCTCGATCCCCGGCGTCGGCCGCATCACCGTGAACGCCATCTCCTCTCGCGACATGCCACTGCTGCAGGGCGCGGTGTTGTTCGCGACGGCGTTGGTGATCCTGGGGAACCTGGTCGCCGATATCCTTTACGCGGTGCTTGATCCCCGCATCCGCGAACAGATGAAGAAAGCGTCGTGATGACCCATTCCCCCGACATCGCGGCCCCCGCCCCCGAGGCCATCGAGGAAGCTAGCTTCCTGCGCGACACCTTGCGCGCCTTCCGCAAGAACCGGATGGCGATGGTCGGGCTGGTCTTTGTCACGGTTCTGGTGCTGGCAGCCGCCTTCGCGCCCTGGATCAGCCCGCACGACCCCTATCGGGTCGCATTGGACGAACAGCTTTTGCCATCCTCGACGACCTACTGGCTTGGCACGGACAACTTCGGCCGCGACGTGCTGACGCGTATTCTTTACGGCGCGCGGGTCTCGCTGGTCGTGGGCATCGTCCCCAGCCTGATCTCGCTCAGCATCGGGACTGTTCTTGGCATCCTCAGCGGGTATCTGGGCGGCAAGACCGATTTCGCGATCATGCGCCTTGCGGACATGATGATCGCCTTTCCCTCGCTGCTGCTGGCGATGGTGGTGATGTACACGCTTGGCGCGAACCTGCTGAACATCTTTCTGGCGCTGGCGCTGGTTGGCTGGGCGTCGGTCGCGCGGGTGGTCCGCTCGCAGACGCTGGCGCTGCGCGAAAAGGAATTCATCGAGGCCGCCCGCGCCAATGGCACCAAGCGTGGCGTCATCATGTTCCGCCACATCTTTCCCAACGTGATCCCGACGCTGATCGTCCTGTTCTCGCTGTCGATCCCCGAGGCCATCATGTGGGAATCCAGCCTCAGCTTCCTTGGCGTTGGCGTTCAACCCCCCGGCGCAAGCTGGGGCCTGCTGGTCGCCAAGGGCAAGGAATACATGTTCCAGGCCCCGGCCGTCGCCATCGCCCCGGGCATCGCGATCCTGTTGACGGTGCTGGCCTTCAACTTCATCGGCGACGGGCTGCGCGATGCGCTTGACCCGTCGATGAAGGACTGACCCCATGACGGCATCTTCCGATACCATCCTTTCCGTGCGTGGTCTGCGGACCGAGTTCAAGGGCGACCGCGGCCATGTCCGGGTGCTGGACGATGTGTCCTTTGACGTGGGCCGGGGCAAGATCGTCGGACTGGTGGGCGAATCCGGTTCAGGCAAAAGCATGACGGCCCTGTCGCTGATGGGGTTGGTCCCAAAGCCGCAGGGCCATGTCAGCGCAAGTTCGATCCTGCTGGACGGCACCGACATATCCAGGCTGGACGCCGCCGGGATGCGCCGGATCCGGGGCCGCGACATCGCGATGGTCTTCCAAGAGCCGATGACATCGCTGAACCCTGTCCGTCGAGTCTGGGAACAGGTGGGCGAGCCGCTGGCAATCCACAAGGGCCTTGGCCGACGCGCCATCCGTGCCCGCGTGCTGGAGATGTTCGAACTGGTCGGCATTCCGGAACCCAAGACGCGGCTTGACGCCTATCCGCACGAACTGTCGGGCGGGTTGCGCCAGCGCGCGATGATTGCAATGGGCCTGATCTGCGAACCGAAGCTGCTGATCGCGGACGAGCCGACCACTGCGCTGGACGTGACCACGCAGGCGCAGATCCTGCGGCTGATGCGCGACCTGCGCGACCGCGTCGGCACCTCGATCATCATGATCACCCATGACCTGGGGATCATTGCCGAGATGTGCGACGAGGTGAACGTGATGTATGCGGGCCAGATGGTCGAGCAGGCCGATGTCTTCGACCTGTTCGAGCGCCCCTCGCATCCCTATACGCGCGGGCTGCTGGCCTCGATCCCGCGCGCGACCGAGCCGCGGACGGCGCGACGGATGCCCAGCATTCCGGGCATGGTACCGAACCTTGCAAAACTGCCGCCGGGCTGCCGCTTCAGCCCGCGCTGCGGTGACGTGATGCCCATTTGCCAGCGCGCCCCGGACCTTGTCGGGATCGGCAGCGGCCATGCCGCGCGCTGCTGGCTGCACGCCCCACAAGACGCCCTGCCGCAGGAGGGGACATCATGACCATGACCGCACAGAAACAGCCCGATTCCGGCGACCGGGACATCGTGCTGTCGACCCGTGACCTGACGAAGCA
Source organism: Paracoccus broussonetiae (assembly GCF_031854425.1). Lineage (NCBI taxonomy): Bacteria > Pseudomonadati > Pseudomonadota > Alphaproteobacteria > Rhodobacterales > Paracoccaceae > Paracoccus > Paracoccus broussonetiae. The sequence continues at coordinate 298,101 of NZ_JAVRQI010000003.1, read as the reverse complement.
TTTCCAGGTGGGCGGAGGTTTCCTGAACGGCCCGCCCCGAACCGTGCGCGCCGTCGACGGCGTGTCGCTGGACATCCGTGCCCGCGAAACCTTTGCGCTGGTGGGCGAATCCGGTTGCGGCAAGACCACGCTGGGTCGCGTCATGCTGCGATTGCAGGAGCCGACCTCGGGTCAGGTGCAGTACCGCGGCACCGAGCTGACCGATCTTGGCGAGGACGCAATGCGCGGCCTGCGCAAGAAGCTGCAGATCGTGTTCCAGGACCCCTATGCCTCGCTCAACCCCCGGATGCGGGTTGAGGAGATCCTGGCCGAGCCCCTGCGCAGCCACGGCTTCGGCAGCCCCGCCGACATCCGCGACCGTTGCGCCGAGCTGCTGGAAATGGTCGGGCTGCGCAAGCAATACCTGCGGAACTATCCCCATCAGTTCTCGGGAGGTCAGCGCCAGCGCATCGGCATCGCGCGGGCCTTGGCAAACAAGCCTGATTTCGTGGTCTGCGACGAATCCGTCTCGGCGCTGGACGTGTCGATCCAGGCGCAGGTGCTGAACCTGCTGACCGATCTGCAGGACCAGCTGAAGCTGACCTATTTCTTCATCACCCATGACCTTGCCGTGGTGCGCCAGTTCGCGGATCGGGTCGGCGTCATGTTCCTGGGTCGGCTGGTCGAGGTCGGCACGACCGAAGAGATCTTTGCCCAGCCGCTCCACCCCTATTCGATGCTGCTGATGTCCGCCGTGCCGCGCCCCGATCCGCGCCAGCGCGGGCGTGATCGGCCGATGATGCAGGGCGAGATTCCCAGCCCGATGAACCTGCCAAAGGGGTGCCGGTTCCACACCCGTTGCCCTTTCGCGCGGGATATCTGCCGGATCGAGGATCCGGCCCTGCAAAGCCGCGGCGACCGCGCCGTGGCCTGCCATTTCCCACTGGACGGCTGAAGAGGACAAGCATGGACCTGATCGTGAAGCGCCAGGGCGAAACCTGGCAGGCGAGCTTTGGCGGCAAAACCTGGCGCTCGGCCGTGGGTCGCAGCGGCATCGCGGTGAAGCAGGCCGAAGGCGACGGGGTCAGCCCGATCGGCTGCTGGCCGATCCGGCGCGTCCTGTATCGCGCCGACAAGCTGGGGGCCGCCCCCGCCACCGTCTTTCCGACCGCACCGATCGCGCCCGATGACGGCTGGTGCGATGCCCCCGACCATGCGGATTACAACCGTCCGGTGAAGCTGCCCTTCGATGCCAGCCACGAGGAAATGTGGCGCAAGGACGACCTTTACGACGTCGTCGTCGTCTTGGGGCAGAATGACGACCCCGTTGTTCCCGGCGCCGGCAGCGCGGTTTTCCTGCATGTGGCAAGCGAGGGGTATGGCTCTACCGCCGGCTGTGCCGCCCTGACGCGGGAAGACCTGCTGGAGTTCCTGTCGCTGGCGCTGCCAGACACCCGGCTTTGCTTTCAGGACGGCGAATAGGGGCACATCTTATGGCCGCGATCGACATGCAGGCGCTGGAACGCGCGCTGGACCTTTTGCCCGACCAGTATCGCGGTCCCGCCGGTGTCGCTGGCGTGGTCAAGGATGGCCGCGTGATCGCGCGGCGTGCCTGGGGCTATGCCGACATGGCGCAACGCGTTCCGATGACCCCGACGCGGCGAATGCCCATCTGCTCGATCTCGAAGCAGATGACCTGCGCCCTGCTGCTGGACCTTTTCGACGCCCCGGAGGCCCTTGATCCGCTGCTGCCGGAACTGCTGCCGCATTTTCAGGGCCCCCTGCCCAGCGTCTCGCAGCTTTGCCACAACCAGTCGGGCCTGCGCGACTATTGGGCGTTGACCGTCCTGCACGGCGCGACGCCCGAGGGACGTTTCACCGAAAGGGACGGCCTTGCCCTGCTGGGTCAGGCGCGTTCGGGCCAATTCGCGCCGGGCGCGCATTATTCCTATTCGAACGGCAATTACCGGCTGCTGGCCGAGCTGATCCGCCGCGCCTCGGGCCGCGATTTCGCCGAGCTTCTGCACGAACGGATCTTCCAGCCCGCCGGTATGCCCACCGCCCGCCTGGCCGCCGACACGCGCGAGCGCATCGACGCGGTGATCGGCTATGAGGGGAATGACGAGGTCGGCTTCCTTCCTGCCGAAAGCGCGATCACCTGGTTCGGGGATTCGGGCATCGCGGCCTCACTTGACGACATGCTGGCCTGGGAAAGCCATATCGACGCGACGCGCGACGACCCGGCCGGGCTTTACAACCGCATCTCGGCCCCGGTCAGCTTTGGCGATGGTCGACCCGCACCCTATGGCTATGGCCTGCGCCGCTATTGCCTGAAGAGCCACGCCGTGACGGGACATGGCGGGGGTTTGCGCGGTTTCTGCTCATTCCGGCTGCATGTCGCAGCCGAGCGGCTATCGGTGGTCGTGATCTTCAATCACGAAGCCAGCGCCATGCGTGCGGCCGAGGGCCTGATGACCGCCGCCCTTGGCGCGACCGCCGCCACGCCGGCAGCTCCTGGACAGGGTTGGGACGGGCTTTGGCTGGACCCCGAGAATGACCTTTTCCTGCGGACACGCGACGTGCCCGGTGGCGTGCGCCTGCATTACGCGGTCTCTCCGACGGTCCTGCCGGTGATCGACGAAAATCGCGCCGGAACCGTGGATCTTGACCTTCGGCGCGAAGGAGACGTCCTGCTGATGGATCGGCGGGCCGAAAACCTGAGCGTCCGCGCCGAGCGGCTGAAGCCGCTGGACCGCGCCGACGGGCATGCCATTGCCGGACGCTATCATTCGGACGAGATCGGCGCTGCGCTTCAGATCGAGGCCCGCGACGGCGCCGCCTATATCGGTTTCGAAGGGATGCTGGGGGCCGGTCCGATGGAACGGATGTATCCCTTGGCCCAGGATCTGTGGACCGTGACCTGTCGCCGCGCGATGGATGCGGCCCCGCCCGGCGAATGGACGCTTCGCGTCCTGCGTGACGATGCGGGCAAGGTCCGCGGTCTGAAGCTGGGATGCTGGCTTGCGCGCGGGATCGTTTACCACGGCCCCGAAGCAAAATGATCCTTTACCGGACTTTCGCGTAAAGGTAGCAGTCCCGCGGTTCATCCGAAACGGCTGGAGAGATCAGGCGGCGACGAAGCACCCCTTCGCGGACCATTCCCGCCTTCTCCATCACGCGGGCCGATGCAAGATTGTCGACGTCGCACAGCGCCTCGGTGCGATAGATCCGGGGATGCGCAAGCGCGTGGGCAATCTGCCATGACAGGATTTCGGTCATGCAGCCCTGCCCCCAGGCGGCCCGGCACAGGACATAGCCATAGCCGACCAGGCCGGCCCCCAGGCGCGCGTCGATCATCCCCAGAATCCGCCCCTCCTCTGCCCTGGGCGTGATGACCGAGGCAAAGCGCGTCCCCTGATCCCAATCTGCGCCGCATTGAATGACGTTGCTGCGCGTGTCCTCGGGGCTGGTCGCGGGCAGCCAGGTCAGGAAGCGGGTGACGACCGGGTCCGTCGCATAGCTGTGAAAAATCGGCTCTGCATCCGTCTCGCGAACGCGCCGGACAACATAGCGGTCAGTTTCAAAGATATCGGGGACGCGGTAAGGTTCGGTCATGGCACAGGTCCGGGCTGGATTGATGCGGTGCAATTTCAATAGTTTCGCCGAAAAGGCGAGTCCAGACCAGGGCCAAGGCTCTTAGCCCTCGGCCTCACGAACGGCCAGTTCCGCCATCTTCAACGCCGCATCACGCGTCGCTGCGACGGCGATGAAGCGGCCATTGTGGCAGAAGCGCGCGCCCTGGACGCCGGATGCGGCCTCCAGCGCCGCGTCGGTCAGGCCAGCCCATGCCGCGGGCAGATCGGCGCGCAAAGCAAAACCATCCTCGTCACGGCGAATGCCGGTCAGGGTCCAGTCCGTGTCGCGTGGATGGACGACGAACAGCAGGTGATCGGCCCCCGCCCGCACGACGGCCGAGCGAAAAGGCATGCCCATCGGCAGTTCCAGCACCCGGCCATCGCCCGCGGCGGCAATGGCGGTCTGGACCACAGCCTCTGCCCGGCGCTTCGCGGCCTTGCGATTGATCGAGGCCTCGACAAAGGCACGCGCAACCTCCATCGCCCGGTCAAAGGCGCGATCATCGGCATCGGGCGAGCGGTCGTCGAAAACCGGCTTCAGGCTTTCCAGCAGCATCGGCAAGGTCAGGTCAGCCAGCAGCGGTCCCGCTTCGGAGGGGCTGAGCGCACCGTTATCCATCAGATCGACCGGCAGGACGAATCCCGCATCGAACGAGGCATGGATGGATTCGACATCTGCCGCCGGCACGTCCAGCGCCCGCAGGTAGTCGCGCCCGAAATGTCGCCAGATCAGCCCGAACGAACTGTAGGGCTGGCCATCATCGCGTAGCGGCGGATTTTTCTGGTGGTGGTCAAAGATCAGGCCTGCCGCGTCGAAGTCCCGACCGACATCATAGATCACCCGGTCCCCGGCGGGCGTGATCCAGTCGGCCTCACGGGTGCGAACCAGCCGCGCATGCGGATAAAGGCGAGTCAGGACGACCGAGGACAGAAGTTCATCGGCGTGGAAACCACCGGAATGGGTGACAAGAAACTGGATGGCCATCATGGCGGTCTCCCGGACATGGCATGACCGCTCAGCGGGGCGGCCACGGTAATTCAACAACTTGCCAAACCATTGCGCCTTGCGGCCGAAAGCTGCATGACGATCCGACCACAGTTGCCGCCTAGGATCGAAAATTTCCAAACAAAATCAATGTCTGAAATTCGTTTCGGAGCAAAGGTTCGAACGGTTCGGGGCAATGGATTCGCAGCCCGTCTGTAGCCGGTTCGTCCGCCTACGGCAATGGAAAGGGCCCGCTATCGCAGGGTCCGTAATATATGGCATCGATAAGACGAAACCTAACAGCAGCTTGGCATCGATGCCCTTTCGGGGCCAGTGAACGGCGAGGGCGGAAAGAATACTAAGGGCACTGCTGCTGCGGCCGGGATACCGCCCCGTCCGAGTTTCTGGTCTCAGCGTCCCCGCAGCACAGCCTGAATCGACGGGCCGACGGACCGGGCAAGCTCTTCGCGGGAAATGCCCGCAACCAAAGGGATCTGGACCATGCTCCGCGAGAGCACCAGGCCCATCAGCATCGACACCACGATCCCCGCACGCTGTGCATTCCCAACGCCTTCGCCCAATTTCGGGCCTATGACCGACAGCAATCGAGCCTGGACAAATTCTCTCAATTGGGCGGCAGCGACTTCATTCGACGCGGCACCGCGCAGTGTGGCCATTAGTGGCTCGGCATCGGCGCCCTCTTCCCAGAGGCGGAGAAAGTTGTAGGTCAGCGTTTCTCCCATTCGGTCGGCAGGGCCATCAAAAGCCGCAGCGATGTGGCCCAGGCAGTCCTCCGACAGGGCGAGGCTGGCGGCGAACAGCCCATCCTTCGACTTGTAGAACTGCATGACCAATGCGGGGTCTACCCCCGCATCCGCGGCCACCTTGCGGATCGAAGTCGCCGTATAGCCGTCATGCGCGAACCGCTTCTTGGCCGCGTTCAGCACCGTTTCGCGCGTGCCGCTGTAACCTGCCCGTCTGCCGCGGCTGGCGTTGGCCGATGGCGAATTTGAACTCAATTGGCACCTTGCAAGTTTTATCAACGAACGTTGACATGTGGGGAGGCGCTAAATATATCAACACTCGTTGACATAAACAAGGACCAGACCCGAACCCTGCGCTCGCGCATGGACCGTTCCTGTCCGCGAGACCGGCTCCAGCATCACCTGATCGTTGCACACGTGGTCGGACCCCGTCGAATGAAAGGCCAGATACCATGAAAGATTACACTTTCGCTCTTCAGCCCGCACTTGCGGACGAGCCGGGCCGCCAAGGCCTGTTCAGTGGCTTTGCTCCGGGCACCGTCACACTGCCCAAGGGCTTTCGTGTCAGCGGGAAATTCAAGCCGCTGCCGGTCGACATCATCCTGGAAAAGGATGTCGCCGTGACCATGCGCGACGGCGTGACCATCTATACCGATGTGCTGCGCCCGGTGACCGATGAGCAGGTTCCCGTCATCGTCGCATGGAGCCCCTATGGCAAAAGCCGCGGCAACGCGCCGCAATACGATGACCTGTTCCGCCTGTTGGGCATGGACACCAGCGTGCTTTCGGGCCTGCATAAGTTCGAGGGACCGGACCCGGCCTATTGGTGCGCCAAGGGCTACGCCATCTGCCATCCCGATCCACGCGGAACCTACAACTCGGAAGGCGATGCCCGCTGGTGGAACCGCCTTGAGGGTGAGGATTTCCATGATCTGGTCGAATGGTGCGGTGTGCAGGACTGGAGCAACGGCAAGGTCGGCGCTTCGGGAAACTCTTACCTCACGGCCTCGCAATGGTTCATGGCGGCCGAGCGCACCCCGCACCTTGCGGCGATCGCGCCATGGGAGGGGATGTCCGACATCTACCGCGATCTTATCATGCGCGGTGGCATCCCAGACTACGGCTTCGCGGAAACGCTGCGCTATGCTTACATTGGCAAGAACCAGCGCGAGGATCTGATCCTTGACGCCAAGGCCCATCCGCTGCGGGACGAGCTGTGGGAACAGCGGGCACCGGAGTTCGCGATGATCGAAGTGCCGGCCTATGTGGTCGCAAGCTATTCCAATTCCATCCACACGCCGGGAACGTTCCGGGGCTGGCGCGAGATCGGCTCGACCCGCAAATGGCTGCGCGTCCACGCCACGATGGAATGGCCCGACTACTATGTCGAAGAACATCAGGCCGATCTGCTGCGGTTCTTCGATCGCTTCCTGAAGGACATTGACAACGGCTGGGACAAGACGCCGGCGGTGCGCTACACGCTCCACGATCTGGAGGGCAATGACCGCGTGAACCTGACCGCGACGCAGTTCCCGCCCACCCAGGCAGTCACGACGCAGTTCTACCTCGACGCGGGGACGGGCGCGATGGTGACCGGGGCTCGTCCGGCGGCCAAGGCCAGCTACGACGCCACCGCCCGGGACGGCAATGCGCAGTTCACCCTGACCGTCGACAGCGAGACGGCGTTCATCGGCTATCCCGGGCTGCGGCTTTTCGCTGAAGCAGAGGGCGCCGACGACATGGACATCTTCGTGCTGCTGCAAAAGCTGGATGCGGACGGGAACGCGCTGGGGCAGATCACGATCCCCAACAAAAGTCCCCAGATGCAAGCCATGACCCGCGAAGGTGCGTCGATCCTTCACTACAAGGGATCGAACGGACGGCTGCGGGCGTCGATGCGCCATCTCGACGACGAGAGATCGACCGAGGACCTGCCGGTGCACAGCTTCGACCAAGTGGAAAAGCTGGCCCCCGGCGAGATCGTCGCGCTGGATTTCGATCTTTTCCCCATGGGTATGCTGCTCTATCCCGGCCAACAACTGCGGCTGACTGTCGGCGGATATAACACGCTTGGCGGCGCGATGCCGGGAACCGAGAATCTAATGCCCGACAACCGGGGCCGGCACGTGATCCACACCGGCGGCGATCACGCGTCGTTCCTGCGGATGGGCACGATGCCGGGGCGAGCCGCTCTCGGCTGAAGCTGCCTCACGAAAATCCCGTGCGCGGAGTTGCTGCGCACGGAAGAAATCCGCGCAGGTTGTCACTCGCCACGACCGATGAGTTTTCATACCTCAAGACTTGCCGCGGCGCCTTATCCGTCTTAAGTGACCGGGATCGCGAAAAGCGACGGCTTCCCTGTCGAGAATTCAGACGGACGGGAAAGAAAGTCGAATACACGCCAGCGCGCATCTCAGCGTGGCTCGGTCAGCGTCTCCCTGAAATCGCCCCGCATCGGCTGGGCACCAGCGCCAATCGTTCGCGCCAAAAGCTGCGGGCGTTTTGCGTGGATCGGACGCAAATGAACAAATCACTCGTCATCATTTTCATCACCATCATGCTTGATGCCATTGGCATCGGGCTGATCTTCCCCATCCTGCCAGCACTGCTGCGCGATGTGACACATGCCGAAAACGTGGTGCCCTATATCGGTGCCATGGTCGCGCTTTATGCCGTCATGCAGCTTGTCTTTGCACCCGTGCTGGGCGCAATCAGCGACCGGATCGGGCGGCGCCCCGTATTGCTGGTCTCGCTTGGCGGGGCGGCCATCAACTATATCCTGATGGTTTTGGCGCCCAGCCTTTGGCTGCTCTTTCTTGGCCGCGCCATCGCAGGCCAGACCAGCGCCAACGTTTCCGTCGCAATGGCCTACATCACCGACATTTCAGCCGAGGATCAGCGCGCGCGTCGCTTTGGCCTGGTCAGCGCCATGTTCGGCATTGGCTTCGTCATCGGCCCGGTTCTTGGAGGTGTGCTGGGGGATCACTGGCTACGTCTGCCCTTCATCGTCGCTTCCGTCCTGAACGGCTGCAACCTTGCACTGGCGCTTTTCATGCTGCCGGAATCGCGCAAGCCGGGTGGTGAGAAAGTGGCACTTTCCACCCTCAACCCGCTGCGGCCACTGATGTGGGCGTTCAGGATGAAATCGGCTTTGCCGATCCTGCTGCTGTTCTTTCTGTTCAGCGCCACGGGTGAGGCTTACGCAATTTGCTGGGCGTTATGGGGCAGCGATACCTTTCACTGGAGCGGCCTGATGATTGGTCTTTCGCTTGGCACCTTCGGGGCCTTTCAGGCCCTGGCGCAGCTTTTCCTTCCCGGTCCCGCAGCCATGCTGCTGGGAGAGAGGGGCGCAATCCTTGCCGGAGTCGCCTGCGCCTGCACGGCCCTGACCACAATGGCTCTGGCCACGCACGGTTGGCTGGTCTTTGCAATCCTTCCACTTTTTGCGCTTGGCGGGATTGGAACGCCTGCGCTGCAGTCTTTGGCAACCCGGCAGGTCGATGATGCTTTTCAGGGGCAATTCCAAGGGGTGCTGGCCTCGGTGGTCAGCTTCGCCTCGATTGTTGCTCCGCTGGTGTTCTCCAGCGTGTATTCCGCCGTTCAGGCCCAATGGCCGGGCGCCATCTGGTTGGCCGTCACTGCCATCTACGCCCTGACCGTGCCGCTGGTCGTGCGACTGTGACCGGACGGCAGCCCAAGGATCGATGGTCCCGATGGACTGGGGTCGTCGCGGCCGCCCTTGGTGGTGCGATTTTGCGCGCGGGCGAAGCTGGCGTTCGCCCGCGGATCATCCGTCAAACTACACGCCAGATGCGGTGGCACCGGAGAGGAAGTCTATCAGGCCGAATGGCGCGCGTTGCCCCAGGCACAGGTCGACCACTTCCCGCGCGTCCCTGGCTAAAATCTCACTGCGCGAGAACATGTCATCCTCATACTGGGCGAATGCCGCCTCAACGTCGTCTGGATGCGCCGCGATGGCCAGCGCCAATTCGGCGCCGTCCAGCATCGCGAGGTTTGCGCCCTCGCCACCCGGTGGCGTCAAATGCGCCGCATCCCCCAGCAGGGTGACGCCGGGCACGCGTGTCCAGCGATGCCTGTCCGGCAGGCGGTGAATCATGCGCTTGACGGGGGTGGTCTCGCTTTCGGTAATCAGCGCGGTCAGCGCAGAGGACCAACCCTTGAAATGGTCCGCGACCAGCGACACGGAGCGCCGATCGTTCAGGTCGAGCTGGCTCGCCCAGGACTCGTCACAGACCAGCTGGATATAGGCGTGCAGAACGTTTCCAGCCTCTCGGTGAGCGACGATTCCCTTTCCCGGCGTCAGTGCATACATCGCCCCGGGACCCACCGCCTGCGCCGAAGCAGGATGCAACCGGTCGACGTCCCGCAGATAGGTTTCCACGAATATCATGCCAGCGAATTCCGGCCGCGCATCTGACAGAAGCGACCGGACTTTGGACCAGGCACCGTCGGCTCCGACGATGATATCAGCACTCGCATGCGTGCCATCCGCGAAGGTCAGCCTGTGTTGTCCGTCACCTGATTTGGCAATGTGGGCAAGCTTTTTACCCCAGTTCACCGTCCCTTCGGGAAGCGAAGCTATCAGAATGCGCCGAAGATCGCCGCGCAGCACTTCGGGGCGGGTGTTCATGCCGTCGTCGGCTTCCTCGAAAAGCACGACGCCTTGTGGATCAAGGACACGGGTGGCGGCGGCCCCATGATGAATGATGTCTTTGAATTCATCCAACAGGCCAGCCGCTACAAGCGCGACCTGCCCGTTATGGACGTGAATATCGAGTTGCCCTCCCTGGCCGCGCATATCGATCGAGGCCTCGGCTTCGAAAATCTTGGAGGGAATCCCGTGCAGGTGGAGGACGCGGGCAAGGACAAGGCCGCAGAGCCCCGCACCAATGATGGTTACGTGTTTCATGCTATCTCCTGACGGTTGGAATGTCGTTCCAAGCATTGGAGTTGGAACGATGTTCCAAATATGTCAAGATAGGGCTATGGAGAAAAAAGACGGCAAACGGCGCGACAAGGCTCTTTCACGCGATCAGGTCATCTCGGCGGCAATCGCCATCCTGAACGAGAGCGGAGAGAGCGGGCTGACCTTTCGAACCCTCGCACAGCGTCTGGCGACCGGGCCCGGGGCAATCTATAACCATGTGCAGAACAAGCAGGATCTGCTGGCCGCCGCCGCCGACGTGATGATCCAATCCGCCCTGTCCGTGAATCGGGACGAGCTTGCGCCGGGTGCCGCGATCCGGGCTGTCGCACTGGATGTCTTTGACATTATCGACGCACATCCATGGGTAGGCATGGAGCTGTCCCGAGCACCGTGGCAGCCCGCCATGCTTCTCATCTTCGATCGAATTGGGGCAAACCTTCAGGCACTCGGGGTGCCTGATATGGCGCAATTCCATGCGGCCTCGACTGTGACGAATTTCATCCTGGGCGCTGCGGCGCAACAAGCGGCGGCCATTCGCCTTCACGCCGACGGAGCCCAACGCGCCACGCTGTTGTCAGCGGCTGCGAGGGCGGCAATCCATCAGGACAAAAAGAGTTCCCCTTTCCTTCAGCGCATGGCGGGAAATCTGACGGAACATGATGACAGGGAGCAGTTCTCTGCGGGCGTCGATTTGATCCTCCGCGGGATCAGAGGGTAGGAACAGAAATTCCTCATGTCTGCCGACCATGCTCAAACTCCTGATGAGGATCCTCAAGCGAACCTCCCGTCGGGTGTCTTTCCGGGATATGGCCGAAGCGAGTTATGAGGGGTTCAGCCAAGCGGTGCCGGCGGACTTGATCTGGGTTTCCAGATCACTGCCGCGGGTGGGGAATTCGCGGACGATAGGAAATCCAGATTTTTCCAGCAAGTAGGCCAAGGCGGCATACTCGCGCGGATAGCGACGGACAGTCGTCTCGTCGACCTCCTGAACTTTGGCAAGAAAATTGAAATAGCTCATGTCGTAGATGCTCTGCCGCCGGGCGATGCGCCAGATACCGTCACGCTTTTCAACCTGATCCCAGAACCGGTTATGCGTGGTCGAACCTAGGTCGAGCGCGACATTCTCGGCGAAGACCATCGCGTTCGTCTGCACCAGTGCACGGTCGCCGTTGAAGGTGATCGAAGGATTCCCCACGAAGTGCTTCGTACGCAGATCGGACTCGCCCATGCGGGCAGAGCCCTCGACAAAATCGGTGGCCAGGCCGTCGAACCATGTGATTTCGATGGTGGCATCGGCGTGGAACAAGGCCCGAAGCTGGTCCCACTCGTTCAGGTCGCGGTGGATCCAACCGTTCATCAAGTCGGTGATCGCGATCCGGTCCTCGATGCGTGCGGCCATTGCGTGACTCCTGAGGAAGGATCCTGCTTCGCATTGGATCATACAGCCTTTCCCGCCAGGGCGCGAGCCGTCGACCGGTGTATCATGCAAGTGCCAGATCCCCCCTGCCGCTTCAAAACCGCCGCCAGCCGACGCCGATACGCATCGCGGGCTTCATGACCAGGACGATGGGTCAGCCATTCTGGACGGGATTCTCGGGCTTTGATGTCGAGAGTTGTCGATCCGCGGCGGGTTGAAAGCCTGACCAAGGGGGCACGACCGCCGCCAGCTACTCCGCAGCTGCAACTATGCGGCGCGCGCAGCCAGGGCGTCTCGGGAGAGTGTCGGCTTTGGGGCTAAAGCGACAGCGCTCGACTTCCGTCGGGGGGCACACATGTTCGTCGCCGTTGATGCTGACTGGACGATCTCAGGGACATCCCGTGCTGGGCGGCGGCGCAGTCTAGCCGGGCTACAGGTGAATCTAGTGTTGGCGACATTGTCGCGCCCAGCAATGCGGATCGCACGGTGCGCGGCCAAAGTGATGCGCTCCGCCTGACTGGCACTCTTCTGTCGGTGGGCGTCAGTGGAAAGATCAGTCCACCTGAGAAACGACATGACCGCCCACGCAGACGGTCATGGAAATTCAAAGACTTGTAAAACCTTTGCCCCGAACCGTTCGTAACTTACCCTATTTGGCGGTAACTTTGGTCCGATTGACAGTAACTATGGTCCGATTGACAGCTCAGTGCGTCCAAGGGGCGCGGCGGTCGGTGGCGAAGTTCTCGCCATAGCCGCGCGGGCGGACGTTCGCTGCGCGGGGATGTGGTTCGATCACTTCGAAATCCAGGCCCTTCTCGCGGGCGTAATCCTCGGCCTGCTTGCGGCTTTCAAAGGACAGGCGCACCTGACTTTGCGTGTCGTCGCTGCTGGTCCAGCCCATCAGGGGATCAATCTCGCGCCCATCCGCCGCCGGAAACTCAAGAACCCAGTTCCTGGTGCGGGCGGTGCCGGACTGCATGGCATTGCGGGCAGGCGTGTAAATGCGGACGCGCATGGGCGGGAAACCTCTGTTCTTGCTTGCCGGTCTTATCCCCCAACCGCGGGGCAGGATCAAGATGTGGCGGAAAGCGCGGTCAAATCCCGCGGGAAAGCTTGCATCCTGAACAATCCATGCCAGATTCAGCACCGGAACAAAGGTGAAACCATGGGTCACAACAACACGAACGCTCCGGTCATGCGCTTTGCCGAGGTCACCCGACCCAAGCTTGAGGGCGGCCGACGCTTCGTCATGCAGTCGGAATTCCAGCCAGCGGGCGACCAGCCGACCGCGATCACCGAACTGGCGCAGGGCGTCCGGGACGGCGAGCGCGATCAGGTCCTGCTGGGCGCAACCGGGACCGGCAAGACCTTCACAATGGCCAAGGTGATCGAGGAAACGCAGCGTCCGGCGATCATTCTTGCCCCGAACAAGACACTGGCCGCGCAGCTTTATGGCGAGTTCAAGGGCTTCTTCCCGGACAATGCCGTCGAGTATTTCGTCAGCTATTACGACTATTACCAGCCCGAGGCCTATGTCGCGCGCAGTGACACCTATATCGAGAAGGAATCCCAGATCAACGAGGCCATCGACCGGATGCGCCACTCGGCCACGCGCGCGCTGCTGGAGCGTGACGACGTGATCATCGTCGCCTCGGTGTCCTGCATCTACGGCATCGGCTCGGTCGAGACCTATTCCGCGATGACTCAGGACATGGTCGTCGGCCAGATGTATGACCAGCGCGAGTTTCTGGGCGAGCTGGTGGCGCAGCAATACCGGCGGCTAGACGCCGCCTTCCAGCGCGGTGGCTTCCGCGTGCGCGGGGACGTGGTCGAGGTCTGGCCCGCGCACCTTGAAGACCGCGCGTGGCGTTTCGACTTCTTCGGAAACGAGCTTGAGGCGATCACCGAATTCGACCCGCTGACGGGGCAGAAGACCGACAGCTTCAAGCAGATCCGCATCTATGCGAACAGCCACTACGTCACCCCCCGCCCGACAATGCAGCAGGCAATCAAAGGGATAAAAGCCGAACTTCAGGGACGGCTGAAGCAATTGACGGATGAAGGCAAGCTGCTGGAGGCCCAGCGGCTTGAGCAGCGGACGAATTTCGACCTGGAGATGCTGGAGGCCACCGGCGTCTGCAACGGGATCGAGAACTATTCCCGCTATTTGACCGGCCGCGCGCCGGGCGAGCCGCCGCCGACCCTGTTCGAATTCATCCCCGACAATGCCATCGTCTTTGCAGACGAATCCCATGTCAGCGTGCCGCAGATCGGCGGCATGTATCGCGGCGACTTCCGGCGCAAGTTCACGCTGGCCGAGCATGGCTTCCGCCTGCCCAGCTGCATGGACAACCGCCCCCTGAAGTTCGAGGAATGGGACGCGATGCGGCCGCAATCGGTCTTTGTCAGCGCCACTCCCGCGCAATGGGAAATGGACCAGACCGGCGGCGTCTTCACCGAACAGGTGATCCGCCCGACCGGCCTTCTGGACCCGGTGATCGAGATCCGGCCGGTCGAAACGCAGGTCGATGACGTCATGGACGAGGTCCGCAAGGTCTCGGCCGCAGGATATCGGACACTGGTCACGACGCTGACCAAACGCATGGCCGAAGACCTGACGGAATACCTGCACGAACAGGGAATCCGCGTGCGCTACATGCACAGCGACATCGACACGATCGAGCGGATCGAGATTCTGCGCGACCTGCGCCTGGGGGCGTTCGACGTTCTGGTTGGCATTAACTTGCTGCGCGAAGGCCTTGATATTCCTGAGTGTGGTCTGGTCGCGATCCTTGACGCCGACAAGGAAGGCTTCCTGCGTTCGGAAACCTCGCTTATCCAGACCGTGGGACGCGCCGCCCGGAACGTGGATGGGCGCGTCATCATGTATGCCGACCGCATCACCGGCAGCATGGAACGCGCCATGGCCGAGACCGAGCGGCGGCGTGAGAAGCAGATGGCTTATAACCGCGCGCATGGCATCACGCCCCAGACGGTGCGCAAGAATGTCGACGATGTTCTGGCCGGGCTTTGGCAGGGCGATACCGACCAGTCGCGGATCACGACCAAGGTGGACCGCCCGATGGTCGGCGCAAACCTTTCTGCCCATCTTGACGTCTTGCGCACGCAGATGCGGAAGGCAGCCGAGAATCTTGAGTTCGAGGATGCGGCGCGGCTGCGCGACGAGGTGAAGCGGCTTGAGGCCGTCGAGCTTGCAGTGGCGGACGATCCCCTTGCCCGTCAATCGGTGATCGAGGAAGCGGCCGAAGAAGCGGTCAAGTCGTCGGGCCGTTCCACGGCAGGCCGCGCCGGTCAACGCGGCGGCAACAAGCGGTCAAAGCGTCGGCATTAACCACAACTTACGCGCACCAGCTTGCCCGACTTGTCGTGTTCGAAGTTCAGGCGCTTCATGTTGAAGTCCATCGTCACCGGGTCGCCCGTCCGATAGCTGCGATAGGCGGTGTTGGCCGGAACGGTGATGGTCGGTGCCGTCTGCCCGATCAGCGCCTGAAAGTTGTTGGCGCCGCAGGTATCATCTGCAATCGGTCCCGCCGGCGCGACGGGTTCGGTATCGCTCGCCTCGGGCACGCAGGATGCCAGAAGCGGAACGATCAGCATGACAGGCAGGACGGCTTTCATCCGAGACGCTCCTTGACCGGGGATCCCGGTCGAACGCGGCAGTTCCGGAAAAGTTTCTTGTGTCCTGATCGGGTTGCGCCGTTGCGGCGGCAAACCGCCCAAGGCTCAGGGAATCCAGGTCAGGACCTCGTCGGTCAGGACGCCGATCTCGTCTCGCGCGGCCTTGCTGCGCGCATCATCCGAAGCGCCCAGCCCCTGTCCCAACGTTTCGGCATAGGCGACGCGGTTGGCGAGTTGGGCAATGGCGACCTCCGCCCCCAGCTCGGTCGCCTTTCCGGCGATTTCCTGCGCCAGCCGGGTGTTTGGCCGGGTGCGGTTCAGCACGATCAGGGTGTCGCATTTTTCGCGCCGGGCAAGGTCCAGCACCCCCTCGGTCGCCCAAAGATCCAGATGGCTCGCGGAAACGGGCACGACAACCAGATCCGCCACGCGCAGTGCCGGGCGCAGGTCGCTGTCGATCTTGGGCGGCGTGTCGATGATGACGAAATCGAAGCGCTTCTTCAGCTTTTCCGATTCGTAGCTGGCCCCCCAGGCCGAGGAGGTGCTGAAATCCAGCGCCTCGTCCTCGCCAAGTCGTTCCAGCCGTTCAAGGAACCAGCGACCCATGCTGCCCTGTGGGTCGGTATCCAGCAGCGCCACCCGATGCCCGCGGTGGCGCAGCGTCACGGCCAGATTGACCGCGATGGTGGTCTTGCCCGATCCACCCTTCTGCTGCGCAACGGTGATGATGCGTCCTGCCATGATCCTGCTGCCCCGCCCCGTTCTTGATCCCGAGACTAGGGCGTTCGCGCAGCCCATGCACCAGAAATCGGCATCGCGAGGCCCGGCAGACCTAGTCCTGCCATGTCTCGATCACCTCGTACATGACCGGCTCAAAATGGCGGCACATCGCGTGGATGGCGCGGTTGCGGTTGCGCATCTCGTCGCTGCGCAGCATGGCCTGGTAATCCCGGCGGTCGCGCCATTGCGAATAGGTGGCAATCCGGGTCTGGGCATCGTTCAGATGCACGGCCCCCGAAACATAACCCGCCTGGTGGCGGATCACCTGGTCATAGGCGTCCGCCAGCGCATCCAGCACGTCATGCGCGGTGCCCGGCGTCACCTCGAAGGTGCAGATCACGGTCTGGCCCTGAAATTCCTTGGCGATCGTAGTCACGGCTGGGTCTCCTCTACCTCGCGTGACATTCATGCTAGCGCGAAATTGCCGAGGTTGAAGGTCTTTCGCATCGGGCGCATGGTGCGGCCCTGTTTGAAGGGGACTGATCCATGATTCCGGTATTCGACGGCCACAACGATTTTCTGCAACGCATGGTCGAGGCGGGACCGAACCGCGACCGGCTTTGGCTGGAGGGTAACGGCAAAGGTCATCTCGACCTTCCCAGAATGCAGGCGGGCGGCATGGTCGGCGGCTTTTTCGCGATCTGGACGCCGTCGCCCGAAAGCCCCGACGATGTCGTGGCGACACTGATGAAGCAAAACCCGCCCTTTTCCGTGCCCCTTCCGCCAGAGGTCGCGCTTACCGACGCCCTGCCCCATGCGCTGGCCCAGGCCGGCCAGTTGATGGCGATGGAGCGCAGCGGCACGCTGGCCATCTGCCGCAGCGCCGCCCAGATCCGCGAGACAATTGCCGCCGGAAAGGTCGCGGCGATCCTGCATATCGAAGGGGCGGAACCGATCGCGGACATGGACGGGCTGCATGTCTGGCATGCGATGGGCCTGCGCTCGCTGGGGCCGGTCTGGTCGCGGCCGACGCGTTATGGTCACGGCGTTCCCTTTGCCTTCCCCTCCTCACCCGATACCGGTCCCGGCCTGACCGCCGAAGGCAAGGCGCTGGTGCGCGAATGCAACCAGCTTCGGATCATGCTGGACCTGTCGCACCTGAACGAAAAGGGCTTCGACGACGTCGCTGCGCTGTCCGACGCACCGCTGGTCGCCAGCCATAGCTGTGCCCATGCCGTCGCACCCAGCTCGCGCAACCTGACCGATCGCCAGCTTCAGGTGATCGCCGAAAGCCGTGGGCTGGTCGGGCTCAACTATGCCATTGGCTTCCTACACCCCGAAGGCAGCCGCGACCCGATGCACGGGTTCGAGGTGATGCTGCGCCATCTGGATCATCTGGTCGGCCTGCTGGGCGAGGATGGCGTGGCACTGGGATCGGATTACGACGGGGCCCAGATGCCCGAGGACCTGTCCGACGCCTCGAAGCTGCAATCACTGACCCAGGCGATGCTGGATCATGGCTTTGGTCAGGAACTGGTCGAAAAGATCGCCTGGCGCAACTGGCTGGGGGTTCTGGAGCGGATCTGGGGCGCCTGACGCCCCACCAGAAATTGGGGTCAGCCGGCACTTTGTATCCAGATGGTGTCAAGGGGACGGCTGGCCGTACAACGGAACTGATCAACCACTACATATTGACCTTCCGTCCCCTTGAAGCCTGTATGCCATGACAGCGCGTCGGGGAAAACCTGTCTGTTCCGTCAGGTTCGGAGCGCAGTTTTCTGTTTTCAGACAGTAACTTACTATCCCAAAAGACAGGTTCTGCCGCTTTTTGCGGCTTATTCTGAAATGACGACCGGTTCGGCCCCCAGCGCGGCGGCAAGCGACCGGAATCGCGCTTCGGCCACCTCGCCCATCAAAGCCACGCCGACCTTGGTCAGACGCAGTTGCAGGATCTTTTTCTTCGCCATGTATTTCAGCTCTCCGGCCTCGGCCGGATCCTTGACCGAGAACATGGCCCCAAAGCGCATCGCCTTGCCCAGGACCTCGGCGGTGCGGATCTGCTCTTCGTTCAGCAGGGCGAAAAGCGGCGCCATCGGCGAATTCGCACGACTGTTGCGATAGCGGTGCAGCAAGGAAAGCCCCAGGAAAATCCGCTCGGGATGGGACAGGGCCGCCATATTGGCGCGGGTGACATTGTCGAAGCAGGCGTCCGCGCGATAATCCGGGTGGGTGCGCCAGGTGGTGTCGTGCAGCAGGCAGGCGGCGCGGATCAGACGTTCCAGCTGCGGACCCGCGTTTTTGAAGATCGGCTCAAGGAACTGGTGCAGGCGCTTGCCGAAGCCGGGCATCCGGGCCATCTGCTGCTCGGCGAAACGCGCCGCCTCAAGCAGCGGGTCGCGCAGCCGCAGATTGGACGGCATCTGTTCGTAAAGCAGCCCCTCGCGGATGCCATAGGACGATACGGCCAGCGATTTCGGCTGAAAGCTCAGCACCACCTGCCGCAGGACCTGGCTGGCCAAGGGCACCAGTTCCATCCGGCTGGAGGAGATGCCGACCTGGCTGCGCATCTCGGACAGGTTCTGCTCGTTCAGCCACTTGACCGTCTCGACCACCTCACCCGGAGACATGCGGTATTCGTGCAGGACCGTCATGGGATAGTTCACGCGTTCCATATCAAGTCGCGCGATCGCCCGCCACGATCCGCCGACAAGATAGATCTGGTCGTGTTCCCGGCCCAGCTTATCGGCCGCCTCGTCCAGCACCGATCGGATAAACTCGCGCAGGCCCGCCTGCCCGCCCTTGACCTGTTGCAGGCGGAATGGTCCCAGCGGGGTCGATATGCGGCGGCCGACCTTGCCATCGCTGACCTCGGCCAGTTCCATCGAGTTGCCGCCGATGTCGCAGACCAGCCCCTTGGCGTCCGGCCAGCCCAGCAGAACGCCCTGGGCCGAAAGGCGCGCCTCTTCCTCGCCATCGATGACCCAAAGCTTCAGCCCGGTTTCCTGCTCGACCCGCTTGCGGAACTCGGGGCCGTCCTCGGCCTCGCGCACGGCGGCGGTGGCGACGCAGGTCAGGGGCCGGATCCCCATGCCGTCGGCCAAGGCCGCAAAGCGGCGCAGCGCCGCCATGCCCCGCTGAACGCCTTCGGGATTCAGCCGACCGGTCGACGCAAGGCCCTGCCCCAGTCCGGCCATGACCTTCTCGTTGTAGAAATAGGCGGGCGACCGTGCGGCGCCGTCAAAAACCACCATGCGGATCGAGTTCGAGCCGACATCCACCACCCCGACCCGGCTTAGCGCCCGTTCGGACGCGCGCTCGAACAGCGATCGCCCAAAGGGCTCGATGGTCTCTCCGCTTGCGGTCATCACACCGTTCATCGGCTTCCTCTCGATTCCGTTGTCTGGGTCAGGCAGCAGTTTTCGACATGGGCGATTCGGGTTTCTGCGTCAATCCACCGAATGGGTCAGCGCCGGCACATCCTTGGCGCCCTTGCTTCCCCGACCGGACAGAGAGGGGTTCTCCATGAAGAACCGATGACAGTTGAACAGATCGTCCCGTCCCGCGGGAAGATAGCGCAGGTAACGGCCATCCGGTTGCAGAAGCCAGCTTTGCGCCTCGTCCGCAAGGTTCGCGGCCATGATCTGGCTGGTGATCTGCGCCTTCACCGTCTCGTTGTGGCATTCGACCAGCGCCTCGACCCGGCGGCTCAGGTTGCGGCCCATCCAGTCGGCGGAACTGATGAAGACCCGCGCCTTTTTCGACGGAAGCCCATGACCATTCCCGAAGCAGACGATCCGGGAATGTTCCAGGAAACGACCGACGATGGACTTGACGCGAATATTCTCGGACAGGCCGATGATGCCGGGGCGCAGGCCGCAGATTCCACGGATGACCAGGTTGATCCGCACACCCGCCTGGCTTGCGGCGTAGAGCGCATCGATCACGTCCTTTTCGATCAGGCTGTTCATCTTGGCCCAGATCTCGGCCGGGCGGCCACGGCGGGCGAATTCGGCCTCGCGCCCGATCAGATGGACCAGCCGTTCCTTGAGATCGAGGGGCGAGATCGCGATATTTTCCAGCCCTTCCGGCTGGACATAGCCGGACAGGAAATTGAACACCTTGGCCGCATCGCGCCCCAGCGCCGCGTCGCAGGTGAACAGCGACAGGTCGGTATAGATGCGGGCCGTGATCGGGTGATAGTTGCCGGTCCCGAAATGGGTATAGGTGACAAGCTGGTCGCCTTCGCGCCGGACGACCGCGCTGATCTTGGCGTGGGTCTTGTATTGCATGAAGCCATAGACGACATGCGCACCCGCACGCTCCAACCGCCGGGACTGGCGGATATTCGCGGCCTCGTCGAAGCGGGCCTTCAGCTCGATCAGCGCGGTGACGGACTTGCCTGCCTCGGCAGCCTCGCAAAGCGCATCCACGATCGGGCTGTCGCGCGAGGTACGATACAGGGTTTGCTTGATCGCCACGACATTCGGATCGACCGCCGCCTGATTCAGGAAGCGCACCACCATGTCGAAAGTCTCATAGGGGTGGTGCAGCAGCATGTCCTTTTGCCGGATGGCGGCGAACATGTCCCCGTCATGATCCTGCACCCGCTCGGGCACGCGCGGCGTAAAGCCCGGCCATTGCAGATCGCGGCGGCTGTCCAGCACCAGTTCGCTGAGATCGGCCATGCCCAGCAACCCCTCGACCTCGACCACCTCCTCGGGATCGACGTGCAACTGCTGCATGATCAGGTGGCGCATCCGATCGGGCGCGCCCGCGGTGATCTTCAGCCGGATGACCGAGCCGCGGCGGCGGCGCTTCAGCGCCGTCTCGAACTCGCGGACCAGATCCTCGGCCTCTTCCTCGACCTCAAGGTCGCTGTCGCGCAGCACGCGGAAGGCGCAGTGCCCGATGGTGCGATAGCCGGGGAACAGGCTGGGCAGATGCATCAGCAGCAGGTCTTCAAGCCGCAGGAACCGCTTGCCGCCCGGCAGCGGGATAAAGCGCGCCGTCTGCTGCGGGATCGGCAGCAGGGCCTGCATCTGACGCCCGTCCCTTTCCGCCGCAAGCTGCACCGCCAGCGAGAAGCCAAGGTTCGGGATGAATGGAAACGGATGCGCGGGGTCGATGGCCAGCGGCGACAGGACGGGAAACACCTGGTCCTGGAAATACCGGTGCAGGAACTCTTCCTCGGCGCGGGTGACGCGCGACCGGGACAGGATCGAGATGTCGGCCAGTTCCATTTCGCGCCGCAGACCGTTCCAGACCGCCTGCTGCGCGCCCATCAGGCGGCGGGCGTCGGCATTGACCAGCACCAGCTGCTCGGCCATCGTCAGCCCATCATCGGACAGCGTCGCGTTCCCCTCGCGCACCAGCTCGCGCAGGCCGGCAACCCGCACGGTATAGAATTCATCCAGATTCGTCGCCGAAATCGACAGGAAGCGCAGGCGTTCCAGCAAGGGCACACGCGGATTGCGCGCCTCGTCCAGCACGCGCCAATTGAAGCTGAGCCAGCTGATTTCCCGGTTGAAGAAGCGCGACGGCCCGTCCGCCGTGACATCGTCAAGCTCGCGCGGGGTGGGAAAGGCGTTCCGGAGGTAATCGGCTTGCGTCATGGAATCTCGGTTCGGGCGAAGGGTCAGGCGGTCATCAGGCAGAGAATGCGTCCGGCGGCGTGATCTTGTCCAGCAGCTCGGCCGCAAGACGACGGGTTACGGGCCGGCGGTCGGCCAGCGACTGGCGGTCGATGGCGGCGACAAGGTGGCGGGCCAAACCAAGGTCACGCTCCATCCGGCTTGCAAGCCAATCGACGACATCGGGCGCGACCTGGATCTGGCGGTCGGCGAAAAGCTTGACCAGCACCGCAGGCAGCAGGGCATCGTCGGGCGGTCCCAGGACCGCCTGTGCTGCCGATTCCAGGCGCGACAGCAGGTCCGGCAGGCGCAGGCCCCAGTCGCGCGGCGCCATCCGCGCGGTGATCAGCAGCAAGGCGCGCCGCGCCCCGGCCAGATTCCACAGGTGGAACAGCGCGTCCTCGGCCTCGGAGATGCCAGCGATCTGGTGCGCGTTCTCGACCACAAGCGCGCCGCCCCAGCCGATCAGCGCATCGACATCGGCCGGCGAAATGGCCGAGGCGCGGATGATCTGCGCCTCGTTCTCTTCGGCCCAGAACCGCGCCAGATGCGATTTCCCCGCTCCGGCCCCGCCGATCAGCAGCAGGCGTCCGCCCGGCCAGCGCATCGGCTCGTCCAGCATCGCCAGCGCGTCGCGATTGGCCGAGGTCGTCAGGAAATCCTCCCGCGACAAGGCGGGGGGAATGGTCAGGTCCAGGGCCATCTGGCTTGCCAAGACGTCAGTCGCCCTTTCCCGTGGGTTGCTTGTCCTGCTGTTCGGCCAGCCGGGCCTCTTTGTGCAATTCGGCCGGGGAAGGCGGTCCTTCGGGCAGATGCTGCCGGGCTGGTTCTGCGTGCGCGCGGGCCATGCGATCATGCAGCAGGTCGGCAAGGTCGGCCTGCCGGCTCAGCTCGGCGACACGCACGTCGTGGGACAGCTGGGCCAGCCGCCGCTCGTGCGCCACGGTTCCACGCGGCACGATCTCGATCAGCGTCGCCGGGGCCGGAGGCGCGGGAACCTCGCGCCCTGTATAAAGCGCGCTTTCCTTGTAGCGGCCGACCATGTAGCGGACGAGCACGCCAAGCGCCGCAGCCATAGGCACCGCGACCAGCAGCCCGACAAAGCCGAAAAGCGAGCCGAAAACGGTCAGGGCCAGCATCAGCCAGACCGGGTGCAGGCCGACGCTGCCGCCCACGATCTTCGGTTGCAGGTAGTTCCCCTCGACCATCTGGCCGACGATGAAGATGCCGACGACAGCTGCGATCCAGAATGGCTCGCCCCAGAAACTGAAAAGCGCGACCCCGATCGCGGTCATCCCGCCGATCACCACGCCGACATAGGGGATGAAGGACAAGGACGCCGCCATCACCCCGATGGCCACGCCGAAAGGCAGGCCCACAAGTCCCAGTCCCAACGAATAGAACGTCCCGAGGATCAGGATGACGACGCCCTGCCCGCGCACGAACCCCGACAGGGCCGTGTCGATTTCGCCGGCAAGATGGCGGATCGTCGGAGCATGTTCACGCGGCAGAAGGTCGTCCAGCCGCGCCACCATCTTGTCCCAGTCAAGCAGCAGGTAGAATGCGACCACCGGCACGATGACGACCAGAGCCAGCATGCTGAAGACGCCCATGACCGAGCCAAGGACGCGGCTGACCAGTTCGCCGCCCCGGGCGCTGATGTTCTTGGCCGCATCGGTCAGCGCGTTGTTGACGGTGCTGCCCTCGGCAAAGACCTGCGGAAAGCGCGCCATCAGGAATTGCTGCAGACGTTCGGCCATCTCGGGCGCGGTGTTGACCAGTGCCGTGGTCTGGCGCACCAGCACCGGCACCACGACCAGGAAGGCCACGACCACGATCAGGATCACGGCCAGCGTGATGACCACGACCGACAGCGTGCGGGTCAGCCCCATCCGCTCCAGCCGGTCGGCGACGGGGTCCAGCAGATAGGCGACCCCAGCCCCCATGATGAAGGGCATGATCGCGTTCCCCAGGGTCCAAAGCGCCAGGAGCAGCGCCAACAGCGCCACACCCCAATACCAGACCTGCTTCTGTGCCGGCAGCCGCATGGTCGTGAAACTCCTTTACCGCGCGTCACGGTCTATTTGGAACGTCCTGACGGCGCTTGCAAGGAAGCCCGTTGCCCCGTCATGCGCTCTGCGGTAACTCCGTCCGGCCTATGATGAGGATTACGCCATGCGTCTGTCGCGCTATTTCATGCCCGTTCTGAAGGAAGACCCCAAGGAAGCCCAGATTGTCAGCCACAGGTTGATGCTGCGCGCCGGCATGATCAAGCAGCAGGCGGCGGGCATCTATTCCTGGCTGCCACTGGGTTTCAAGGTGCTGAACCGCATCCAGCAGATCGTGCATGAGGAACAGCAGCGCGCTGGCCATATCCCTATGCTGATGCCGACGCTGCAATCGGCCGACCTGTGGCGCGAAAGCGGCCGCTATGACGATTATGGCGAAGAGATGCTGCGCATCAACGACCGCCACAAGCGCGACCTGCTGTACGGGCCCACGAACGAGGAGATGATCACCGACATCTTCCGCTCGCACGTGTCCTCCTACAAGGATCTGCCGCTGACGCTGTATCACATCCAGTGGAAATTCCGCGACGAGATCCGGCCGCGCTTCGGCGTGATGCGGGGCCGCGAATTCCTGATGAAGGACGGCTACAATTTCGACCTGACCAAGGAAGACGCGCTGCACGCCTATAACCGCCACCTCGTCAGCTATCTGCGCACCTATGAGCGGATGGGCCTGCAGGCGATCCCGATGCGTGCCGATGGTGGCCCGATCGGCGGCGACTATACCCACGAATTCCTCGTACTGGCCGAGACCGGCGAATCCGAGGTCTTCTACGACAGCCAGATCACCGACCTGAAATTCGGCGATCGCCAGATCGATTACGACAGCGTCACCGAATGCAAAGCCGTGCTGGAAGAGTTCACCAGCCGCTATGCCCGCACCGACGAAACCCATGACGAGGCGATTTTCGGCCAGATCCCGGAAGAACGCCGCCGCACGGCGCGCGGCATCGAAGTCGGGCAGATCTTCTATTTCGGGACCAAGTATTCCGAGCCGATGGGCGCCACCGTCGTCGGCCCGGACGGGAACCGCGTGCCCGTCCACATGGGCAGCCACGGGATCGGTGTCAGCCGCTTGCTGGGCGCGATCATCGAAGCCAGCCATGACGACAAGGGCATCATCTGGCCCGAAGGCGTGACCCCCTTCCACGTCGGCATCGTCAACCTGAAGCAAGGCGACGTCGGGACCGACAGCGCATGCGAGGCGCTTTACGCCGAACTGAAGACGCAGGGCCTGGATGCACTTTATGACGACCGCGACGAACGCGCGGGCGCAAAATTCGCGACCATGGATCTTGTCGGCTTGCCTTGGCGCATCACCGTCGGCCCGCGCGGGCTGGCAAACAACAAGGTCGAGCTGACCTCGCGCCGGACCGGCGAGTCGGTGGAACTGTCGCCCCAGGAAGCCATCGCTCGCGTCAAAGAGATCTACCAGCCGGTCTTCGCCGCCGCTTTCTGATCTCGCGCATCGTGACCGGGCCGGCCCGCCAGAATGGCGGCGCCGGCCCTTTCATTTTTCGCTGCCGAAACCTGTCGATTTGGTGATGTGGACAGGCGAAGCTTTGCTGCCGCATCATCCCGGCCGTCTGCCAGCGGGGGGAGCCGGAATCGATGCGCAGGTTGCTGAGAAGACTTGCGTTCCTTTCGCTTGCCCTGACCGCCTGCGCGGCGGCGGGGCTGTGGTTCTGGTCCGAACCCGCACGGCCTGAAGTGCCCGTCCCTCCGATCCATGTCACGCTGGACGAAGGCCAATCCTGGTTCGCTGCGGAACTGGTCCAACCGCAGGATGGCTTGACGCAGCTGCCTTTGCTGACCAGCGGGCGCGCTTCGGCCGGGAAAAAGGACATGCTGATCCAGGAATGGCCCGGGTTTCACGCCGAGGCGCGGTTTCGAGGATCATCGGTGACGGTGCGCTTTCAGGACGGGCTGAACCGCTGGCGCATCCTGCTGAACGACGGCAAGGCTGGCCGGATCGACGTGGCGCGTCCCGGCATGTCCGACCTGCATATCAGCGGCCTCGCGCCCGCCGAGTACCGGATCCGGGTCGAGAAGATCAGCGAATCCTCGATGCCCGCCAGCTTTGGCGGCATCCTGATCGGCCCGACCGTTCAGCCCTTGCCCGCGCCGCGCGCCCTGCCCCGGATGATCGAGTTCATCGGGGATTCCGACACGGTGGGCTTTGCCAACACCGCCTCGACCCGCGACTGTACCGAGGAAGAGGTTTTTTCGGCCACGGATACCAGCCGCAGCTTTGGCCCGCAGGTCGCGTCGCGTCTGGGGGCGGATTACCGGATGATCGCGCGCTCGGGGATCGGGCTGCTGCGTAACTATGACGGGGCCGCACCCCTGGCCACGATGACCAGCCGCTATGCGCTTGCACTGCCCAGCGAACCCGCAGCCATGCGCCTGCCCGAACGCGCCGCCGACGTGGTCGTCACCGGGATCGGCTCGAACGACTTCGCCGCCGCATTCGCAAAGGACGAGATCTGGCAGGACGATGACAGCCTCAGCCGCGATTTCGGCACGGCCCTGCTGTCCTTCCTGCGCGACCGCGTGCGCGAAAACCCCGGCGCGGTGCAAGTCCTTCTGGCCTTTGGCGAATATGGCGACCGGCTTGTGCGCCCCTATCGCGCGGCCGAGGCTGCCTTGCGCGCCGATGGTGTCAGGGTCGTTCTGGTGACGCTGCCCAAGTTAAAGCGCGACGCCTGCTTCTGGCATCCCTCGCAGGAGGATCACAGGCTGATTGCGGACTGGCTGGCCACAGCGATCTCCAGCGCCGGGACCTGAAAAAGTCCTGAGTCTTTTTGGCGGATCAGGCTATGCTTTCCGCCGTTGTGTAACGAGTATTCCAAGGGAATCCCCTTGTCATGTTGTCACTGCGTCCCTTGACCTATCGCCTTGGCCTGATGCTGGGGCTGGGTACGCCCGAAATCGCCCTTGCCGCCGAGGAGAGATGGGAGATTGCGCCCGCCGAAATCCGGCGCGTCCTGCCCGCGATCATCCTGCCGGGCCAGGCCGAGCGGATCACCCGCGCCGAATTCACCACCATGCCCCATCTGTTGACTTCGCTGAAGGGCGATCCCGCCGAACTTGTCGGCCCGACGATGGGATACAGGTTGCGTGATGTCGATGTCGTGGACGGTGTCGTCTATTCGAACGGCATGACCCTGCACCTGCGGCAGCGGCGCAGCAAGCTGGGCCTTGGCAAGCTCAGGGACATGGGCCGCGGTGCCATGTACGAATCCTGGGTCGGCAACCGCTGGTTCGGCAACTGGTTGACCGACGATTGTCTGACCTATCGTCTTGCCGAGACGGCGGGCCAGCCGATCACCACCCGGCAGGCCGGTGCCGGCCATGTTCCGCGCTACGAGGAGCTTCTGTCCATGGCGCCGGGACGGATGACCGATGCCCATCTGGACGAAGCCATCCTGTTCGACGACCATCCCAACAACGGCCATCGCATCGACCGCGCGCAGGACATGCGCAGCCGCCTGCTGGGCGCGCTGCCCGTGGCCGGGCCGCAATCGGTCTTTCTGCTGCGTGGTCATTCCGGCGATCATCGCATTCTGGAAAACGAACGCGAGATCGCCGAGCGGCTTGAGCGGGACCTGGGCTTCCGCATCATGTTCCCAGAGGATCACAGCGTGGACGATCTGATGGCCGCCTGCGCGAACGCACCTATCGTCGCCGGGGTCGAGGGAAGCCAGCTGAACCACGGGCTTGTCGCCATGCCCCCAGGCAGCACGCTTCTGACGATCCAGCCTCCCGACCGCGCGACCACTGCAATGAAATTGTTGACCGATCGGTGGCAGCAGCGCTTCGCGATGGTGATCGCCCATGGCAACAGCAGCAGCTTCAGCGTCGATTGGCAGGACCTCGTGCGGACGGTGGATTTGATACACACGTCCGGCGCGAAAAATTCGTCTTAAACGGCAGGTTGCACTTGTTTGCCTTACGCGTGATCATCGATTCGAGATTCAGTTTCAACCGGGTTTTATTGAGTGACTCACATGAGGTTGTTTGACGTAATCCGGGGGGATTACAACAGGCACGGAAGTTCCCTGACCGAACCTGCCTTCGTCTCGCTGGCCATCTATCGCTATGGCCGCTGGGCCGTCAGCTTGCGCAATCCCGTCGCTCGCCGGGTGGCAAGCAGGTTCTATGGCCTGCTGAAATTCCTGATCCTGAACGTGACCAAGATCTGGATCCCGCCGCAGGTCCGCATCGGCGAGGATTTCCACATCATCCACGCCGAAGGGTCGCTTTCCATCCATCCGGAGGTCGTCATCGGGGATCGCTGCGGGGTGATGCATAATGTCACCATCGGCACCAATATGCGCGGTCGCGCGCCCGTGATCGGCAATGATGTCTTTATCGGCGTGAATTCGACCGTGCTGGGTCCGATCCGCATCGGGGACCGGGTCCGCATCGGCGCGAATACCGCGGTCACGACGAATGTGCCCTCGGATTCGGTGGTGGTCGGCTCTCCCGCCAAGATCTATCCCAGCCTGACCGCGACCGCCCGCAAGCGCGAGACGGCTGATGCCTGAGGAGGATTTCGACCGCTGCATGTGGCGGCTGCTCGCAGACAACCTGCCCCATCGGGCAGACAAGATCGCCGCGATCGACACCGACCGGCGCGTCACCTATGCCGAACTCGCGGCCGAGGCCGGACGGGTGGCGGACTGGCTGATCTCACGCGGCATCCGGCCCGGCGACAGGGTCATCGTCCACCTGCGCAAGGGCATCGACGAGGTGGCCGCGATGCTCGCCGCGTGGAAGATCGGCGCGGTCGCGGTGAACGTGAACCTGCGCTGGACTGCGCAGCAACTGGCCTATGTGGCCGCGGATTGTCGCGCGCGCGCCGTCATCCTGGGCGCGGGCGCAATGAAGGGGCTGGTCGGCACCCATGCGTTGCCGCCCGAAACCGCCTTCCTGGTTCAGGGCAAGTCCGAGGGACTTGTCCAGGGTGTGGCGTCCTGGTCCGACCTTCCGGCGGACCGGGACGCCGCGCCCGACGAATGCGCGCCGGATGACCTGGCGATGATCATCTATACCTCGGGCTCGACCGGCGCGCCCAAGGGCGTCATGCTGAGCCATCGCAACATCCGCATCGGCGCGATCTCGGTCGCGCAATACCTGAAACTGACCGAGGAAGACCGCCTGATCTCGGTCCTGCCCTACAGTTTCGACGCCGGGTTGAACCAGTTGACGACGATGCTGCTGAAGGGCGGAACCATCGTCCACCAGCCCCTGACCATGCCGGCCGAGATCATGCGAATGGTCAAGGCCGAGGGCGTGACGGGCATGGCCGGTGTTCCGCCGATGTGGAACCAGATCGTGCGGCTGCTGGACGAAAGCCCGATGGAGCTTCCCGAATTGCGGCGGGTGACGAATACCGGCGGCAAGATCCCTCCCAACATCCTGGCGCTGATGCCGAAGGTTTTTCCCGATACCGAAATCTACCTGATGTATGGCCTGACCGAGGCGTTCCGCTCGACCTATCTCGCGCCGGGGAAGTTCACGCAGAAGATGGGCTCGATCGGGCGGCAGATCCCGAATGCACAGGTCTTTGCAATCAAGCACGGCGTTGGGGTCGCCGGTCCGGGCGAACAGGGCGAGCTGGTCCATGCCGGCCCGCTGGTCAGTCTGGGATATTGGGAAAAGCCCGACCTGACAGCTCAGAAGATACGCCCCTGCCCCGAGCTTTCGCACCTGATCGGCGATCAGCCCGTGGTCTATTCCGGTGATCTTGTCCGCGTGGATGAGGAAGGCGACCTGTGGTTCGTCAGCCGATTGGACGAGATGATCAAGACGCTGGGCTTCCGGCTGTCCCCGACCGAGGTCGAGGATGCGCTGTCCCAAAGCGGCCTCGTGGCCGAGGTCGTCGCCTATGGAGTCGAGGACGACGATCTTGGCCAGGCCGTTCACGCCGCCGTGACTTATTTGCCAGAGGCGACCGAGTCCGGGCTTGTCGTGCATTGTGCCCGCGCGATGCCGCATTATATGCGGCCTCGACGGATCCACGCATGGCAGGGCCTCATGCCCAGAACGCCCAGCGGGAAACTTGACCGGCCCGCGATCATCGCAGCCGCCAGGGCCGCCGCCGTTGCGATGCAGTCATGAGGCAAGACGTATGAGCCTGAGCCGGGAAGACCTGATTTCCTATTTGCGGGACGACCAGAACATCCATGAACCGATCGGGGCCGAAACCGAACTGTTCTCCAGCGGCCTGCTGGATTCGGTTTCGATGGTCGGGCTGATCGGCTTCATCGAAGAGCAGACCGGCTCGGCCATCCAGCCCGCGGATGTCACGCTTGAGAATTTCGACACCGTGGACAGGATCCTTGCCTATGTCACTGGACTTGGCTGACGCCCAGAATATCGATCTGCGACTGACCGAAGCTGCCGAACGCTTTGGCACCCCGGCCTATGTCTATTTCACCGACATTGCCGAAGCGCGCCTGTCGGATCTGCGCGCCGCCTTCGGGAAATGGTTCGCAATCAGCTATGCGGTGAAAAGCAACCCCAACCCGGCGCTGCTGGACTGGATGCGGGACCGGCTGGACTACCTGGACATCTCATCGGGGGGTGAATTCCGCCTGAGCCAGCAGGCCGGATGGGATCCGGCGCTTGTCAGCTTCACCGGACCGGCCAAGCGGGAAGCCGAGTTGCGACCCGCGATCTCTGCCGGGCTGGGCGAGCTTGTAATCGAAAGCCTGCGCGAGGCGCGGTTGGCCGACGCCATCGCGGCAGAGCTTGGTCGGGTCCAGCCTGTCCTGATCCGCATCGCGCCAGACCACGTGCCCAAGGGCTTCGGCGACCAGATGGCCGGTCGCCCCAGCGCCTTCGGCATCGACATCGAGGACGCGGCCGACATCCTTCCCCGGATCGCCGCCTTGCCGAACCTGCGGATCATTGGGCTGCACATCTATTCCGGCACCCAAAGCCTCAAGCCCGGCGCCATCTGCGAGAATTGGCGCATCTTCATCGACATTTTCCGTCGCCTCTGTGCGCAAATCGATATCCAACCCCGGAAACTGATCTTCGGATCGGGGCTGGGTATCCCCCATCATCCGGGCGAGACCGAGCTTGACCTTCAGCAGGTCGCCGACGGGATCGGGGCCGAACTTGACGCTTTTCGCGCCGAGCCCAGGTTTGCGGGGACGCGGCTGGTGCTCGAACTGGGTCGCTACCTGATCGGGCCGGCCGGCTATTTCGTGACGCGCGTGGTGTCGATCAAGACCTCTCGCGGCAGCCGCATCGCGATCTGCGATGGCGGGTTGAACGGCAACCTTGCCGCTTCGGGCAACTTCGGCATGGTAATGCGGCGCAATTACGCGATGCACCGGATCGGCGAGGATGACGATGGCTCCCGCCCCGAGGAAAAGCATGACCTGAGCGGACCGCTTTGCACCTCGATCGACAAGCTGGGCAGCGGAGTGCTTCTGCCGCGGCTGGAAGAGGGCGACCTGATCGCGATCCATGCCGGGGGGGCTTATGGCCCGACCGCCAGCCCGCTTCACTTCATCAGCCACCCCTTGCCGGTCGAGGTAATGGTGACGAATGGCCAGCTTCGGGACATCACGCGCCTGCGCGGCGAGTGACCCGAAAATCCGTTCCTGCACGATCCGCAAGGCTGCGGCAAGTTCATTTCAATCACGATAAATTTTCTCTGGTTTGTGTGGGATAAGGCCGGATATTCGCGACCGGATCGGTTGTGTTTCCCGTCCCCCTCGCCCTATGATGGGGCACAGCCCGAACTCCCGAAGGATCCCGATGGTCGAACAGAACCTGTTGCTGCTACTTGTTCTGACGCCATTCGTTTCATCCGCGCTGGCAGCCACGCTTCCCGTGGGTTCGCGAAATGCCGAAACTTGGCTGGCCGGGCTGACGATGGCTGTCGCCCTTGCGATCCTTGCCGTACTTTATCCGGCGGTCGCCGAAGGCGGCAAGATCGTCGAGACCGTTGAATGGGCCAGCAGTGCCGGGCTTGACCTGACCTTTCGCCTGGACGGATTTGCTTGGCTTTTCATGATCCTGGTCGCCGGGATCGGCATGCTGGTGCTTGTCTACGCGCGATATTACATGGCGGCCGACGACCCGGTGCCGCGGTTGTATTCCTGCCTTCTGGCCTTTGCCGGTTCGATGGCGGGGCTGATCCTGTCGGGCAACATCATCATGATGGTGGTGTTCTGGGAATTGACCAGCCTCGTGTCGTTCCTGCTGATCGGCTACTGGTACCACCGCCAAGACGCGCGCGAAGGTGCGCGCATGGCGCTGGTCGTGACCGCCTCGGGCGGGTTGTGCCTGATGGTCGCGATGATCCTGATCGGCCAGATCGTCGGCAGCTATCAGCTTGAGGACGTGCTGGCCGCCGGTGCCCAGATCACCGGCCACCGCCTTTACCCGGTCGTCCTGATCCTGTTCCTGGTGGGCGCATTCACCAAGTCGGCACAGTTCCCGTTCCATTTCTGGCTGCCGAACGCGATGGCCGCGCCCACGCCCGTGTCGTCCTATCTGCATTCGGCGACGATGGTGAAGGCCGGGGTCTTCATCCTGCTACGCTTCCAGCCGGCGCTTGGCGGGACGGATGCCTGGTTCCAGATCGTGACAGGCGCGGGGTTGATCACCATGCTGATGGGCGCTTTCGTCGCGCTGTTCCGGCATGACCTCAAGGGGCTTCTGGCCTATTCCACAATCAGCCATCTTGGCCTGATTACCGCGCTGGCGGGGATCGGCACACCGCTGGCGATCATCGCCGCGATCTTTCACATCGTGAACCACGCGGTCTTCAAGGCCTCGCTGTTCATGGCCGCGGGGATCATCGATCACGAGACGGGAACGCGCGACATGCGCCGCCTGTCGGGTCTGGCCAAGGCGATGCCGGTCACGGCGGCGCTGGCCATCATCGCTTCGGCCTCGATGGCGGGGGTGCCGCTGCTGAACGGCTTCCTGTCCAAGGAAATGTTCTTCGAGGCGACCTATGTCTGGAACAACGGCAGCCCGCTCGACAATGCCGCGCCCTATGTCGCGGTGATGGCCGGGGCGTTCAGCGCCGCCTATTCCCTGCGCTTCATCGTGACCGTGTTCTTTGGCCCGGTGGCGACCGACCTGCCGCGCGAACCGCATGAGCCGCCGGCCCTGATGCGCCTGCCGGTCTTCGTGCTGGTGGTCGCCTGCCTTGGCGTCGGCATCGCGCCGCAGGCCACGCTGGGCAACTGGCTGGAAAGCGCCAGCATTGCCATCCTTGGCCCCGAGCTTCCTCATTTCAGCCTGAAGATCTGGCACGGCGTCAACCCGGCCCTGATCATGAGCGTCATCGCCACATCGCTGGGCATCCTGATCTATCTCGTACCACGGCGCTGGATCGACCGGGGCGAGGAAGGCCTGCGCGGGATCAGGGCGCTGGATTTCGGTCGCGCCTTCGAATGGCTGCTGCAATTCTTCAGCCTGCGCCTGCCGCGAAGGTTGCTGCGCATCCTGTCGGCGCCGGGCCTTCAGGCCCAGTTGCGCGTGATGATCCTGATGTCCGTTGCCGCGTCCACCTTTGCGCTGGGTCCGCTGGACTGGAACATCCCCTTCCCCGAGATCCATTCCCGCGAGCTGGTCTTTGGCCTGCTGTGGATCATCGGCTGCGGCTGCGCGCTGGGTTCTGCCTGGCAGGCCAAGTATCACCGCTTTGCAGCCTTGATCCTGATGGGAGGGGTGGGGCTTGTCACCTGCGCGACCTTCGTCTGGCTATCGGCTCCCGATCTTGCGGTGACGCAACTTCTGGTCGAGATGGCGACCACGACCCTGCTGCTTCTGGGTCTGCGCTGGTTGCCCAAGCGGGATGAGGAAATTGTCGGCGACGGCAACCGCGCCGCCCGCATGCGGCGACTACGCGATCTTGCCCTTGCCGTGGTCTGCGGCGCGGGCATGACCGCCATCGCGCTGGCCGTCCTGCTGACCAAGCCCGGCAACTCGGTCGGGGACTGGTTCCTGCGCCATTCCTATGTCGAGGGCGGTGGCACCAACGTCGTCAACGTCATCCTTGTGGACTTCCGCGCCTTCGACACGTTTGGAGAGATTACGGTTCTGGCGATCGTCGGGCTGACGGTCTATGCGCTGCTGCGCCGCTTCCGCCCCGCCCTTGAAAGCGCCGAGCGTCCCCGTCCCCAGGTCGAGGCCGAGGAGCAGGCGCTGGAAGCCTATCTCTTCGTGCCAGCCGTGCTGATGCAATGGATGTTCGCGCCGATCATCACGCTGGCAGCCTATCTGTTCTTCAGGGGGCACGATCTGCCCGGCGGCGGCTTTGCCGCGGGCGTGACGTTCGCCCTGGGCCTGCTGCTGCAATATGTCGCGGCAAATGTCCGCTGGGTCGAGGCGCGTCTGACCATCCTTCCGGTGCGGTGGATGGGAACCGGGCTGATCGTCGCCGCGGCCGTCGGGGCGGGATCCTGGGTCTTTGGCGTCCCGTTCCTGACGACGCATTACCAGTATCTGGAAATCCCGCTGATCGGAAAAGTGCCTGCCTCGACCGCGATGCTGTTCGATCTTGGGGTCTTTTCGCTGGTCGTGGGCGCGATCGTGCTGATGTTGATCGCAATCGCCCACCAGTCGCTGCGCGTCGCGCCGCGTCCCCGTTCCACCGATGGCGAGGGGGAAGCCTGATGGAGTTGATCTTTGCCCTGGCAATTGGCGTTCTGACCGGTTCCGGTGTGTGGCTGCTGCTGCGGCCCCGTTCGTACCAGGTCATTATCGGCCTGTGCCTGCTTGCCTATGGCGTGAACCTGTTCATCTTCTCGATGGGCCGGCTTTACGTCGGCGCGGCCCCGATCATGCCAAAAGGCGGCTTCGTCGATCCGACGGCCTATGCCGATCCCTTGCCGCAGGCCCTGGTGCTGACAGCCATCGTCATCAGCTTCGCCACGACCGCGCTGTTTCTTGTCGTCATGATCGCGTCCCGCGGGATCAGCGGAACCGACCATGTCGATGGGAAGGAGCGCGACCAATGAACCCCGAGACCCTTCCCCATCACATGATCATCGCGCCCATCCTGATCCCGCTGGTCGCGGGCGCGATCATGCTGTTCTACAACGACCGCAACCGCCAGACCAAGCTGCTGATGGGACTGGTGGCCGTGGGCCTGATGTTTCTCAGCTCGACCGAGTTGATGAACGATGCCAAGGCGCTGACCGGCGACGGCAAGACCATCGTGCAGCTTTACCGGCTGGGCGACTGGCCGGTGCCGGTTGGGATCGTGCTCGTGCTGGACCGGCTGGCCGCGATGATGGTCATGCTGACCTCGCTGCTGGCGATCCCGTCACTGATCTATGCCGCGGCGGGCTGGCACGGCAAGGGACAGCACTATCACAGCATGTTCCAGTTCCTGCTGGCGGGGGTCAACGGCGCCTTCCTGACGGGCGACCTGTTCAACCTTTTCGTGTTCTTCGAGGTGATGCTTGCCGCCTCTTACGGTCTCATGCTGCACGGATCGGGACCGGACCGGATCAAGGCCGGGCTGCAATATATCGCGGTCAACCTTGCCGCCTCGCTGTTCTTCCTGATCGGGGTGGCACTGGTCTATGGCACGACCGGGTCGCTGAACATGGCCGATATCGCGCGCGAGGTCGCGACCCTCCAAGGTCCGCAAAGGTTGCTGTTCCACGCCGCGGCGGGCTTCCTTGGGGTTGCCTTCCTGGTCAAGGCGGCAGCCTGGCCCCTGTGCTTCTGGCTACCGTCGACCTATGCCTCGGCCTCGCCCCCTGCGGCCGCGATCATGGCAATCATGACCAAGGTCGGGGTCTATGTCATCATGCGCCTGTCGCTGCTGATCCTGGGACCCGAGGCCGGGGCCTCGGCCGGGTTTGGCGCGCCCGTGCTGATGATCGGCGGCGTCATGACCATGGCCTTCGGCACCGTTGGCGTGCTGGGTTCGCCCGAACTGGCGCGAAAGGGCGGGTATCTGGCGATCGTCTCGTCGGGCACCGTGCTTGCGGCCATCGGCTTTGCACAAGCGGGCGGCGGCCCCGAGATACTGGGGGGCGCCCTTTACTACCTGATCGGGTCGACGGCCGCGATTTCCGCGTTTTTCCTGATGGCAGAGCCCGTCTCGCGCGATGACCGCGGCGAGGTGGAACCGACCGAGGAAGCTGCCCGCGAACATCTGGCCGAACGTTGGGACTGGACCCCGATGGGCCTTGATTCCGTCGAGGACACGCCCGGCCCCTCCGGCATGCGGACCGTGTCCTGGTTGACCATGGGGATCTGCTTTTCGCTGATCGCCGCCATGTTGGCCGGGCTGCCGCCAATGCCCGGTTTCATCGGCAAGTTCGCGATCCTCAGCGGCGCGATCCGCAACAATGTCGGTCTGAACGGGCAGTTGCCGGTAATGCTGTGGATCTTTGCCGCGATGCTGATCCTGTCCGGGCTGGGCGCGCTGATCGGGCTGGTGCGGGTCGGCATTCGTCGCTTCTGGGCGGATGACAACCCGCCCCCACGCATCTTTGCGCTTGAGGTGATCCCGGTCGTCATGCTGCTGGGCATGATCCTGATGATGACTGTCCGCGCGGACGCGGTGCTGAACTATACCCGCCAGACGGCACATGTGCTGATCGATCCCTCGATCTATCGCGACGCGGTCCTGCGGGACGCAGAACGTCTCGACGCCACGCCTCCGCAAAGCTTCGAGCCCGTGGCGACCGAAGACAGCAAGAAACAGGAGGATGCAGAATGAGCCGCATGATTCCGCATCCCCTGATGACCGCCGCACTGATTCTGATGTGGCTGATCCTTACCCGTTTCTCGCTGGGCCATCTGGTCCTTGGGACCGTGATCGCACTGGTCGCTGGCTGGGCTGTCGAAAGGCTGCAACCCGCACGTCCGCGCATCCGGCGGTGGCGCGCGATTCCGCAACTTGTGGCGATCGTCACCTGGGACATTCTGAAGTCGAATGTCACAGTCGCCCGCGTCCTGCTGCTGGGTCCGAACCATCCGGCCTATCATTCGGGCTTCGTAGAACTGAACCTGCGGCTGCGCGACCAAAACGCGCTGGCGCTGCTGGCGATCATCCTGTCTTCGACCCCCGGCACCGCTTGGCTGGAATATGAACGGGACGACGGCCGCCTGCTGCTGCACGTTCTTGACCTGCGCAGCGAAGACGACTGGCAGCACCTGATCCGCAACCGGTACGAGGCCCTGCTTCTGGAGATATTCGAATGATCCCGATGCTGATCCTGGAATACGCGCTGAGCTATGCCCAGATCGCCATGGTCGTGGCCGTGGGTCTGTCCTGCTGGCGGATGATACGCGGACCCCGAGCGCAGGACCGCGTGCTGGCGAGCGAGACGATCTATGTCAATGCGATGCTGCTGTTCCTGCTGATCGGGATGGGAAATGGCAACGTCTTCTTCTTTGAGGCGGCATTGGTCATCGCCGTGCTGGGTTTCATCACCACCGTTTGCGCGGCCAAGTTCCTGATGCGCGGCGAGGTGGTCGAATGAACCAGGTCACCGGACTTCCCCCCGTCGCCGCCATCCTGATCTCGTTGTTCGTGGTGGCCGGTTCGTCGCTGGCGCTGCTGGGCAGCCTGGGGCTGGTACGGCTGAAAAGCTTCTACCAACGGCTGCACGCGCCGACGCTGGGCTACAGCTATGGCACATTGCTGATCGTGCTGGCCTCGATGGCGATGTTCTCGCTTCTGGAAAAGCGCCCGGTCGTGCATGAGATCATCATCGGGGTCTTCATGCTGATCACCACGCCCATCAGCCTGCTGATGCTGGGCCGGGCGGCATTGCGCCGCGACCGGGACACCAAGTTGGGCCATGACGAGGTCGTGCCGCCACGCTTGCCGCACGAGGATCCGGGCCCCATCCAGCCCCGCGACCTGTCCAATTATGGCGAGGGGCTGATCGATCGCGGCCTTCTGGGCAAGGCACCGCCCCATGATCCCGACCGCGATCAAGAGCCCCGCGAATGACCCCGGCCTAGCCGCGCGATTGCGCCAGCACGGCGCGCAGGTCTGACAGATCGACCTGGTCGGTGACGAAGGCGCGGCCAATTCCATGCGCCAGGATAAAACGCAGCTTGCCGTCCTGAACCTTCTTGTCCTGCCCCATCAGCGCGATCAGCGCCTCGTCATCGGACAGATCGCCCGGAATGTCCCCGATGCATGCGGGCAGACCCATGGCGCGGAAATGCGCAGCCACGCGCGACGGGCTTTCCTGGCTGCACAGGCCCATCCGCGCCGAAAGCTCGAACGCCAGGGTGCAACCGATCGCCACGCCCTCACCGTGCAGCAGCCGGTCGGAATAGCCAGTCGCGGATTCCAGCGCATGGCCAAAGGTGTGGCCAAGGTTCAGCAGCGCGCGTTCGCCCTGCTCGGTCTCGTCGCGCTCGACGATGCCGGCTTTCATCTGGATCGAATGGCGCACGGCGCGTTGAAGCGCCTCGGGGTCCGAGGCAAGCCGCAAGCCGTTCGCCTCCAGCCATTCGAAGAAATTCTCGTCGCCGAGAAGCCCGTATTTCGCCACTTCGCCATAGCCCGCACGGAAATCGCGCGGCGTCAGCGTGCCCAGAACGTCGATATCGGCAAGGACCAGCGCTGGCTGGTGAAAGGCGCCGATCAGGTTCTTGCCCTGAGGGCTGTTGATCCCGGTCTTGCCACCGACCGAGCTGTCGACCTGCGCCAGCAGGCTGGTCGGGATCTGGACGAACCGCACCCCGCGCCTCAGGACCGAGGCGGCGAAGCCCGCAAGGTCGCCGATCACCCCGCCACCAAGGGCGATGACAAGATCCTTGCGCTCGATGCGCTGCGCGATCAGCCATTCGGTCGCATGGCCAAGCTCGGCCCAGCATTTCGTCGCTTCGCCCGGCGGCAGCTCCAGCGCCGGGGCATCGATCCCCTGCGCGGCCAGTGCCGCCCGCAGATCGGCCAGATGGTGCGATGCCACCGTCCGGTCGGTCACGATCGCGACACGGCGGCGTCCTGCAAGAGCCACGATCTCGGCACCGGCACGGGCGATCAGGCCGCGACCCACCCGTACGTCATAGGATCTGTCGCCCAGTTCGACGCGGACGGTCTCGATGCTCATTTCGCCTCCAGAATGATCGGTTGCCGGTCCTGGATCGCCGCGATCACCTGTGTCGCGGTTTCCTCGACCGCGTCCTTGCGCAGGGCGCGGACGTGGATGTCGGCCAGCGCATAGACCGGGCTGCGTTCGGCCAGCAGCCGTTCAAGCGTGCCGCGCGGATCGGCGGTCTGCAGCAGGGGCCGCGTCGGGCGGCTGCGCACCCTTTGCCACAGCGTCTCCGCATCGCAATCCAGCCAGACCGACACTCCGTTCCCGGCGATACGGCTGCGGTTCGCCTCGCGCATCCACGACCCACCGCCGGTCGAGACGATGCTGTCCCCTCCGGCCAGCACGCGTGCCAGCACCTCGGTTTCACGGGCGCGGAAGAACTCCTCGCCGTCGCGGGCAAAGATCTCGGGGATG
Organism: Paracoccus broussonetiae; assembly: GCF_031854425.1. Taxonomy (NCBI): domain Bacteria; kingdom Pseudomonadati; phylum Pseudomonadota; class Alphaproteobacteria; order Rhodobacterales; family Paracoccaceae; genus Paracoccus; species Paracoccus broussonetiae. Next base: position 258,836 of record NZ_JAVRQI010000003.1, on the reverse strand, counting down.
GTCATGGCGGCCGCGCGCTCGATCTCGGCATCGGTGTCCCAGAACGGACGACCCAGCCGGCGCGAAAGCTCCGCCCCGATCGCGGTCTTGCCCGCCCCCATCATCCCGACCAGAACGATATTCCGCCGCATCAGCCACCCGTCAGCCACTTCCCTGCCCCACATCTTCCCTTGGTTTTGTCTGCGGCCTGTTCCGCATCGCCGCCGGACAAGATATTGGAGGCACTGAATGGCGTGATCTTTCCGGAAATGCCATATATATTTCGCGCGTGCCGGCGTCAGACCGGCAGAGAAAACGCTTTCGAGGCGAGAAGGACAGGCTATGAAGCTTTTGTGGGTTGTGGTCGTGCTGGTGATTCTGCTGCTGGGCGGATTGACCGGTTATGCCTATTTCGGCGACATGCAGGCCGACCCGCGCGAAACGCGCCTGCCGGTCGAGCTTGACCTTGGCCCTGCCACGGCCTCTACTCCGATTGTCGGAACCGTGTCCGAGGCTCCGGCTGCGGAACAGCCCGCGCCCGAAGCGCAGGAAACCGGTGCCGCCACGACGGAGCAAAATGATCTCGATTAATCCGGGCTCCCGCGCCACATGGGCGCTGACGGTCTTCCTGGCGGGTCTTGCACTGCTGCCGGGTTCCGGCAATGCGCGCCCTCCGCTTTCGGCCAGCGACTGGCTGTCGGGCAGCATCCGGCAGCCCGATGCCGTTTCGGCCTGGAGACCGGGCGATGGCCGCCCGCCCGAGTTGAAGTCGCGCAGCCGCAAGGAAATCGCGCCCAGTGGCGCCGTCGAGCCCGTCGGCGTCACCCGTCTGGGTGAGGGAAATGCCGACAGCAAGGGCACCGTATCCCCCCGCGCGGCGGGCCTGCCCGCCAGCCTGTGGGGGGATTCCGACAGTGCGACGCTGGCGCGGATGGTCCTGTCCTCGGATCCGCGCCTGCCAGCTTTGCGCCGGTTGGAACGCCGGGTCCTGGCGACCCAGTTCATTCCGCCCAAGGCCCAGCCCGGCGCGGATGGCCAGCTTTTCCTGGCCCGTGTCGACAAGCTGCTGGACATGGGTGCGACAGGCGCGGCCAAGGAATTGCTTCAGGCCGCCGGTCCCGCCGATCCCGAGCGTTTCCGCCGCCTGTTCGACATCGCGCTTCTGGCCGGGGACGAGGCGCAGGCCTGCCAGATCATGGACCGCACCCCCGGCGTCGCGCCCAGTTTTCCGGCGCGGATCTTCTGCCTTGCACTAGGCGGCGACTGGGCCGCGGCGGCCCTGGTCTTTCACGGTGCCGATCTGAACGGCATGATCGACCCGCAGATGGCGACCCTGCTGGGTCATTACCTTGACGATTCCTATTCGGACGAAAGCGACATCCTGCCGCCTCCGACCGTGGTGACGCCGCTGGATCTGCGCCTGCACGAGGCGATCGGCCAGCCCCTCCCCTCGGCCAATCTGCCGCTGGCTTTCGCGCTGGCCGACCTGGACGAGAATGGCGGCTGGAAGGCGCGGCTGGACGCGGCCGAGCGACTGGCCCGCGGCGGCGCCATCCCCGCTTCGCAACTGCGCGGGATCTATGGCGAGCAGAAGCCCGCGGCCTCGGGCGGGGTCTGGGACCGGGCGGCTGCCGTGCAGGCGCTGGACGTGGCTTTGGCCGGTGGTCAGATGGCCCAGGTCGAGCAGACCCTGCCGCCGGCTTTCGACGCGATGGTCGCAGCCGGACTGGGTCCGGCATTCGCAGACATGGTGGGAGGCGATGTCGCGGCGCTGCCGCTGACTGGCCGTGCGGGGCAGATCGCCCTGTGGCTGGCGCTTCAGGCCGGGGATTGGCGGATGGTCAAGCAGACGCCAGGCGACGCACAACCCTTCGACCTGTGGCTTCTGGATTTTGCCAGCGGCCTTGCCGCCGCCGTGCCCCCTGCCGGCCCCGGCTCTGACCGGGCCGAGCAATTGCTGACCGCCTTCGTCGCGGACCGTCCATTGCCTCAGGCGACCAGCGACCAGTTCGCACAGAACCGCAAAGGCGAGGCAATGCTGACCGCGATTGCCGATGCGGATGCGGGGATCGACGGCGATCTTGCCCGCGCAGCGCAGGGCCTTGCCGTGCTTCGGGCGCTGAACCAGGGCGAGATTGCCCGCCAGGCCGCCATCGAACTGATCCTTGCCCCGGTCATCGGGGCCTCACCCGGTGCCTATCCGGCCAATCCCTGAGCGAGCCATGCCCAAGACCGACGGACCATTCGACGGCAAGACCGGACCAGTCCGGGGCCAGGCTGACGACCGCCGCCGGATCGCCGCATTTCTGGACGCGCTGGCCGCGGAATCCGGGGCGGCGCGGAACACGCTGCTGGCCTATGGCCGCGACCTGCGGGATTTCAGCGACTGGCTTGGAGCGCGCGAACTGACCATCCTGACCGTGCCCCGCGAGGGGATCGAGGACTATCTGGGCCATTGCGATGCGCAGGGCCTGTCCCGGGCCACGCGTGCGCGTCGGCTGTCCGCTGTGCGCCAGCTGACCCGTTTCGCGCTTGAGGAAGGCTGGCGCGACGATGATCCTGCCGGACGCATCGCCGGGCCGGGCCGGGCCAAGCGCCTGCCCAAGACGCTGAACCGGGACGAGGTCCAGGCGATGATGGACGCCCTGCCCCAGCTGGGCCGCAACCAGATCGAACAGGCCCGCAACCTGGTTCTGGTCGAACTGATCTATGCCACCGGGATGCGGGTCAGCGAGCTTGTCTCGCTGCCGGTCACCGCCTGTCGGGGCAATCCCGCCGTGCTGTTGATCCGCGGCAAGGGCGGGGTCGAACGGATGGTGCCGCTGAACGGGCCATCGCGCGCGGCGCTGGCTGCCTGGCTGGTCCTGCGCGACAATGCTCCTGCGCAATCGCCCTTGGGGCGGCTTGTGGCGGGACGCGGATCGCGCTGGCTGTTTCCAGCCCCCAGCGCAGAAGGACACATGACGCGGCAGGCGGTGAACGGGCTGATGAATCAGCTTGCGCTGGCCGCCGGGATTGATCCCGCCCGTGTTTCACCCCACGTCATGCGCCACGCCTTTGCGACCCACCTGCTTGAGGGCGGCGCGGATCTGCGCGCGATCCAGATGCTGCTGGGCCACTCAGACTTGGGCACGACCGAGATCTATACCCATGTCCTTGACAGCCGGATGCGCGATCTGGTGCTGAACCATCACCCGCTGGCGCAGACACCGCCCGGAAAGCCCAGGGAATGACCACGCCCGGGCTGGCGGCCGGAACCGCGTCTGCACATGATCTGGCGACCTGGCTGACGGTCGCGGCGATCGTCCTGCTGCTGGCAGTCTCGGCCTTCCTGTCCGGGTCCGAGGCCGCGCTGATCGCGTCCAGCCGCGCGCGCCTTCGCAACCGCGCCGAGCGTGGCGATGACGGCGCTGCGGTGGCGCTGGAACTGACCGAGGACAGTGAGCGTCTGATCGGCGCGCTGCATCTGGGCCGGATCATCGCGAACGTCCTGACCGCAAGCCTTGCGACCGGCCTGTTCCTGCATCTTTACGGCTTGGGTGGAGAGGCGGTGGCCGTGCTGATCACCGTCATTCTGGTGCTGGTCCTGGCCGAGATCCTGCCCCGCGCGCTTGCGGCCCGCGACCCCGAGGAAACTGCATGCCGGGTCGCGCGCGCGGTCCGCGCCTTCGCGACACCGCTTGCGCCCGTGGTCGCCATCGCGCGGCTGGCCGTCAGCGGCTTTCTTGCCCTGTTCCGGCATGCCCCCGATCCAGAGGCGCGGCTGTTTTCGGTTCAACGGGAAATCGTCGACGCGCTCGACCTTGGCCATTCCAGCGGCACCGTCCTCAAGGAGGAACGCGACCTGCTGCGGGGCGCGCTGGATCTGGGCGATCGCGCCGTGGAAGAGATCATGCTGCACCGTTCCCGCATCGAGATGATCGACGCGGACCTTCCCACACAGGCGGTGCTGGACCGGGTGCTGAAAAGCCCCCATACCCGCCTGCCCATCTTTCGCGGAGAGCGGGAAAACGTCATCGCCGTGATCCATGCGAAGGACCTGCTGCGCGGGGTCAGCCGCGCCGTGGGCGAAGGCGGCAGCGACGCGCTGGAAGGCTTCGATATCCTCAGCGTGGCAATGCCCCCCTATTTCGTGCCCGACACGACCCCGCTGGATGAGCAGATGCGCGAGTTTCTGGCGCGGCGCACCCATTTCGCGCTGGTGGTCGACGAATATGGCGACCTGCGTGGCTTGATCACGCTGGAGGATATCCTTGAAGAGATCGTGGGCGAGATCACCGACGAACATGATACCGACATCGCTCAATCCCTGACCCCGAATGACGCGGGCGATTACAGCGTCGACGGGGCAACCACCATCCGCGACCTGAACCGCGCGCTGGACTGGTCCCTGCCCGATGACGAGGCGAATACCGTCGCCGGTCTGGTCATCCATGCCGCCCAGTCGATTCCCACGCCCGGGCAGGTATTTTCCTTCCACGGCTATCGGTTCGAGGTCGTCGCGCGGCGCGAGAACCGGATCACGCGGTTGCGGATCCGGCCTCTTGTCGCGCCGCCCCCGTCCGGCGACGAGGGTCGCAGCGGTCAGTGATCGACAAGGCTTGCCGCACGGCGGGCATCGTCGGCGCTGCCACCACGGGTACCGTTGAAGAAGGCGTTCAGCACCACCGCCGCGATGGTCGCCAGCAGGATGCCGGATTCAATCAGCGGGTGAATCGCATGCGGCATCCATTGCTTGAAGTCCGGCGCGATCAGCGGAATCATTCCGAAGCCCAGCGAAACGGCGACGATGAACAGGTTGTTGCGATTGCTGGCGAAATCCACGGTGGACAGGATGCGGATGCCCGTCGCCGCAACCATGCCGAACATCACCAGCCCCGCCCCGCCCAGAACCGAGGTCGGCAGCGACTCGACCGCCGCGCCCATCTTGGGCACCAGTCCGAACAGGATCAGGATCACGCCGCCCACCACGCAGATATAGCGGCTCTTGATCCCGGTCACGCCGACCAGACCGACGTTCTGGCTGAACGAGGTATAGGGGAAGGTGTTGAAAATCCCTCCAAGCAGTGTCCCCAACCCGTCGGTGCGCAGACCCGCGGTCAGCCGTTCCTGCGTGATCTTGCGGCCGGTCATCTCGCCCAAGGCCAGGAACATGCCCGTGGATTCGATCATGACCACGATCATCACCAGCACCATGGTCACGATCAGCACCGGGTCGAAGATCGGAGTTCCAAAATGGAAGGGCGCGACCACCCCGAACCAGGCGGCATCGGCCACCTTGGCAAAGCTCATCTGACCCAGCAGGATGGTCAGGATCGCGCCGATCACCATGCCCAGCAGCACCGCGATATTCGCGATGAAGCCCCTGCCGAACCGCGCGATCATCAGGATCGCGACCAGCACCACCGCCGAGATCACGATATTGACGGGGCTCGCGTAAAGCGGGTTCTGCACGCTGGCCGCCGGGGCAAAGTTCTGGGGCAGCGCAGGGACCACGCCGGTCGCCTGCATCTCTTTCAGCTGGTTCAGCCAGCCCAAAGCGACGGGGTCCACGATCTTCGGCGCGGTCGGGCCGACCGGATTGCCGAAGATCCAGTTGATCCCGATCCGCATCAGCGACACGCCGATCACAAGGATGATCGTGCCGGTGACGATCGGCGGAAAGAATTTCAGCATCCGCCCGACAAAGGGCGCGATCACCATGGCGATGATCCCCGCCCCGATGATGGCGCCAAAGATCATTCGCGCGCCGTCGGGGCCGGGGTTGGCATTGGCCATTGCCACCATCGGTCCGACCGAGGCGAACGTGACCCCCATCATCACCGGAAGCTGGATCCCGAAATAGCGGGTCGCGCCCAACGACTGGATGATGGTCGCAATGCCGCAACAAAACAGATCCGCCGAAATCAGGAAGGCGACATCCTCGGGCGCAAGTTTCAGCGCGCGTCCCACGATCAGGGGCACCGCCACGGCCCCTGCATACATGACAAGCACGTGTTGCAGCCCCAGCATGGTCATGCGGGCCGGCGGCAGGATCTCGTCCACCGGATCGCGAGCAGCGGGTGCGGTCTGTCCCATGAAGTCCTCCGTGTCAGGTCATTATCATTGTGTCCTGAAATTTAAGCGCAGGGGTTTGATTCAACGCAACGAATTTATGCCGAAAGATGCCCCGGCAGCAGGTGCGGCCCGGTTCGCGGGCAGGCCGAGGCAAAGGGGTGGAAATCGCCTTGCGCCGCGCCTCGCGATCCAGCACCCTTCGCAGCAGCCGGGTGAAAGAGCCCGGCCCGGTCGCCGATCCTGCGGCCCGGGACGAAAAATGCCGTTCGGGCAGTCGGGCAAGGCCGCGGTCGCGGGTTGCAACAGGGCGTCCGCCTGAATATCAGAAGCTGCGCATCCACCAGCACGGAAATCCACAATGGACATCGCCGAACGCCGCAAGGCCAATCCCGACCACTGGCGCCTTGCCTCCGCCATCCGCGCCCTGTCGATGGACGCAGTCGAGGCCGCGAATTCGGGCCATCCCGGCATGCCGATGGGCATGGCCGACGTGGCCACGGTCCTGTTCCGCAATCACCTGAAATTCGACGCATCCGCTCCGAACTGGTTCGATCGCGACCGCTTCGTGCTGTCGGCCGGCCACGGCTCGATGCTGATCTATTCGCTGCTGCACCTGACCGGGTATGAGCAGATGTCGATGGACCAGATCCGCAACTTCCGCCAATGGGGCGCGATCACGGCGGGCCATCCGGAATACGGCCATGTCGAAGGTGTCGAGACGACGACCGGTCCGCTGGGCCAGGGCATCGCCACCTCGGTCGGCATGGCCATCGCCGAAGAGGCGATGCGCGCCCAGTTCGGCGCCGATCTGTGCAACCACAAGACCTGGGTCATCGCCGGCGACGGCTGCCTGATGGAAGGCATCAGCCAGGAAGCCATCGCGCTGGCCGGTCACCAGAAGCTGAAGAACCTGATCGTCCTGTGGGACAACAACGACATCACCATCGACGGCCGCGTCTCGCTGTCGGACAATACCGACCAGATGAAGCGGTTCGAGGCCTCGGGCTGGCGCGTGCTGGCTTGCGACGGCCATGACGCCGCCGACATCGACCGCGCGCTGACCGACGCCGCAAGCGGTGCCGACGACCGCCCGGTGCTGGTCTCGTGCAAGACCATCATCGGTTATGGCTCGCCGAAGAAGCAGGACAGCTCGGGCGCTCATGGCTCGCCGCTGGGGGCCGAGGAAATCGTCGCCGCCCGCGCCGCCTATGGCTGGGAATCCCCCGCCTTCATCATCCCCGAGCATATCCTGTCGGATTGGCGCGCGATCGGCGCCCGCGGCAAGTCCGCGCGCGAGGCGTGGAATGCCCGCGTCGACGCCAGTGCGAACCGCGAGGAATTCGCGCGCCGTATTTCGGGCGAGGGCAGCGACCGGCTTGCGCCGACCATCGCCGCGCTGAAGGAACAGGCGCTGTCGAGCAAGCCCAAGATCGCGACCCGCCGCGCCAGCGAGATGGTGCTTGAGGTCGTGAACCCGGAATTGCCCGAGACTCTGGGTGGTTCGGCCGACCTGACCGGCTCGAACAACACCAAGACCAAGGATCTGGGCATCTTCACGCCCGAGAACCGCACCGGCCGCTATATCCACTACGGCATCCGCGAACACGGCATGGCCGCCGCGATGAACGGCATCTGGCTGCATGGCGGTTTCCGTCCCTATGGCGGGACGTTCATGTGCTTCACCGACTATGCCCGCGGCGCAATGCGCCTGTCGGCGCTGATGGGCCTGCCGGTTGTCTATGTCATGACCCATGACAGCATCGGCCTGGGCGAGGACGGCCCGACCCACCAGCCGGTCGAGCATCTGGCAATCTGCCGCGCCACGCCCAATACGCTGACCTTCCGCCCCTGCGATCTGGTCGAGACCGCCGAGGCCTGGGAAATCGCGCTGAGCGAGGACAGCTCGCCCTCGATCCTGGCCCTGTCGCGTCAGAACCTGCCGACGCTGCGCGAAACCGCGGGCGAGAACCTGACCGCCAAGGGCGCCTATGTCCTGCGCGAAGCCAGCGACACGGCGAAAGTCGTGCTGATGGCCACCGGTTCCGAGGTCGAGATCGCGGTCGCCGCGCGCGACCAGCTTGAGGCGCAGGGCGTGCCGACCCGCGTGGTTTCGGTCCCGTCGATGGAACTGTTCCGCGATCAGGACGTGGCTTACCGCAGCTCGGTCCTGCCCGCGAACACCGTGCGCATCGCCATCGAGGCCGCCGTCCGTCAGCCCTGGGAATGGCTGCTGCTGGGCGAACGCGGTCGCGAGGAAACCTCGGGCTTCATCGGCATGACCGGCTTTGGCGCATCGGCCCCGGCCCCGACCCTTTACAAGGAGTTCGGCATCACCGCCGAAGCCGCCGTCGCCGAGGCCCGCCGCCTGCTTGGCTGAGCAATGGCGACATGAAAACGACGGCCGCGCCATTCGCGCGGCCGTCTGCATTCCGGGGCATGGACCTTGTCACCGCGCATCGGCATAACGCGCGGCAAGGGAGTCCCCAGATGAGCCAGCCAGACAGCCCCCCTCCGGGGATTCCGCCGATCCTTGCCCCCGCGGGCAGCACGGTCCGTTCGACGCAATTGCAGGGCATCCTGCTGCTGCTGCTGTCGATCTTCATCTTCACGATGATGGATGCCACCGCGAAGCACCTGGCCGAGCGTTACCACCCCGGCCAGATCGTCTGGGCGCGCTTCTCGATCAACTTCCTGATCGTCGCGGTGATCTTCGCGCCGCGCTTTCGCCGGACGATGGTCACGAAACGCCCGGTCGTGCAGCTGTTCCGCGGCATCACCCAGCTTGCCTCGGGCGGGCTGTTCTTCACCTCGCTGCAATGGATCGGGCTCGCCGAGGCGACGGCGATCATGGACATCAACCCGGTGCTGATCACGCTTGGCGCCGCAATTTTTCTGGGCGAGCGGATCGGCATCCGCCGCGCATTGGGCATCATCACGGCGCTTTGCGGCGCAATGATCATCATCCGCCCCGGTCTTGGCGTCTTCCAGCCGGCAGCGCTGTTGCCGCTGGTTGCGGCCTTCACCTATGCGGCGGGCGCGATCCTGACGCGGGTGGCGCGCGAGGATTCGACCGCAACCTCGATCCTGTGGTCGGCGACGGTCGGCACGGTCATCACCACGCTGGCCGTGCCCTTTGTCTGGCAACCCATTGCCAGTACCGACATCTGGGCCTTCCTGCTGATCGGTTCGCTGGGAACCGTGGCGCAGGCGATGCTGATCCGCGCCTTTGCCCTGGCCGAGGCCGCCGCAATTGCCCCCTTCGGCTATACCGGGTTGATCTGGGCCGGGTTGTGGGGCTGGCTGTTCTGGGGCACCCTGCCCGACCGCTGGACTTTGGCCGGTGCGTTGATCATCGTTGGCGCGGGCATATATGTCTGGCTGCGCGAAGCGCGCGCCATGCAGAAGGCAGGATAGACGGAACCGAATGAGCGAGAAAGACGAAGACAGGGTCTCCCTGACCGACCGGATCGCGAATGGCACCTTTCTTGCCATCATGGGCGTGGCCCGGATCCTGCCTTATGAGCGTCGCATTCCCGCAATGGGCTGGTTCTTTGCCCATGTGCTTGGTCCCGTTGCGGGCTGGCGCAAGCGCATCCGGACGAACCTTGCCAAGGCACGGCCGGACCTGACCCCGGCCGAGGTGCGCCACCTGACCCGCGCGGTGCCCGACAATGCCGGTCGCTCGCTGACCGAGATCTATTCGGGGACCGAGTTCATCGGCCGCATCCATTCGGCCGATCCGCTCTGCGGCCCCGGCCTGCCCGCACTGGAGCAGGCGGCCGCCGCAGGCAGGCCGGTGATCCTGGCCGTGGCGCATTTCGGCAATTACGACGCGATGCGCGCTGCCCTGACCGGTCGGGGCTGGCCGGTGGGCGCGCTTTACCGCCCCATGAACAACGAGGCGTTCAACCGCCATTACATCCCCGCGATGCGCGCCATAGCCGAACCGATGTTCCCGCGCGGACGCTCGGGCCTGGCCGCCATGCTGCGATTCCTGAAGGGCGGCGGTTGGCTGTCACTGGGCTATGACCAGTTCGACGGCCATGGCGCACCACTGAAGTTCTTCGGCCTGACGACGAAGACCGTCCTGACCCCGGCCGAGCTTGCCATCCGCTACGAAGCGCTGATCCTGCCGATCGCCGGAATCCGCCAGCCGGACGGGTTGAGCTTTCGCGTCGAAGTCGGCGAACCCATTCCCCATTCCGATCCCGCGACCATGATGCAGGATCTGAACGATCACCTTGAGGCGCAGGTGCGCGCCCATATGGATCAATGGTTCTGGGTCCATCGCCGCTGGAAAGAACGTGGCGACGCGCGCTAGTCGCCGGGGAAACCCTTTCCCTCGCGTCATATGACAGGCTATAAGCGCCCCAACCGCCGCGCCGGACGCGCGGCACTCAACGACAAAATCCAGAGGACGGCATGAGCGACGATCACAATCACGCAGGTCAGGACGAAGGCAATGGCAAGGGCGACGTCGCCTTCATCCAGGCCCTGGCCGAACTGCTCAACCGCAACGAGCTGACCGAACTTTCCGTCAAGCGCGAATACGGCGAAAACGACCGGCTGACTGTCAGCCTGTCGAAACAAGGCAAGCAGATCATCCAGACTGTCGCGGCCGCGCCCGCGGCTGCCCTGCCCCTCGCGGCCGCCGCACCTGCCGCAGCCGCACCCGCCGCCCCTGCCGCGAATGAGGATCCGACCAGCCTTCCGGGCATCGTGACCTCGCCCATGGTTGGCACCGCCTATCTGTCGCCTGAACCGGGCGCCACGGCCTTCGTCAGCGTCGGCCAGCAAGTCAAGGAAGGCGATACGCTGGTGATCGTCGAGGCGATGAAGACCATGAACCACATCCCCTCGCCGCGCTCGGGTACGGTCAAGCGCATCCTCGTCGACGACGGCAGCCCGGTCGAATTCGGTGCGCCCCTGATGGTCGTCGAGTGAGGCCGGGATGTTTGACAAGATCCTGATCGCCAATCGCGGCGAGATCGCCCTACGGGTGGTCCGCGCCTGCCGCGAGATGGGCATCGCCTCGGTCGCGGTCCATTCCACTGCCGATTCCGATGCCATGCATGTCCGCATGGCCGACGAATCGGTCTGCATCGGACCGCCGCCTTCTGTCGACAGCTACCTGTCGATGTCCGCGATCATCGCCGCCTGCGAAATCACGGGCGCGCAGGCGATCCATCCGGGCTATGGCTTCCTGTCGGAAAATGCCGGCTTCGTGCAGATGGTCGAGGATCACGGCATCGCCTTCATCGGCCCCTCGGCCGAACATATCCGCATCATGGGCGACAAGATCACCGCCAAGGACACCGCCAAGGCGCTTGGCATTCCGGTCGTCCCCGGCTCGGAAGGTGGTGTCCCGGACGTCGCCTCGGCCTACCGCGTCGCGGCCGAAATCGGCTATCCGGTCATCATCAAGGCGACGGCAGGCGGCGGTGGCCGCGGCATGAAGGTCGCCGAGAATGAGGATGGGCTGGAAATCGCCTTCCGCACCGCCCGGACCGAAGCCAAGGCCGCCTTCGGCAATGACGAAGTCTATATCGAGAAATATCTTCAGCGCCCGCGCCATATCGAGATCCAGGTCTTCGGCGACGGCAAGGGCCGCGCGGTGCATCTGGGCGAGCGGGACTGTTCGCTGCAGCGCCGCCACCAGAAGGTGCTGGAAGAGGCTCCCGGCCCCGCAATTTCGCCCGAACAGCGTGCCCGCATCGGCGGCATCTGTGCGGATGCGATGTCAAAGCTGGGTTATCGCGGCGCCGGCACGATCGAATTCCTGTTCGAGGATGGCGAGTTTTATTTCATCGAGATGAACACCCGCCTGCAGGTCGAGCATCCGATCACCGAAGCCATCTTCGGGGTCGATCTGGTGCGCCAGCAGATCCGCGTCGCCGCCGGTGAAGAGATGGAGTTCCGCCAGGAAGATCTTGAGATCCGCGGCCACTCGATCGAAGTGCGGATCAATGCGGAAAAGCTGCCGAATTTCACGCCCTCGCCGGGCAAGATCACGCAATACCACGCGCCGGGTGGCCTGGGCGTTCGGATGGATGCCGCGATCTATGACGGCTACCGCATCCCGCCCTATTACGACAGCCTGATCGGCAAGCTGATCGTGCATGGTCGTGACCGGCACGAAGCGCTGGCGCGCCTTGACCGTGCGTTGGGCGAGTTGATCGTCGATGGTGTCGATACCACCGTGCCGCTGTTCCGGGCGCTGCTTGAAAACCCGGATATCCAGCGGGGTGACTATTCGATCCACTGGCTGGAACGCTGGCTGGCCAAGCTGGCCGATCCGAACAGCTGATCGGGAATGGTGGAACTGACGGCGGAAAGACTGCTTTTGGCCTATGCCCAGGGCGTCTTTCCCATGGCCCGTTCAGCCGCCGATCCCGAACTTTACTGGTTCGACCCGCCCGAGCGCGGCGTCCTGCCGGTGGGCGGGGTCCATGTCTCGCGCTCGATGCACCGCTTCCTGCGCCAATGCGGGTGGCGGGCCAGCATCAACTCCGATTTTGACGGGGTTGTGGCCGGTTGTGCCGACCGCGAAGAGACATGGATCAATGCCGACCTGATCGAGCTCTACCGCGAGCTGTTTCAGCTTGGCCATGCGCATTCCCTTGAAATCTATGACGGCGACGAACTGGTAGGCGGGACCTACGGTGTTTCGCTGGGTGCGGCCTTTTTCGCGGAAAGCATGTTCTCACGCAGGCCGAACGCCTCAAAAGTGGCACTGATCTGGATGTCGTCGCACCTGCGCCGGACTGGGTTTCAGCTTTGGGATACGCAATATCCGACGGAACACCTGACTTCGATGGGGGGGCGCGCGATCCTGCGCGGGGAATACCGACGCCGTCTGGCGCAGGCGATCCGCAGTGGTGCGGACTTCACCGCGGCCGGGCTGCCGGACCGTCAGGCGTTGTTGCAGGAGATGACCCAAACGTCGTAGCGCGGATCATCCATCGCTGACAGCGCCGGCGAGGATGCGATCATCCAGCCCGAAAACACGGTATTGTTCGCGCGCGTATCGACCACGGTCAGCTCGGCATAGGCGTCGGATGCAGGGTTGTTCGCCGGAAAACGGCATTCGCCCAGCCGCACCTGAAGTCGTCCGAACTCGGTCGACTGTCCGTTCTCCAACCCGAAATCGTGAGTCTGCCCGGTGACCTTGTCCAGACCGCGCAATTTCGCGCCCTTGCCCTGCGCGGTATCCGGCCCGCGCGCGCCTGCAATCGCAGCCTCGCGTTCGGCGGCCGATGGCTCGATCACCACCACGGCATTAGGATCGTCGCTGAAGGCGGGGTCGACCATCAGGCTTTCGTCGGAAAGCGACCCATCCTCTTCCTGCGCCACAACGGGCACGGCGCCCATCAGCAGGCAAAGCAGCGCGGGTGCGAGGATACGACGGGTCATTTCTGGTCTCCCCCCGCCTGCGCATCAACGAATTTCATCATCAGCGACAACAGGCTGACGGCACCCTGCACATCCTCGATCTCGTCACCGGGGGCAAGGTTGTCCGGCGCGCCGCCGGGCTGAAGCTCGATATAGGCACCGCCGAGAAGCCCGTCGGACTGTATCAGCGCGGCGCTGTCGCTGGGCATCTGGATTTCGGCGGGGATGCGCAACCGCGCTTCGGCCAGATAGGTCTGGGGGTTCAGGTCGATGCCGGTCACTTTGCCGACCTTGACACCTGCGACGCGGACATCGGTCCCGACGTCGATCCCGTCCACGCTCGGGAAGGCCGCGCGCAATTCGTAACCGTCACCGCCCAGCCCACGCCCGAAGCCGCTTCCCGAACCGGTCCAGATCAGAAAGCCCGCCGCGACGGCCAGGACCGCCGTTCCAACCCAGAGTTCGGCCCGTTCGGCGGCGCTTTGCATGGCTTACTCGGGCTGCCAGGCGTCATAGTCGCGGCGACGCGCGGGTTCTGCGCGATAGATCGAGCCCGCGGGGTGATAGGCCTCGTCGGTCCCGGTCGGGTTCGCGACATGCTCTTTTTCCCAGGGCTTGTGGACCATCGGCGCCGTGGTCGGCGGCTGTTTATAGGTGTGGTGCAGCCAGCCATGCCAATCGGGCGACACGCGGCTGGCCTCGGCCTCGCCATTATAGATCACCCAGCGCCGCTTGCCGCCGCCCGACTGGTAGTAGACGTTCCCTTGGTCGTCTTGGCCGACCTTTTCACCGTAAAGCCTGGTCCAGACTTGGGTGTTGATCGTCTGGCTGTTCCACCAGGTCAGGGCGCGCAGCAGAAAGGACATGGTCGTGAACCTTCGTCAGTCGGATTTGGGATGAGATATGGCGCAACTTGCCGCCAAGGTCCAGAGAGCGCGAGCCCCCAAGCCCCCAATTCGCGGCCGCGCGCGTCCCTGTGAACGGAAGCGGCCCCGCCAAAACGGCAACGGCCCGCGACGTTTTCCGTCGCGGGCCGCAATTTCCCTCACGGCCAGCGATCAGCCCGCCGTCGCGGTTTCCTTTTTCGCGTCGGCATGGATCAGCAGCGGCGTGGCGCTGGGATTGTCGACCGCTTCTTCGTTCACCACCACCTCTTCGACGCTGTCGAGGCCGGGCAGTTCGAACATGGTATCCAGCAGGATATCCTCCATGATCGAGCGCAGGCCCCGGGCGCCCGTCTTGCGCTTGATGGCGCGCCGCGCGATGGCGACCAGCGCATCCTCGGTAAAGGTCAGCTTCACGTCCTCAAGATCGAAAAGACGCTGGTACTGCTTGACCAGGGCGTTCTTCGGCTCGGTCAGGATGGTGATCAGCGCGCCTTCGTCCAGGTCGCCCAGCGTTGCGATGACCGGCAGACGCCCGACGAATTCGGGGATCAGGCCGAATTTCAGCAGGTCTTCCGGTTCAAGCTGCTTGAACAGCTCGCCCACGCCCTTGTCGTCATTTTCCTTGACCGCGGCGCCGAAGCCCATCGCGGTGCCCTTGTTCCGCTGCGCAATGATCCGATCAAGCCCGGCAAACGCGCCACCGCAGATGAACAGGATATTCGTCGTGTCGACCTGCAGGAATTCCTGCTGCGGATGCTTGCGGCCACCTTGCGGGGGAACGCTGGCAACGGTGCCTTCCATGATCTTCAGCAGAGCCTGCTGCACCCCCTCGCCCGAAACGTCGCGGGTGATCGAGGGATTGTCGGACTTGCGGGTGATCTTGTCGACCTCGTCGATATAGACGATGCCGCGCTGCGCCCGCTCGACATTGTATTCCGATGCCTGCAGCAGCTTCAGGATGATGTTCTCGACATCCTCGCCGACATAGCCCGCTTCGGTCAGGGTGGTCGCATCGGCCATGGTGAAGGGCACGTCAAGGATGCGCGCCAGCGTCTGCGCCAGCAGCGTCTTGCCGCAACCCGTCGGGCCGATCAGCAGGATGTTAGACTTCGACAGCTCGATATCGGTCTTGGAGCTGTGGTTCAGTCGCTTGTAGTGGTTGTGCACCGCAACCGAAAGCACGCGCTTGGCATGTTCCTGGCCGATGACATAATCGTCGAGAACATTGCAGATCTCGCGCGGGCTGGGGACGCCGTCACCCGACTTCAGCGCCGAGGACTTGGTCTCTTCCCGGATGATGTCCATGCACAGCTCGACACATTCGTCGCAGATGAACACGGTCGGACCGGCGATCAGCTTGCGTACCTCATGCTGGCTCTTGCCGCAGAAGCTGCAATAAAGCGTGTTCTTGCTGTCGCCGCCTGTCGGATTAGCCATTAATTCGATCCTCGCATTGCCCCGGGGGCCCGGCCCACCGCCGGACGCCCGCCTGTCTTTGGCGCGAATTTTGCCGCACCACGCATCTTATGACATGTTACGGGCCGCCTTGGCCCGTCACAATCCCCAAAAAAGCCGTAACCGGATGGGTTCATGCGCCCTCAGGTCGACGGCTCGGCCTTGCCGCGGGCCACCAGAATCTCGTCGATCAGGCCCCATTCCTTGGCCTCTTCCGGCGACATGAAGCGGTCACGCTCCAGCGCCTCTTCGACTTCTTCCAGCGTCCGCCCGGTATGCGCCACATAGATCTCGTTCAGGCGGCGCTTCAGCTTTTCGGTTTCGCGCGCGTGGATCAGGATGTCGGTCGCCTGACCCTGGAACCCGCCCGAGGGCTGGTGGACCATGATGCGGCTGTTGGGAAGCGAGAAGCGATGACCGGGCTGGCCAGCGCACAGAAGCAGCGACCCCATCGAGGCCGCCTGACCCACCACCAGCGTCGAGACGCGCGGCTTGATGTATTGCATCGTGTCATAAATCGACAGGCCAGCGGTCACCACACCGCCGGGGCTGTTGATATACATGCTGATGTCCTTGTTCGGATTTTCCGCCTCAAGGAACAGCAACTGCGCCGAGATCAGGGTCGCCACACCGTCATGCACCGGGCCGGACATGAAGATGATGCGTTCCTTCAGCAGGCGCGAGAAAATGTCATAGGCCCGTTCGCCACGGCTGGTCTGTTCGACGACCATGGGAACGAGCGTGTTCATGTAGAATTCTGCCGGATCTTGCATGTCTTTCCCTGCTTTTTTCCCTGCCTGGCCTGCCCGTTTCCCGAATCGCCAAAGCGGGATGCATCCGCCTTGGCTCGTTCGTAGAGACGAAGAGTTGACAGAGTCTTAGTAACGCCCGCCCCCGAGGACAAGAGAGCGTAAGAATTTGCCCCTGCCCGCCGTGACGGATAATCTGGCCCCCAGAGACGGAGAATGTGATGAAACTGATCGTCGGCCTGGGAAATCCCGGCGCGAAATACGAAAAGAACCGCCATAATGTCGGTTTCATGGCGCTGGACCGCATCGCCTCGGACCACGGGTTCGGGCCGTGGCGCGCGCGATTCCAGGGCGAGGTCTCTGAAGGACGACTGGGTCAGGAACGGGTGGTGCTGCTGAAACCCGCGACATTCATGAACCTCTCCGGCCAGTCCGTCGGCGAGGCGATGCGCTATCTGAAGATCGAGCCCGGCGATGTGATCGTGCTGCATGACGAACTGGACCTTGCCCCGGGCAAGGTGCGGCTGAAACTGGGCGGCGGTCATGCCGGGCATAACGGCCTGCGCTCGATCCATCAGCATATAGGCGAGACGTATCGCCGGATGCGCATCGGGATCGGCCATCCCGGACACAAGGACCGCGTCGCGGGCTATGTCCTGTCCGACTTCGCCAAGGCCGAGGAAAACGGGCTGGACGATCTGCTGCGCGGCATCTCGGACGGCGCCGAGGCGTTGGCGGCGGGTGACGACGCACGCGTGATGAATGCCGTCGCGGCCCGTGTGTCGCCTGCGCGAAACAGCGGCCCCCGCCCTGCCGCGCCCCCCAGTGCCGGGGCACCGGTGGCAAAGCCCGCCCCCGCCAAGAAGGACGCCACGCCGCCCGAGACACCCGCAAAGCCGGAAACCTTGTCGGACAGGCTGCGCGCGCTTGGCGAGCGGTTCAGATGACACGTCTGCGGACGGCAAACCTGCCGACGCCCGCAGGACGAATTGCCGGATCAATGGAGGATTGACGATGGACCCTGCCCTGAACGTCCTTGGCGGTCCCCTGGAGACCTGTTCGACCGCGCCCCTGACCGGGTTCTTCCGCGACGGATGCTGCAATACCGGGCCGCAGGATTCCGGTCGACACACGGTCTGCGTCATCGTGACCGCAGAATTCCTGGCGGTTTCGAAATATCTCGGCAACGATCTCAGCACACCGCGGCCAGAATACCGCTTTCCCGGTCTGAAGCCGGGAGATCGCTGGTGCCTTTGCGCCGCGCGTTTCCTGCAGGCAACGCAGGAATTCGCCGCGCCCAAGGTCGCGCTGGAGTCCACCCACCAACGCACCCTGGATATCGTGCCGATGGAACTGCTGCAGGCGCACGCGGTCGAAACCTAAGCCCCAGCCGAAAGATCCGCCTGCGCAAGATAATGGCGGACGGCATCGACGACGTGGCGGAAACGGTCGCCGCCCAGATGCTTGCCACCATACCAACGCGTCACGACGATGACGTGATTGTCCAGGCCGGCGCGTTCCAACATCTGCTGGATGATCTGCGCCGCGCCGCTTTCGCCGTCATCGTCGCGAACCGCCTCGCCGCCCAGCATGGCGGCCCAAGTGTTGTGCGTGGCCTTGGCAAAGCGCTTGTTGCGCTTCAACTCGGCCAGCAGCGCTTGCACGTCTTCACGGCTCCGCGCCGGCCCGCCCGACACGGCATAGCGCGATCCCCGGTCGGAGATGATCTTGTCGAAAACGGCCAGCGTCATGTCTTGCGCCGGACATACAGCTCCAGCCGGTGACGGACGATCTCATAGCCCAGTTCGGCAGCGATCTCGGCCTGCAGCTTTTCGATACGTTCGCTGACGAATTCGGTGACTTCGCCGGTCTCGATATCAATGATGTGGTCGTGGTGCTTGCCGTCGGCAGGCTCGAAGCGCGCGGCCTCGCCCTCGAATTCCAGTTTCAGGATGACGCCCTGCGCCTCAAGCGCGGACAGGGTCCGATAGACGGTCGCAAGGGAAACCCCGGCCCCCGCCTCGGTCGCGCGCAGGTAAAGCTGGTTCGCGTCGGGGTGATCCTCTGCGCCGGCAAGGACGCGCAGCAGGGCGGCACGCTGGCGCGTGATCCTGACTCCCGCCCGACGCAAGGCGCGCTCGAAGGATTGGGCTCGGGCTTCGTTCTCCATGCCGCTTTCTTACTCAGGAACGTGCGAATTACAACGAGGTTGACGGTCCGGATACGGTCCCGCCCATGTGTCCACCCACGTCCTGGGCCCGCGGGGGCACTTGCGCGAACCTTTGCCACGAAGCGGCCAGGCTGCGGCATATCATCGCCCACCGGTATCGGCGCTCTGGCCAACGCGCGGTTGCGGGCGATATGCTGGGGCCATCACCTGCCTCGTTGCCCACTGTGGAGTACCCGCATGAGCCTGACGACCAGCCCGATCGCCCCTGCACCGGCAAGCGCGCATCCCGACGACCCCCATTACGTCACCCGCATGGGCTGGCTGCGCGCCGCGATCCTCGGCGCGAATGACGGCATCATCTCGGTCGGGGCGCTGATCGTGGGCGTCGCTGCCGCAAATCCGGGGCGCGAGGCGATCCTGATCGCAGGCTCGGCGGGGCTGGTTGCGGGTGCGCTGTCGATGGCCTTGGGCGAATATGTGTCAGTCAGTTCGCAATCGGATACCGAACGCGCCGATATCGCGCGCGAAGGTGCCGCTCTGCGAGACATGCCCGAGCAAGAGCTGCACGAGTTGGCCGCGATCTATGAATCCCGCGGCATGGCGCCCGGAACCGCCCTGCAGGCCGCGCGCGAAGTAACAGAGCATGACGCGCTGGGTGCCCATCTGCGCGATGAACTGGGGCTGAGCGAGGCAACCGCGCCCAATCCCTTGCAGGCGGCGGTAGCCTCGGCTGCGACCTTCAGCATCGCGGCGGCACTGCCGCTGCTGGCGGCCGTCCTTTCTCCAGCCAGCGCCGTCATCCCCACGGTCCTTGTCGCGGTCTTGCTGGCACTGGCGCTGCTTGGCGCGCTGGGGGCCTGGGCGGGCGGTGCCCGCCCCGGTCGCGCGGTCCTGCGCGTTGTGGCGGGCGGCATCCTTGCCATGACGATAACCGCCGGCGTCGGCTGGCTTTCGGGCGTCGCGGTCTAGGGCGTCTCGCGTTCATAGCTGCTGCTCGCGGTCAGCAGCTCGCGCGCGTAATCCGTCGCCACCTGGCCCGAGCGCAGCGCCCCGACCTCCAGCATCTCGACAACCTGGCCACCCCGCATCACGGCCACGCGGTCGCACATATGGGCGACGACGCCCAGATCGTGGCTGACCATGACATAGGTCAGTCCGCGGTCACGGCGCAGGTCTGACAAGAGGTTCAGGATCTCGGCCTGGACGCTGACATCCAGCGCGCTGGTCGGCTCGTCCAGCAGCAGAAGCCGCGGTTCGGCCGCAAGGGCGCGCGCGATCGCCACGCGCTGCCTTTGACCGCCCGAAAGCTGGTGCGGATAGCGGAAGCGGAACCCCCGACCCAGCCCGACGGAATCGAGCAGGCGCGGGATGCGCGCGTCGATCTGGTCCATGCCCTGCAATTGCAGCGTCTCGGACAGGACTCGGTCAACCGAGTGGCGCGGATGCAGGCTGGCATAGGGATCCTGAAAGACCATCTGCACGGTCTTGTGGAAACGGCGCGAGCGGTGGCGGGCGTGGACCTCTTCTCCCTCAACGGCGATGCGGCCCGACCAGCTGCCGATCAAGCCCGTGATGGCGCGCAGGATCGTCGACTTGCCGGAACCGGATTCGCCGACGATCCCGAAGCTTTCCCCCTGCCCGACGCGAAGCGAGGCCGATCTGACCGCATCGACCCGTTCCGGGGGATCGCCGAACCAGACGTGCAGGTTTTCGATCTCAAGCATGTCAGCAGCCTTGCGAATGGGTATTTGAGAAACGGTGACAGCGCATGTCACAACCCTCCGGGCAAGGGTGTCGCCAGCTGGTCGTCACGCCAGCTGTCCTGGCGTTCAAGAACCGGAAGGCGCTGGACCGGGTGGTCCAGCCGCGGCTGGCTGTTCAAAAGGCCCTGGGTATAGGGATGGCGCGCCAGATGCAGGTCGCGGGCCGCCAGCTCCTCGACCACCCGGCCGGCATACATGATGAGCACCCGGTCGCAGAACTGCGCGACCAGGTTCAGGTCATGGCTGATGAAGATCAGCCCCATGCCCCGTTGGGTCACAAGGCGATCCATGATCCGCAGCACCTCGTTCCTGACCGAAACGTCCAGCGCCGAGGTCGGCTCGTCCGCGATCAGGATCTCGGGGTCGGGTGCCAGCATCATGGCGATCATGATGCGCTGACCCATGCCGCCCGAAACCTCGTGCGGATAGGCGTCGAAGACCCGTTCCGGATCGCGGATCTGGACCGCGCGCAGCATTTCCAGCGCCTTGTCGCGGGCGGCGCGGCCGCCTTCGCCGGAATGCAGGCGATAGGCCTCCATGATCTGCTGGCCGACGGTCATCACCGGGTTCAGGCTGAACTTCGGATCCTGCATCACCATGCTGATGCGCGCGCCACGCAAGGCGCGCATCCGGCGTTCGGGCAGGTTCAGGATCGACTCGCCATTCAGGGTCATCCGTTCGGCCGAGACCTTGCCCGGTGGGCGGACAAGGCCAAGGATGGCGCGCCCGGTCATGGACTTGCCCGACCCGGATTCGCCCACGACCCCCAGCCTTTCGCGGCCAAGATCGAAGCTGACGCCCCGCACCGCATCGAAGCGGCCAGAACGGGTCGGGAAACTGACGCGCAGGTCGCGAACTGACAGCAACGGTTCGGTCATTCTTTCGCCCCCTTGGGGTCCAGGACGTCGCGCAGGCCGTCGCCAAGCAGGTTGAAGGCCAGGCTGACGATAAAGATCGCCATGCCGGGCATTGCCGCGACCCACCAGAAATCGAGGATATAGGTCCGCCCGTCCGAGATCATCGCACCCCATTCCGGCATCGGCGGCTGCGCCCCGAGACCAAGGAAGCCCAGGCCGGCCGCCGACAGGATGATCCCCGCCATGTCCAGCGCCACCCGCACGATCAGGGACGAAACACAAAGCGGCCAGACATGGCCGATCAGCAGACGCAGGGGTCCCGCGCCCTGAAGGCGGGCGGCGGCGATGTAATCGGCATTGCGGATCGTCAGCGTCTCGGCCCGGGCAAGGCGCGCATAGGGCGGCCATGACGTAATGGCGAGCGCGAGCACGGCATTGCCGATCCCCGGTCCCAGTGCCGCGACGAAAGCCAGCGCCAGGATCAGCTTCGGGAACGCCAGGAAGATGTCGGTGATCCGCATCAGGGCCTGGTCGACCCAGCCTCCGGCAAAGCCTGCGACCGTGCCGACGAAAAGACCGATCACCGGCGCGATCAACGCCACCGTACCGACGATGAACAGCGTGATGCGCGACCCGTGGATCAGCCGCGACAGGATGTCCCGTCCCAGCGCATCCGTTCCCAGCAAATGCGCCGATGACGGCGGCTTCAGCCGGTCTGCCAGGTTCTGCGCAAAGGGATCCTGCGGCGACAGCCAGGGTGCGAAGATCGCCATCAGCACCAGCAGGACCAGGATCACCAGTCCCAGCATGGCCAGCTTGTTCGCCCGAAAGGTCAACCAGCCCTGATAGATTGCTCCCAGCCGCGCCTGTCGGCGGGTTTGCGGCGCGTCGGACAGAAGCCAGGCGCGTGTCGTCATCTCGGTCATTTCGCCCTCGGGTCCAGCACGCGATAGAGAATGTCGGACAGCAGGTTCAGCGCGACGAAGCAGGTGCCGATCAGCACCGTCCCGCCCAGGACCGCATTCATGTCGCCCGCAAGCAGCGCCTTGGTGATGTATTGGCCGATGCCGGGCCAGCTAAACACGATCTCGGTCAGGACCGAGCCTTCCAGCAGCGACCCGAAGCTGAGCGCGATCACCGTGACCAGCGGCACCAGAATGTTGCGGAAGGCATGACCCCAGACCACGCGCCGCTCGCTGAGGCCCTTGACCCGCGCGGTGGTGACATATTCCGAAGAAAGTTGCTCGAGCATGAAGCTGCGCGTCATGCGGCTGATATAGGCCAGGCTGAAATATCCCAGCAGGCTGGCGGGCAGGATGATGTGGCTGAAGGCATCCGTGAACGCGCCCCAATCCCCGGCCAGCAGGCTGTCGACAAGGATCATGCCGGTTGTGACGGGAACCATGCCGTCAAAGATGATCCCCTGCCGTCCCGGCCCCCCGATCCAGCCGAGGATGCCGTAGAACAGCAAAAGCCCCATCAGCCCCAGCCAGAAGATCGGCATCGAATAGCCGACAAGCGCCACGACGCGTGCCACCTGGTCCACCCAACCGCCGCGCCGCGCGGCCGCGATCACGCCCAGCGGCACCCCCACGAAGACACCGATCAGCGTGCCCAGCATCGCCAGTTCCAGCGTGGCCGGGAATACCCGGCGCAAATCGTCGATCACCGCATGCCCGGTCGAGATCGAGCGTCCGAAATCGCCCCTCAACACCTCGCCCATATAGCGCAGGAACTGTTCCCACAGCGGAAGGTCAAGCCCCATCGCCTGATAGGCGGCATCGTACTGGGCCTGGGTCGCCCGCTCTCCGACGACTTTCAGGACGGGGTCGATCGGCATGACCCGGCCGATGATGAAGGTTACCATGAGCAGGCCAAGCAGCGTCAGGCACAGCGACAGCGCCACGCCCCCCACGCTTCTGGCCCTGCGGCGCAGTCGGCTGCGCCCCTTGGGCGCGCCGCGCGGGCCCTGGGGCAGGTTGTCCTGCCCCGAAGCCCGCGCAAGGTCGGTATCGGTCAACGTTTATTCCTTCGTGACCTGGCGGTAATAGACCGAGGCGACGGCGCCGCCCGCGTTCCAGTGCTTGACGTTCTTCTGCATACCCGCCTGCTCGATACGCTGGAACAGCGGGATGATCGGCGCGATGTCGCGGTATTCCTTCTGGATGTCCTGATACATCTGGACCCGCTTCTCGGTATCGCCTTCCAGTGTGGCGGCAACCGTGGCCTTGTTCATGTCGTCCGGCACTGCCCAGCTGTTGCGCCAGGCAAGCTGCGACAGCTTCGCGTCATCGGCATTGTTGGGGTTATAGGCGAAGGTGGAGGCGTTGGTGTTCGGATCTGCGTAATCCGGGCCCCACTCGCCGATGAAGATCGGGACAGAACGCGCACGATAGGCGTCCAGCACCTGCGCGCCGGTCATCTGCTGGATTTCCAGCGTCAGTCCGACCTGCGCCATCGATGCCTGCAGGGTCTGGGCGATGTTCACGTATTCCTGAATGTCGCGGACCGAGGTCTTGACCGTCCCCGAGGTGATCCCGGCATCGGTCAGGATCTTCTTCGCCTTCGCGATATCATAGGTCCAGGGATTCTCGTCCGATGCGCCAAGATAGCCCTCGGGCAGGATGTTCTGGT
Source organism: Paracoccus broussonetiae (assembly GCF_031854425.1). NCBI lineage: Bacteria > Pseudomonadati > Pseudomonadota > Alphaproteobacteria > Rhodobacterales > Paracoccaceae > Paracoccus > Paracoccus broussonetiae. Next base: position 234,893 of record NZ_JAVRQI010000003.1, on the reverse strand, counting down.
GGATCTTGAACTGCCCCTTCAGGAAGCTGCCCTCGATCCCCGAGTAATCGACCAGGTACTTGATCGCCTCGACCACCTCGGGCTTGGACAGCAGCGGGTCTTTCTGGCTGAGGCCCATGTAGAGGATGCGGCCACGCGGTTCGGTCCCGACCGCCAGCTTGTCATTGCCGGTGATGCCATCCACGTCGGTCGGCGTCAGGTTGCGGGCAACGTCGATGTCGCCCTGCTCCAGCAGCAGACGCTGTGCACTGCTTTCCTGGACGTGGCGGACGATCACGCGCTTCATGACCGGCGCGCCCTGCCAGTAGTCATCGAAGGCGGCGAACTGGACAGCCTCGTTCGGGCGCCAGGCGGCCAGGGTATAGGGACCGGAGCCGGCCTCGTTCGTGGAAAGCCACGCATTGCCCAGGTCATCGCCCTCGACATGGGACATGACGGTTTCCTTGTCGACGACCGCAGCCACGTTCGAGGCCAGGCAGTTCAGGACGAAGGATTGGGCATAGGGCTGGTCAAGCTTCAGGATCAGCTTGTTGCCGTCAAAGGTGACCATCTGGTCCACGTTCTCGGGCGTGAAGCCGAATTGGTTCAGGATGAAGGCGGGCGACTTGTTCAGCTTGACCGCACGCTGCAGCGACCAGGCGGCATCCTCGGCCCGGACAGGGTTGCCCGAGTGGAACTTGACCCCGTCCCGCATGGTCAGGGTGATGGTCTTGCCACCATCGGTGACTTCCCACGACTGCGCCAGGCTGGGCTTGAACCCGGCATTCAGGTCCGTCGGGTCGAAATCGACAATGCGGTCGTACAGGTTGTTGTCGACGTCATTGCCCGAGAATTCGAAGCTTTGCGCGGGATCGAGGCTGATGATGTCGTCGATCTGCGCCGCGACGACCAGAGTGTCTGCCGGGGTTTCGGCGAAAGCCGCAGGAGCCAGCGCCACCGAGGTTGCCAGCAGGATCGCGCGAAGCGAAAACTGTTTCATGATAGGTTTTCCCTGTTGTCGCACCGCGTTCAGAAGCGGCTTGATGCCCATACCTTGGCGCGAAGATATGGTCTGGGCAAGTGCCCGCAATGCAAGCAATGGCTTGCAAGCCACCCGGACACGACGAATTGCCCAGCAGGGTTGCGCATCTGGCAGCAGTCCTCCATGTCGGAAGCAAGGAGTGACCATGGAAAAACGCAATCTGCCCGAGCGCCCCGGCTGGCGCGACGAGGCCCGCGAGCTGGGCTTCACCTTCGCCGACATGGGCGGGGAACCCTATTGGGACGAAACCAGCGCCTATCGGCTGACGCTTCGCCAGGTCGAGGAGGATCTGGAAGCCCCCTGCAACGAATTGCACCAGATGTCGCGCGAAGCCGTGGCCCGCGTCATCGCAGATGACGAATGGCTGACGCGCCTTGCCATTCCGGCCGAGCACTGGGACTTCGTCGCGGAAAGCTGGCGTCAGGGCGAACCCGAACTCTATGGCCGTTTCGATCTTTGCTATGATGGCGAGGGACCGGCGAAGCTGCTGGAATACAACGCCGACACGCCGACATCGCTTTACGAATCGGCCTCCTTCCAATGGCTCTGGCTGGAACAGCAGCAGGCCTTGGGCGTACTTGGTCCGGACACCGACCAGTTCAACTCGATCCACGAGGCGATGGTCGCGCGCTTCGGCGAAATCATCGCTGCGGGCGAAGAGGTCCATTTCGCCGCCGATGCGCAGAACCCCGAAGATTATGCCACTGTCGAGACGCTGGCGTGGGCCGCGCGCGAAGCAGGCCTTGGCGCCCATTTCACCGATCTCGCGCAGATCGGGCTGTCCGAGGAAGGGCAGTTCGCGGATGCCGAGTCGCGCGTCATAGGAACTTTGTTCAAGCTTTACCCTTGGGAAGACATGCTGCGCGACGATTTCGCGGAGCAATTGCAATCCTCGGGGACGCGCTTTCTTGAACCGCCGTGGAAGGCGATCCTTTCGAACAAGGGCCTTTTGCCACTGCTGTGGGAAATGTTCCCCGGCCACCCGAACCTGTTGCCCGCCTTCTTCATGGACGAGGTCGCCGCGGTCTTGTCGGGCGGCACCCCCGCCGCGCGGATCGCCCGAGGCTGGGACGTCGCGCAATCGCAGCTTCGCGCGGGCCATGTCACCAAGCCGCTCTTTTCGCGCGAGGGAGCGGGAGTCAGCATTTTCCAGGATGGGCGCGAGACGGCCTCGACCCCGGATGACACCTACTCTCATCACCCGATGATCCTGCAGGCGCTGGCGCCACTGCCGGAATTCGACGGCTTCCACCCGGTTCTGGGCGCATGGATGGTGGGCGAGGAGTGCTGCGGGCTCGGCCTGCGCGAAGACCGGGCGCGCATCACCCACAACCTGTCCCGGTTCAAACCACATTTCATCGAGGGCTGACAGATGATCTCACGCAAACGCTCGCGCCATGTCGCCCTGGTCCTTGCCGGAACCGCGACCCTTGCCCTGGCCGGATGCAAGGAGGACCAGGTCGATGCCCAATCCTTTCCCGACCTGGAAAGCTGCGTCGCTGCCAGCAAGGAAAACAGCATGTGGTTCACCGAGGACGACTGTCGCAAGAACTTCGCCGCCGCGCAGAAAGAGTTCGCCGAGACCGCGCCGCGCTATGCCTCGAAAGAGCTTTGCGAACAGGAACATGGCGAGGGGAATTGCGGTGGCGATCCGGCTGCGCAGCAATCGGGAGGCGGATTTTCCTTCATGCCGCTTCTGGTCGGCTACATGATGGGGTCGATGCTGTCGCGGGGTGGCGGCATCTTTTCCCAGCCGATGGTGCGGACTGCGGACGGGCGCTATGCCACGCCCAAGGGCGACCAGACCTTTGCCAGCAACCGCGGCACGGGCAAGGTGCCGTCGCAGACCTTCCAGCGCGCGCCGACGACGCTGGGCAAGCCGCCGATGAGCGCGACCGAAGTGCGCCAGCGGGGTGGCTTTGGCGCGGCGCGGACCGCCCAGCCCAGCAGCGGCAGCCGGACGTTCGGGGGCTGATCGTCCTACGCGACCGGTTGCTAACGCTAACACGTGATCTTGATCCCGCCCGTGGAAAGGCGCAGTCTGCGCCCGAACCTTACCGCCCTGCCTGACAGTCGAGGAATGCCCATGACCCCCGAAATCCAGTCCCGGAACAGCCGCGCACTTTGCGAACTCGCCCCGGTCATCCCGGTTCTGGTGATCGGCGACGCCGCGCGGGCCGAAGGGCTTGCGACCGCGCTGGTCGCGGGCGGACTGCCGGTGCTGGAAGTCACCCTGCGCACCCCTGCCGCGCTGGACGCGATCCGCGAAATGGCGAAGGTGCCGGGCGGGCATGTCGGCGCCGGGACCGTCCTGACCCCGGACGACGCGAAGCGCGCCAAGGATGCGGGCGCCAGCTTTGCCGTCTCGCCCGGCGCGACCGACCGCCTAGTCCGTGCCTGCGAAGAAATCGGCCTGCCCTTGCTGCCGGGTGCCGTCACGGCCTCGGAGGTGATGCGCGCGATGGAATATGGCTACTCCATGCTGAAATTCTTTCCGGCCGAGGCAGCGGGCGGGGCGAAATCGCTTAAATCTCTGGCGGGGCCCCTGCCCCAGGTCAGCTTCTGCCCGACCGGCGGGGTCACGCCGACGAATGCGCCCGACTATCTTGCCCTGCCGAACGTCATCTGCGTCGGTGGCAGCTGGATTTCGCCCGATGCAGAGGTGGCAGCCGGAAACTGGTCCGCGATCGAAGAACGCGCCCGCGCTGCGGCCGCGCTGCGCGGCTGATTCCGCGCCGGGGGCGCTGCCCCCGGACCCCCGGGGTATTTCCAAAACGGTGAGATGTGAGATCAGAACAGGGACTTCTGGTCCTTGCCCTGCCCTTCGCTGCCATCCTTGGGGTCCTTGCGGGGCGGCTTTGCGGGCGCGTCGGGGCGCGCCTGCATGCGGTCGTCATTCGCGAACTCGATCTCGAAACGCGGCGTTTGCATGGCCTGCGCAGCGCTGGTGATCAGCCCCTGCGGCCCCCGCACGATCGCATAGCCCCGGCGAAGGGTCTCGTTATATCCAAGGGTCTGGCGCAGGCGGTCGATGCGTTCCAGCCTTTCGCGGCGGGGCGGCAGCAGCCTTGCGCCCGCCGCAATCAGCCTGCGGGTCAGCGCCGAGATGCGATCACTCTCGCGCGCGATGTCGCGCTGCGCCTGGGCCAATGTGCGCTGACGGGCACGGTCCAGACGTTCCGAAAGCCCCGCCAGCCGTTCGCGCTGACGCGCCTGCTGTCGTTCGGCGCAAAGCGGCAGGCGGCGGGCCTGATCCTCAAGCCGTTCGCGCCGGCCGCGCAACCCGCTGCGCAATGCCGAAAGCGACAAGGGAAGCGCGTTCAGACGATCCCTGCGACTGCGGACAAAGGCCCGCAGGGCCGGTTCCAGCCGTTCCGCGAACAGGTCGAAACGCTGCCGCGCGGGATCGGTCAGCGCCTGCGGACGGCCGAGCGCACGGGCCAGATCGGTCAGTCTTTGCCGGTGGCGGTCATGGCGCGATCGCGCCGCGCGGATCATGCGGATCCCGCTTTCGCCCAGCCGGGCCGCAAGCTCGGCGCGCACCGGAACCGCGATTTCGGCCGCTGCGGTGGGGGTCGGGGCGCGACGGTCCGAAGCGAAGTCGATCAGCGTGGTGTCGGTTTCGTGCCCTACCGCCGAAATCAGGGGAATACGGCTGGCCGCGGCAGCGCGCACGACCGTTTCCTCGTTGAAGCCCCAAAGGTCTTCCAGGCTGCCGCCGCCCCGCGCGACGATGATCAGGTCCGGCCGCGGGATCGGACCAGCGGGATCAAGTGCGTTGAAGCCCTGGATTGCCGCCGTGACCTGCGGGGCGCAGCCTTCGCCCTGAACGGCCACCGGCCAGATCAGCACGCGGGTCGGAAAACGGTCGCGCAGCCGGTGCAGGATGTCGCGGATGACCGCCCCCGAAGGTGAGGTCACGACACCGATCACGCGCGGCAAAAACGGCAGCGGACGCTTTCTTGCCTCGTCGAAAAGCCCTTCGGCGGCCAAGGCCTTGCGGCGCTTTTCCAGCATCATCATCAGCGCCCCGGCGCCTGCCGGCTCGATCTCGTCGACGATCAACTGGTATTTCGACTGGCCGGGAAAGGTGGTCAGGCGACCGGTCGCGATGACCTCGATCCCCTCTTCGGGGCGGGTCGAGAGGCGCGCGGCCTGCCCTTTCCAGGTGACTGCCGCGATGACCGAGCGGTCATCCTTGAGATCGAAATACAGATGCCCCGACGAGGGGCGGGAGACGCGCCCGATCTCTCCACGAACGCGGACGCGGCCGAACTCGCCCTCAAGCGTGCGTTTGACGGCGCCGGAAAGCTCCGACACGGTGAATTCATGCGCATTGCTGCCGGGGGCGTCTTCGAACAGTTCCATGATCCGGTTCTGGCGCGCCTGCGGGCCGGGATCAAGGGCAGTTTCGGATTGATCCGGAGCGGGGCAATTCCTAGAAGGCGCGAGACATCGCAAGGAAGGGCCATCGCATGAATATCCTGATCCTCGGCAGCGGCGGGCGCGAACATGCGCTGGCCTGGGCGGTCCGGCAGAATCCGAAATGCGACAGACTGTTCGTCGCCCCCGGCAATCCCGGCATGGCCGCTGTCGCACGCCTGGCGGAACTGGACATCCTGTCGGGCGCTGCCGTCATCGGCTTTTGCGAGGAGAATGCAATCGACTTGGTGATCGTCGGACCCGAGGCGCCGCTGGCGGCCGGCGTCGCAGATGATCTGCGCAGTGCCGGGATTCTGGTCTTTGGCCCCTCGGCAGCGGCAGCGCGGCTTGAGGCGTCGAAGGGCTTCACCAAGGAAATCTGCGATGCCTGCAATGCGCCGACGGCCGCCTGGGCGCGCTTTGACGCGGCCGGGCCCGCGCGCGACTATATCCGTGCCAAGGGCGCGCCGATCGTCGTCAAGGCAGACGGTCTGGCCGCCGGCAAGGGCGTCACGGTCGCCATGACCGAGGATGAGGCCCTGAGCGCCATCGACGACGCGTTTGGCGGCACGTTCGGCGATGCCGGGGCCGAGGTCGTGATCGAGGAGTTCATGTCGGGGGAAGAGGCAAGCTTCTTCATCCTGTGCGACGGCACCGACTGCCTGCCCATCGGCACGGCGCAGGATCACAAGCGCGTCGGCGAGGGCGATACCGGCCCGAATACCGGCGGCATGGGCGCCTATTCCCCTGCCCCGGTCCTGACGCAGGCAATCCAGGATCGCGTGATGGCCGAGATCGTGCAGCCCACCGTGGCCGAGATGGCCCGCCGCGGCACGCCGTTCCAGGGAATCCTTTACGCCGGGCTGATGATCGAGGACGGGCACGCGCGGCTGGTGGAATACAATGTCCGCTTCGGCGATCCCGAATGCCAGGTGCTGATGATGCGGCTGGGCGCACAGGCGCTGGACCTGATTCTGGCCTGTGCCGAGGGACGCCTGGCCGAGGCCGCCGTCACCTGGGCCGAGGATCACGCACTGACCGTGGTGCTTGCTGCTCGGGGCTATCCCGGCACCTATCAGAAAGGCACTGAAATCGGAGGGCTGGACGGGCTGCCCGAGGATTCGACCCGCATCGTCTTTCATGCCGGAACCGCGCGGCAGGACGGCAAATGGCTGGCGAACGGGGGGCGCGTGCTGACGGCGACCGGTCGCGGCGCGACGCTGGCCGAGGCGCATGAGCGCGCCTATGCGCTGGCCGATGCGATCGACTGGCCGGGCGGGTTCTATCGCCGGGACATCGGTTGGCGCGCGCTTTGAGAGGACAGCTCCGGCGGCGCGGTCACGGGGTATTTGAGAAACGGTGAAACCGGGGCGGGGCGCGCGGATTGCCCCGCCTTTTTCATGGTCGGGTTCAAAATTCTACCGCAGCGTCAATTTCTGCCTTTTCAAGCCGGTGAGAGCGGTCTTATATTCCGCGCCATGACTCGGATGCGACACATCGCCACCACCCGGAACGCGCAGATCGGCGCGCGTTTTGCCGTGAGTCTCCGCGGTCTTCTCCTTCTTACGCTGCGCTGAGCGGGTCTCCGGGCCACCGCTCAGTTTGGCTGCGCCCGGACCAGCAAGCGTAAAGAAGGATTCCCGAAAATGACCGACAAGAACCGTGTATTGATTTTTGATACCACGCTGCGCGATGGCGAGCAGTCGCCTGGTGCCACGATGACCCATGCCGAGAAGCTGGAAATTGCCCAGATGCTCGATGAAATGGGCGTCGACATCATCGAGGCAGGCTTTCCCATCGCCTCGGAAGGCGATTTCGCCGCCGTCAGCGAGATCGCCAAGCTGTCGAAGAACTCAGTCATCTGCGGTCTGGCCCGTGCGCAACTGCCCGATATCGACCGCTGCTGGGAGGCCGTGAAGCACGCCCGCCAGCCGCGCATCCATACTTTCATCGGCACCTCGCCGCTGCATCGCGCGATTCCCAATCTGGACATGGACCAGATGGCCGAGCGCATCCACCAGACCGTGACCCATGCCCGCAACCTGTGCGACAACGTGCAATGGTCGCCGATGGACGCGACGCGAACCGAACACGACTATCTGTGCCGGGTGGTCGAGATCGCGATCAAGGCGGGTGCGACCACGATCAATATCCCCGATACCGTAGGCTATACCGCGCCGCGCGAATCCGCCGCGCTGATCCGGATGCTGCTGGAGCGGGTGCCGGGCGCAGACGAGATCATTTTCGCGACGCATTGCCACAACGACCTGGGCATGGCGACGGCAAACAGCCTCGCCGCGGTCGAGGCGGGCGCGCGCCAGGTCGAATGCACGATCAACGGCCTGGGCGAGCGCGCCGGGAACACCGCGCTTGAGGAAGTCGTCATGGCGCTGAAGGTGCGTCACGACATCATGCCTTTTGACACCGGCATCGACACGACCAAGATCATGGGCATCTCGCGCCGCGTCGCGGCTGTGTCGGGATTCCCGGTCCAGTTCAACAAGGCCATCGTCGGCAAGAACGCCTTCCTGCACGAATCCGGCATCCACCAGGATGGCGTGCTGAAGAACGTCGAGACCTTCGAGATCATGCGCCCCGCCGATATCGGCCTGAACGAGGCGAATATCGCGATGGGCAAGCATTCGGGCCGTGCCGCCCTGCGGGCCAAGCTGCGCGACCTGGGCTATGAGGTCGGCGACAACCAGTTGAAGGACGTGTTCGTCCGCTTCAAGGCGCTGGCTGACCGCAAGAAGGAAGTCTATGACGACGACCTGGTCGCGCTGATGCAGGACAGCAGCGCCAATACCGACAGCGACTATCTGCAGGTCAAGCACCTGCGGGTCGTCTGCGGCAGCGACGGCCAGTCCGCCGACCTGACCATGGTGGTCGGCGACGAGGAAAAGACCGTCCATGCAGAAGGCGACGGCCCGGTTGATGCCTGCTTCAACGCCGTGAAGGCGATCTGGCCGCATAATGCCGTGCTTCAGCTCTATCAGGTCCATGCCGTGACCGAGGGCACCGACGCGCAGGCCACGGTCAGCGTCCGCATGGAGGAAGAGGGCCGCATCGCCACCGGCCAGGCCGCCGACACCGACACGATCCTGGCCAGCGTCAAGGCCTATGTCGGGGCGCTGAACCGCCTGAAGCTGCGCCGCGAGATGGTCGGCGAAGGCGCCGACTCCAAGCAGGTCAGCATGTATTCGCACTGAACGAATCCGTGAACACGAATTACGGGGCGGCCTGCGGGGCCGCCCCTTTTCTTGCGCCTGCCCTCGATGCCTGCAAAACTGGGTCGCAACCTGCGCGAAACCCAGCTATGTCAGCGAATTGGGGCGCGAAATTCAGGTAAGACCGCGCCCCGCGGGACCTTGAAACGACGCAACGGCCCCCACGCGCTCAAGCGAAAATACCGGGTTTCCGCGGCGGAAATCGCGGCCTATATGAAGCCAATCCAAGATGAGGCGACTCATCGGGGCAATCGGACAATGACCGTCGGCAAACGACGGGGATCACGCCGTCAAGGCAGGGACGGCAGAAGGGATAATCACATGGCCTTTGGCGGGTTGTTTTCCACCGATATCGCAATCGACCTGGGGACCGCGAACACGCTGGTCTATGTGAAGGGCAAGGGCATCATCCTGAACGAGCCTTCGGTCGTTGCCTATCATGTCAAGGACGGCAAGAAGCAGGTCCTCGCCGTGGGCGAGGATGCCAAGCTTATGCTGGGCCGGACCCCCGGCTCGATCGAGGCGATCCGTCCGATGCGCGAAGGCGTCATCGCGGATTTCGACAGCGCCGAAGAGATGATCAAGCATTTCATCAAGAAGGTGTTCCGCCGGACGACCTTCTCGAAGCCCAAGATCATCGTCTGCGTCCCGCATGGCGCGACCCCGGTCGAGAAACGCGCGATCCGCCAGTCGGTCCTGTCCGCGGGCGCCCGCAAGGCCGGCCTGATCGCCGAGCCGATTGCAGCCGCCATCGGTGCCGGCATGCCGATCACCGAGCCGACCGGCAGCATGGTCGTCGATATCGGCGGCGGCACCACCGAAGTCGCGGTCCTGTCGCTGGGCGACGTGGTCTATGCACGTTCGGTCCGTATCGGCGGCGACCGCATGGATGACGCGCTGATCAACTATCTGCGCCGCAACCACAACCTGCTGATCGGCGAATCCACCGCCGAACGGGTCAAGACCCAGATCGGCACCGCCCGCATGCCCGACGACGGCCGGGGCGCAACCATCATGGTGCGCGGCCGCGACCTGCTGAACGGGATCCCCAAGGAAATGGAGATCACCCAAGCCATGGTCGCCGAGGCGCTGGCCGAGCCGGTGCAGCAGATCTGCGAGGCCGTCATGGTCGCGCTGGAAGCCACCCCTCCGGACCTGGCCGCCGACATCGTCGACCGCGGTGTGATGCTGACCGGTGGCGGCGCGATGCTGGGCGAACTCGATCTGGCGCTGCGCGAGCAGACTGGCCTGTCGATCAGCCTGGCCGACCAGCCGATGAGCTGTGTCGCACTGGGTACGGGCAAGGCGCTGGAATATGAAAAGCAGCTGCGCCACGTGATCGACTACGACAGCTGATCAGGTCAGGCCCATGGCGCGCAAGGGCCCAGACTACGCGGCTCCGGTCCGCCGCATCCTCGTCTCGCTGCTGCTTCTGGTGCTGCTGTCGATCTTCCTGTTCTGGCAGATCGACAGCCCCAGGGCCGAGCGGATGCGTTCGGCGGTAATCGACCGCTTCGTCCCCAGCTTCGAATGGATCATGAACCCGGTCACGCGGCTTAGCCGCATGGTCGCCGGCTTCGAATCCTATGCCCGGCTTTACGAGCAGAACCAGGAATTGCGGCGCGAGCTGCAGAAGATGTCGGCCTGGAAAGAGGCCGCCGTCCAGCTTGAACAGGAAAACGCCAAGCTTCTTGCACAGAACAACGTGCGCATCGACCCGGCCCTGACCTCGGTCTCGGGCGTGGTGCTGACCGACAGTGGGACAGCGTTCCGGCAATCCGTGTTGCTGAACGTGGGTTCGCGCGACGGTATCCTTGACGGCTGGGCGACGATGGACGGGTTGGGTCTGGTGGGCCGCATCTCGGGCGTGGGCGAGACGACCAGCCGCGTCATGCTGCTGACCGATCCATCCAGCCGCATCCCGGTCACGATCCTGCCATCGGGCCAGCACGCCCTGCTCAGCGGGGACAATACCGCCTTCCCGGCGCTGGACTTCATCGAAAGCCCCGAGAACCTGCGCCCCGGCGACCGGGTCATCAGCTCCGGCGATGGCGGGGTCTTTCCGCCCGGCCTGTTGGTCGGGCAGGTGGCGCAGGCCAGCGACGGACGCCTGCGGGTCCGCCTGGCCGCCGATTACGGGCGCCTTGAATTCCTGCGCGTCCTGCGCAGCCATCCGGCCGAGCGGCTGGCCGATACCGGCCTGCTGATCCCGCCCCCTCCTGCCGAATTCATCGGACCGCCGATGCCCGCGGCCATGGACATCGATCCCGCGATCCAGGGCCCCGCCACCGCCGAGCCGGAAGCCGCCCCCGAGGAGACCGAGGATGATTGAGCCGCAGCGCCGTCGACGGCTCGCGGGTCAGATCCTGTTCGTTCTGCTGTTTCTTGCGATCCTGTTCCTGCGGCTGATGCCGCTCAATCCCGGCCGGGTCGCCTGGCCGGGGCCAGATCTGGCGATCTGCCTGACCATGGCCTGGTTGCTGCGGCGCCCCGAACAGGTTCCCGTCCTGATGATCGCGCTGATGTTCCTGCTGGAGGATTTCCTTCTGCTGCGCCCGCTGGGGCTGTGGACCGCGATCGTCGTCATGGGCACCGAGGCCGCAAGAAATCGCGAGCAGCGTTGGCGCGAGCTGCCGTTCATGGTTGAATGGCTGCGGGTGGTCATCCTGCTCGCCCTGATGATGCTGGGATACCGGCTGGTGCTGGCGGTCTTCTTCCTGCCCCTGCCCCCCTTGGGACAGGTGATCCTGCAATTCATCGCGACCATCGGGGCCTATCCGCTGACCGCCGGATTGCTGCGCTGGCCCCTTGGGCTGCGCCGCAGTCCCATCGATACTGACACAAGGCGTCGCTGACATGCGCAAGTCCCAGAAGGAAATCGCCGAGAGCAGCCGTTCGATCTCGCGCCGGCTGCTGATGCTGGGCGTGGTTCAGGCCTCGGTCATCAGCGTGCTGGGACTGAAGCTGCGCTCGATGCAGCTTGAGCATGCCGATCAATACCGGATGCTGTCGGACGGCAACTCGATCAAGATCCGCCTGCTGCCCCCGGCGCGGGGCCTGATCCTGGACCGCAACGGCATCATCATCGCCGGGAACGAGCAGAACTATCGCGTCACTCTGACCCGAGAGGATGCGGGCGACATCTCGACCGTCGTGGCCCGTCTGCGGCGCATCATCCCGATGTCCGACAAACAGGCGGCCGAACTGATTGCCGAGATCCGGCGGCGCAGCGCGGTCACGCCGGTCATGGTCGCGGACCGGCTGACCTGGCAGGAATTCTCCTCGGTCGCACTGAACGCGCCGGCCCTGCCCGGCGTGACCCCGGAATCTGGCCTTTCGCGCAGTTATCCGCGCGCTGGCGATTTTTCCCATGTCCTGGGCTATGTCGGCCCGGTTTCGGATTTCGACCTGTCCAAGATCGAGAACCCCGATCCTGTCCTGCGCCTGCCCGAATTCCAGCTGGGCAAGGTCGGGATGGAGGCCAAGCTTGAGGAATCCCTGCGCGGCAAGGCCGGCAACCGCCGTGTCGAGGTGAACAGCGCGGGGCGCGAGATGCGCGAACTGTCGCGGCAGGAAGGCCAGCAGGGCGCGACCGTCCAAACCACGATGGACGCCCGGCTTCAGAACTTCACGGCGCAGCGGCTGGGCGTCGAAAGCGCCGCCGCAGTGGTCATGGACGTGACGAATGGCGACATTCTGGCCATCTCGTCCTCTCCGGTCTTCGATCCGAACAAGTTCGTGCGGGGCATCAGCTCGTCCGATTACCGCGAACTGATGCAGCATGACCACCGGCCGCTGGCCGACAAGACGGTGCAGGGCGCCTATCCCCCCGGCTCGACCTTCAAGCTGGTTACTTTGCTGGCCGGACTGGATTCGGGCGTCATCAACCCCGGAACGCGCTTCTTTTGCCCCGGTTACGTCCAGGTCGCCGGGCGTCGCTTCCACTGCTGGAGCCGTGGCGGGCATGGCACCGTCGATGCGATCCGCAGCCTCGAACATTCCTGCGACGTCTATTATTACGAACTCGCGCAGCGCGTCGGCATCGACCGCATCGCCGCGATGGCGCGCCGCCTTGGCATCGGGGTCCGTCACGACCTGCCCATGTCCGCGATCACTGAAGGCATCGCCCCCGACCGCGCCTGGAAGATGGAGCGCTACAAGCAGGAATGGCAGATCGGCGATTCTCTGAATGCCTCGATCGGACAGGGCTATGTGCTGGCCTCTCCGCTGCAACTCGCCGTGATGACCGCTCGCGTCGCGACCGGGCGCGCGGTGGTGCCTCGGCTGGTCCGGTCCATCGACGGCGCGGTTGAACAGGTGCCGGAATTCCCCGAACTTGGGATCAATCCCCTATTCCTGCGCACCGTGCAGGGGGGCATGGACGCGGTGATGAACTCGGCCCGCGGGACCGCCCGGCGCGCCCGCATCCAGACCGAGGAATGGCGCATGGCCGGCAAGACCGGCACCAGCCAGGTCAGGAACATCACCGCCGCCGAGCGTGCGCGCGGCGTCATATCGAACGACCAGTTGCCGTGGAACCGGCGGGACCACGCGCTGTTCGTGTGCTTCGCCCCCTATGACATGCCACGCTATGCCGTCTCGGTCGTGGTCGAACACGGCGGCGGCGGCGGCTCGGTCGCGGGCCCGATTGCGCGCGACATCCTGCTGTTCGCGCTGGCAGATGGCCTGCCCCCGCTTTCGGCCTATCCCGACGGAGAGCGCGCCAAGGTCGAGGAGATCTGGTCCAAGATGAACCTGATGCCGCCCGCGACCCCCAAGACCACCCGCGCGAAGGCCTGAAATGAGCTACCTGGATTATTCGGTCGAGCGCGTCCCCACCGGCTGGCGCAAGATCCTGTACCTGAACTGGCCGCTGGTTTTTCTTGTCACCGCAGTCAGTTGCATCGGGTTCCTGATGCTCTATTCGGTCTCTGGCGGCGACATCGACCGCTGGGCCATGCCGCAGATGGAGCGCTTTGCCATCGGCATGGTGCTGATGATCGGTCTTGCCTTCGTGCCGATCTGGTTCTGGCGGTCGATTGCGGTCGTATCCTATGTCATCTGCGTGCTGCTGCTGATCGCGGTCGAGGTCATGGGCCATGTCGGCATGGGTGCGCAGCGCTGGCTGATCCTTGGCCCGATCCGCATCCAGCCGTCCGAGCTGACCAAGATCGCCTTCGTAATGACGCTGGCGGCCTATTACGACTGGTTGCCGGTCGAAAGGGTGTCGCGACCGCTTTGGGTGCTGATTCCGGTCGTGCTGATCCTGACGCCGACGGCACTGGTGCTGATGCAGCCGGACCTTGGCACCTCGGTCATGCTGATCGCGGGCGGTGGCATCGTGATGTTCGCCGCAGGGGTCAGCCTGTGGTATTTCGGCGCCGTCATCGCGATCGTCGTGGGCCTTGTGACCGCCGTGATGGAAAGCCGGGGCACCGATTGGCAATTGCTGCACGACTACCAGTTCAAGCGCATCGATACCTTCCTTGACCCCGGATCGGACCCCCTTGGCGCTGGCTACAACATCATGCAGGCGCAGATCGCGCTGGGGTCGGGCGGCTGGGCGGGACGCGGCTTCATGCAGGGCACCCAATCGCGCCTGAATTTCCTGCCCGAGAAGCATACCGACTTCATCTTCACCTCGCTGGCCGAGGAATTCGGCTTTGTCGGCGCGGCTTCGCTGCTGATGCTTTACGTCCTGATCCTGGGCTTCTGCCTGCATTCGGCGTTGACGAACAAGGACCGCTTCGCAAGCCTGATGACCATAGGCATTGCGGGGACGTTTTTCCTGTATTTCGCGATCAACATGGCGACGGTGATGGGTATGCTGCCCGCCAAGGGCTCACCCTTGCCGCTTGTCAGCTATGGGGGGACCTCGCTCATGATCCTGCTGATGGGTTTCGGAATCCTGCAATCCGCCCATGTCCACAGGCCGCGCTGATGCGGGTTCTGTTCGCTGCCCCCGCGCGCCAGTGGGATGAATGGGCCCCGGCGCTGACCGCCGCCTGCCCCGAGATGGAGCTGTGCCGCGACGGCGCCCCGGACAGCTTCGACGCGCTGATCTATGCCCCCGGCTATCCCGAGGATGGTGCGACACTGGACTTTACCCCATTCACCCGTGCGCGTGTCGTGCAAAGCCTGTGGGCAGGGGTCGAACGGATCGTGACAAACCCGACCCTGACCCAGCCCCTGTGCCGCATGGTCGATCCGGGGCTTGCCCAGGGCATGGTGGAATATTGCCTTGGCTGGGCCATGCGCGCGCATCTGGGAATGGACAACTATCCCCAGGACGGGGTCTGGCGGAACGGGGTCGTGCCGCCCTTGGCATCCGGCCGTGGGGTCACGGTGCTGGGGATGGGCGAATTGGGCCGCGCCGTGTCGGCCGCGCTGGTCGCTTTGGGCTTCCGCGTGACCGGTTGGTCGCAATCCGGCCGCCCGGTGGACGGGGTCGAAGTCCTGCCCGGCCGAGCCCTTCCCGATGCCCTGCGCCGGGCCGAGATCCTTGTCAGCCTGCTGCCCGACACACCCGAGACCCGAAACCTCCTGGATGCGCCGCGGCTATCCCTGCTGCCCAAGGGGGCCGTCATCATCAATGCCGGCCGCGGAACCCTGATCGACGAAGACGCGCTGCTGCATGCGCTGGACAGCGGGCATCTGGGCCATGCCATTCTGGATGTCTTCCGGCAGGAGCCACTGCCCGCAGATCACCCTTTCTGGGTCAATCCCCGCGTGACGGTGACGCCCCATATCGCCGCGGATACCCGCCCGGAGACCGCCGCCCCCGTCGCGGCCGAGAACCTGCGCCGCGCCATGCGGGGTGAGCCGCTGCTGCATCGGGTGGACCTGACGCGCGGCTATTGACGCTGGCGCGTTCCGCGGCTTGCGCGCCGCGAAATCCCAATGGATAACTGGGCTTGCAACGCTGAATTCAATGGCACCCGCGCCGAGGGAGTGACGCATGGTGATGACCCCAGTTCTTCTGGCAGGCGGATCGGGCACCCGGCTGTGGCCGGTCTCTCGCAAGAGCTTTCCGAAACAGTTCGCACCGCTGATCGGTGACGAGACGCTGTTCCAGGCCTCGGCCCGCAGACTGTCGGGGCCGCGCTATGCCGCGCCGATCGTCATGACCAATGCCGATTTCCGCTTCATCGTGGCCGAGCAGCTGACCAGCATGGGCATCGACCCGGCCGGTATCCTGATCGAGCCTTCGGGCCGCAATACCGCGCCCGCGATCCTGGCCGCGGCGCTGACCGTGGCGCAGACCGATCCCGACGGGTTGCTGCTGGTCGCACCCTCGGACCATGTCGTTCCCGATGCCGAGGCTTTTGGCCGGGCCGTCGATCTTGGCGAGCCTGCAGCCCGCTCGGGCCGGATCGTCACCTTCGGCATCACCCCGACCCGTCCCGAAACCGGCTATGGCTACATGGAAGCCGAAGAATGCGCCGAAGGCCCGGTCGCGCTGAAGCGCTTCGTGGAAAAGCCCGACCTCGCCAAGGCCGAGGCCATGATCGCACAGGGGAACTTCCTGTGGAATGCCGGGATTTTCCTGTTTTCCGCCCGCACGATGATCGAGGCTTTCCGCACCCACGCCCCGGAATTTCTGGATCCCGTGCAGGCGGCGCTGGACGAGGCGCGCCACGATCTTGGTTTCCTGCGACTGGCTCCAGCTCCCTGGGACAGCCTGCCGGACCTGTCGATCGACTATGCCGTGCTGGAAAAGGCAGACAACCTGTCGGTCGTCCGCTTCTCGGGACACTGGTCCGACCTGGGGGGCTGGGATGCGATTTGGCGAGAGGCCCAGGATGGCGCCCCTGCCCCGGAAGGCGCCGTTACCGACGAACGCTCGACCGCGATCGATTGCCGCAACGTGCTGCTTCGCTCGCAGAACGAAGGGATCGAGGTCGTCGGCATCGGGCTTGAGGACGTGATGGTCGTGGCCACCTCGGACGCCGTGCTGGTGGCCGGGATGGACCGCGCGCAAGAGGTCCGCAAGGCCGTCAGCGCGCTGAAATCCAAGGGCGCGCGCCAGGCCGAGACATTTCTGCGCGATCACCGGCCCTGGGGTTGGTTCGAGACGCTGGCGCTGGCCGACCGTTTCCAGGTCAAGCGCATCGTCGTCAATCCCGGCGCGGCCCTGTCGCTGCAATCGCATTTCCACCGCTCGGAACACTGGATCGTCGTCAGCGGGACCGCCAAGGTCACGGTCGACGACGTGGTGACACTGGTGACCGAAAACCAGTCGATCTATGTGCCCCTTGGTGCTGTCCACCGGATGGAAAATCCCGGAAAGGTGCCGATGGTGCTGATCGAGGTTCAGACCGGCGCCTATCTGGGCGAGGATGACATCGTCCGCTACGAGGACGTCTATTCCCGCAACTGAGGCTTCAGAAGCCGCCGATAAAGCAGGTCCAGAAAGACCTGCGCCTCGGCATAGGGATCGTGGTCGGGGCCAAGCACGGCCCTGACCTGCACCTCGAAATCGGCATAATGCTGGGTCAGCGCCCAGATCGAGAACAGCAGGTGGTGCGGATCGACCTGCGCGATCTTTCCCTGCGCGATCCAGCCCGAGATCAGGGCGGATTTCTGATCGACAAGCTCGCGCAGTTCACCGCCCAGGATCGGGGCCAGACGCTCGGCCCCCTGCAGCACCTCATTGGCGAAAAGTCGGCTTTCCTGCGGATAGTCGCGCGACATTTCCAGCTTGCGGCGGGCATAGGCAAGGATCTGGTCGGCCGGATCCCCCTCTGCCCGCAAATCGCGCAATGGGCCAAGCCAAAGGTCCAGCATTCCCCGCAGCAGGGCAGTGTGGATCGCGTCCTTGGACTGGAAATAGTAAAGCACGTTCGGCTTCGACAGGCCCGCTGTCTCGGCGATCTGGTCGATGGTCGTCCCTGAAAAGCCGCGTGCCGAAAATTCGCGCAGGGCGGCGGTCAGGATCGCCTCTCGGTTCTTTCTTTGAATACGACTTTGCCGACGCGGCTGTTCCTGCATGGGATTTCCGTGAAAGGCGGTCCATCCGTCAAAGGACTGATATCGCCGCGCTTGACTGGTCATGGACCCGTGCTAGCCTGATCCTGACCAAATGGTCAATATTTTGCGGGAGGGCCAGCGCGTGCCGACCAACCCGCGCGTGACGCCCGATCCCGCCGACCGTCCGCAAGAGACGGCGGCCAGACAGGAAGGAAATGCGATGACGACTGCTCCTGGCGGAACGGATACCGCTGTCATGCCCGCAGCCAACATGAAGGTCGATGCCGACCGGTTGTGGGACAGCCTGATGGAGATGGCGAAAATCGGCCCCGGCATTGCCGGTGGCAACAACCGCCAAGCCCTGACCGACGAGGATGCCGAGGGGCGCCGCCTGTTCCAGCATTGGTGCGAAGACGCGGGCATGGCAATGACCGTCGATCAGATGGGAAACATGTTCTTCCGCCACGAAGGAGCCGAGCCGGATCTTGACCCCGTCTATGTCGGCAGTCACCTGGACACCCAGCCGACCGGTGGCAAATATGACGGCGTTCTGGGCGTTCTGGCGGGGCTCGAGGTCATCCGCTCGATCCGGGATCTGGGAATCAGGACACGGCGGCCGATCGTCGTGACAAACTGGACGAACGAGGAAGGCACCCGTTTCGCTCCGGCCATGCTGGCTTCGGGCGTGTTCGCCGGGGTCATCGAACAGGATTACGCCTATGCCCGCCATGACGCCAAGGGCAAGACCTTTGGCGAGGAGCTGGCCCGGATCGGTTGGAAGGGCGACGAGACGCCGGGGGATCGCAAGATCCACGCCATGTTCGAATACCATATCGAGCAGGGCCCGATCCTTGAGGCCGAAGCGACCCAGATCGGGGTCGTCACCCACGGACAGGGCCTGCGCTGGATCGAATGCACGGTGACTGGAAAGGGCCAGCACACCGGGTCAACGCCCATGCGGATGCGCCGGAATGCCGGTCGCGGCCTGGCGCAACTGACCGAACTGGTCCACGAGATAGCAATGAAGCACCAGCCCAACGCGGTCGGTGCAATCGGGCATGTCGACGTCTATCCAAACAGCCGCAATATCATTCCGGAAAAGGTTGTTTTCACGGTCGATTTCCGAAGCCATCTGCTGCCTGTCCTGCTGGAGATGGTCAAGGAGTTCACCGCGAAGGCCCCGGCGATCTGCGCCGATCTGGGATGCGAATTCGCATCCGAGATCGTCGGCCAGTTCGATCCACCGGCCTTCGACGAAACCCTGGTCCGGCGCGTCCGATCTTCGGCCGAGCGGCTGGGTTATAGCCATATGGACATCATCTCGGGCGCGGGGCACGACGCGTGCTGGGTCAACAAGGTTGCCCCCACGGTCATGATCATGTGCCCCTGCGTCGACGGCCTGTCCCATAACGAGGCCGAGGATATCAGCCGGGAATGGGCCAGCGCGGGTGCGGACGTGCTGCTGCATTCGGTGCTGGAGACGGCGGAGATCGTCGCGTGACGCCGCAGGGGCGCTGCCCCCGCACCCCCGGGGTATTTCTGAAACGATGAAGGGATGAGGGATGAGCACGGTCATCAGGGGCGGCACCATCGTCACGGCGGATCTGAGCTACAAGGCGGATGTACTGATCGAAGGGGGGCGCATCGCCGCCATAGGCGAGGGGCTGGTCGGCGACACGGTGCTGGATGCCAGCGGATGCTATGTCATGCCGGGCGGAATCGATCCGCACACCCATCTGGAAATGCCCTTCATGGGCACCTATTCGGCCGATGATTTCGAAAGCGGCACTCGCGCTGCGCTGGCGGGTGGGACGACCATGGTCGTGGATTTCGCCCTGCCCTCGCCCGGTCAGGGGCTGATGGACGCACTGAAAATGTGGGACAACAAGTCCGGCCGCGCGCATTGCGATTACAGCTATCACATGGCCGTCACCTGGTGGGGCGAGCAGGTCTTTGACGAGATGGACGAGGTGGTGAAGCGCGGCATCACCAGCTTCAAGCATTTCATGGCCTACAAGGGCTCGCTGATGGTGAATGACGACGAGATGTTCGCGTCCTTCCGCCGGGTGGGCGATCTGGGTGGCGTCGCCCTGGTCCATGCCGAGAATGGCGATGTCGTGGCCGAACTGTCCGCACGCCTGCTGGCCGAGGGTAATACCGGGCCGGAGGGCCATGCCTTTTCCCGCCCGCCGCAGGTCGAGGGCGAGGCCACGAACCGCGCCATCATGATCGCCGACATGGCGGGTGTGCCGCTTTACGTCGTCCATACCTCGTGCGAAGACAGCCACGAGGCGATCCGCCGCGCTCGCGCCCACGGCAAGCGGGTCTGGGGCGAGCCGCTGATCCAGCATCTGGTTCTGGATGAAAGCGAGTATTTCAACCCGGACTGGGATCATGCCGCACGGCGCGTCATGTCCCCGCCATTCCGCAACAAACTGCATCAGGACAGCCTGTGGGCCGGGCTGCAATCGGGCAGCCTGAGTTGCGTCGCAACCGATCACTGCGCCTTTACGACGACCCAGAAGCGCACCGGCATCGGCGATTTCACCAAAATCCCGAATGGCACCGGCGGGCTGGAGGACCGGATGCCGGTCCTGTGGACGCAAGGGGTCGGCACCGGTCGGCTGACGCCAAACGAATTCGTCGCCGTCACCTCGACCAATATCGCCAAGATCCTGAACATGTATCCCAAAAAGGGTGCGGTTCTGGTCGGCTCGGATGCCGATCTTGTGGTCTGGGATCCCGAGGCGGAAAAGACAATCAGTGCGGGAACCCAGCAATCCTCGATCGATTACAACGTTTTCGAAGGGATCCGGGTTAAGGGCCTGCCCCGCTTCACCCTGACCCGCGGCGTGGTGGCGGTGACCGAAGGCAAGGTCGACAGCCACGAGGGGCATGGCGAATTCGTCGCGCGTGAACCGCGCCCCGCCGTGAACCGCGCGCTTTCTGCCTGGAAGGAACTGACTGCACCCCGCCCGGTCCTGCGCGCGGGCATTCCGGCAAGCGGGGTCTGATTTGTCCGTGATCGCGGCAGAGGGCGTCAGCCTGACCTTCCAGACCGCCGACGGTCCGGTCCATGCCCTGAAGGACGTGGACCTGACCATCGGCAAGGGCGAGTTCGTCAGCTTCATCGGCCCTTCGGGCTGCGGCAAGACAACCTTCCTGCGCACGATCGCGGCGCTGGAGACGCCGAGCGCGGGGCAGATCAGCGTCAATGGAATGGGCGCCGACGATGCCAGACGTGCGCGCGCCTATGGTTATGTCTTCCAGGCGCCCGGACTGTATCCGTGGCGGACGATTTCGGGGAACATCTCGCTTCCACTTGAAATCATGGGGTTCCCGAGGGCAGACCGGGTCGAAAGGATCGCCCGCGTCCTGGATCTGGTCGAACTGTCGGGCTTCGGAGGCAAGTTCCCCTGGCAACTGTCCGGCGGGATGCAGCAGCGCGCCTCTATCGCGCGAGCGTTGGCTTTTGACGCCGATATCCTGCTGATGGACGAGCCTTTCGGCGCCTTGGACGAGATCGTGCGCGACCGCCTGAACGAGGCTCTGCTGGAGCTTTGGCGCAAGACCGGAAAGACCATCGGCTTCGTCACCCATTCAATCCCCGAGGCGGTCTATCTGTCGACCCGGATCGTGGTCATGTCGCCGCGTCCTGGCCGGATCACGCGGGTGATCGACAGCCCCCTGCCACGCGATCGCCCGCTGGAGATCCGCGACACCCCGGAATTCATCCGCATCGCGCAAGAGGTGCGCGAAGGGCTGCGGGAAGGGCACAGCTATGACTGAGCCGTCTCCCTTATCAGGCTGGCTCCGGCATGGGTCCCGAAAGGAAAGCCAGCCCCGGCGGTGGCTGTCATGAAACGCGCCCTGCCCGTCCTGACGGTCATCACCGCCATCATCCTGGCGTGGTATGCCGCGGCCGTGGTCCTGAATGCGCCTTGGGCGCGGGATCAGGCCAACCGGTCCGGGACCACCCTGACGCTGCCCGCCCTGCTGCGGGACACAATGACGCAAGAGCGGCCGGTCCTGCCCGCGCCCCATCAGGTCGCGAAGGGATTGTGGGATGGTGTCGCGGGGCAAAAGATCACCTCGAAACGCAGCCTGGTCTGGCATGGGTGGATCACGCTGTCGGCGACATTGGCGGGGTTTGCCGTCGGCTCGCTGGCCGGGATCCTGCTGGCGGTGGGGATCGTGCACAGCCGCGTCATCGACCTGTCGGTGATGCCCTGGGCCATCGCCAGCCAGACCGTGCCAATCCTTGCGATCGCGCCGATGGTGATCGTGGTCTTTGCCAGCGCCGGGATCACAGGGCTGGTACCAAAGGCAATGATCTCGGCCTGGCTGTCCTTTTTCCCTGTGCTGGTCGGCATGGTAAAGGGGCTGAGAACACCGGACGCCATGCAGATGGACCTGATGCGATCCTGGAATGCGTCCCAAGCGCAAGTTTTCTGGCGGCTTCGCCTGCCTTCCGCATTGCCTTATCTTTTTGCCAGCCTGAAGGTCGCGGTGGCGGCGGCGCTGGTCGGGACCATCGTGGGCGAATTGCCCGCAGGGGCAACGGCGGGACTGGGCGCCAGGCTGCTTTCGGGCAGCTATTATGGCCAGACCGTGCAGATCTGGGCCGCGCTTTTCGCCGCTGCGGCGCTGGCCGCAGGGCTGGTCGCCATCATCGGCGCAATTGAGCGGGTGACGCTGAGGCGAATGGGGCTGGCACGATGACGCACATCTGGGGCGAGCCGACCAAAAGGATGTTGGGAACGCTGAAATTCTTGGCCTGGGCCGTCGGGGCGCTGGTGGCGGCGGCGCTGGTGGCACCGTCTCTTGCCCCCCTGATCCTGGTCTGGCTGGCAGGGTGGACGGTGAATGTCTGGCTCGCACATTATGGCAACCCGATCACTCGCACGGCCATCCCGCTGATCTTTGGCGCGACCCTGCTGGCGCTGTGGGAAATGGCCTGCCGGATCTTCGCCATTCCGGCCGTCATCCTGCCACCGCCCAGCCGCATCTGGTCGGCCTTCATCGGGAACCTGCCGTTGCTTTGGGGCGATTTCGTGCAGACGATCCTGAAAGGGGCGCTTTCGGGCTGGCTGATCGGGGCGGCGCTGGCGGTGGCTGTGGCCATCGTGATCGACCGCTCTCCCTTCCTGCAGCGCGGGCTGCTGCCCATCGGGAACTTCGTCGCCGCGCTTCCCATCGTCGGAATCGCGCCGATCCTTGTCATGTGGTTCGGCTTTGACTGGCAGTCCAAGGCGGCGGTGGTCGTGGTCATGGTCTTCTTCCCGATCCTCGTCAACATGGTGGCGGGACTGAAGGCGACCGACGCACTCGCCCGTGACCAGATTGCGACCTGGGGCGCGCGCTATTCCCAGGCCTTGGTCAAGCTGCGTCTGCCTGCCGCCATGCCGTTCCTGTTTAATGGGCTGAAGATCACGACCACTCTTGCCCTGATTGGCGCCATCGTGGCCGAATTCTTCGGCAGCCCGACGCGGGGCATGGGGTTCCGGATCTCGACCGCCGTCGGCCAGCTCAACATGGCGCTGGTCTGGGCCGAGATTCTGGTGGCGGCACTCGCCGGGACCGTCTTCTATGGAATTGTCGCGCTGGTCGAGAAACGGGTGACCTTCTGGCACCCCTCGCAGCGCCAATAAGCCGGGGCCAATGCCCCACCAACAGTGGAGAAAGTGATGAAGGCATTCCTGATGTCGGCGGGCCTGATCCCGACGGGCCTGATCTCGGCAAGCGTGCTGGCGCTGATGGCGGGCGGCGCCTCGGCGGCGGACGATCTGACGCTGCAATTGAAATGGGTGACGCAGGCCCAGTTCGGCGGCTATTACGTCGCCAAGGACAAGGGCTTCTACGATGAAGAGGGGTTGAACGTCACCATCAAGGCCGGCGGCCCCGACATCGCGCCGGTTCAGGTGCTGGCGGGCGGCGGGGCCGATGTGACCGTCGAATGGATGCCGGCGGCACTGGCCGCGCGCGAAAAGGGCCTTCCCATCGTCAACATCGCGCAACCCTTCAAGAAATCCGGGATGATGCTGACCTGCCTGAAGGAAACCGGCATCGTCGACCCCAAGACCGACTTCAAGGGCAAGACGCTGGGCGTCTGGTTCTCGGGGAACGAATACCCGTTCCTCAGCTGGATGAACCACCTGGGTCTTTCGACGAATGGCGGCGCGGACGGTGTCACCGTGCTGAAGCAGGGCTTCAACGTCGATCCGCTGCTGCAGAAACAGGCGGCCTGCATCAGCACCATGACCTATAACGAATATGGGCAGGTGATCGACGCAGGGCTGAAGCCCGAGGATCTGGTGACCTTCAAATACGAGGATCAGGGCGTCGCCACGCTGGAAGACGGGCTTTACGTCCTGCAGGAAAAGCTGGCCGATCCGGCGATGCAGGACAAGCTTGTCCGCTTTGTCCGCGCCAGCATGAAAGGCTGGAAATATGCCGAAGAGCATCCTGACGAAGCCGCCGAAATCGTGCTGGAAAACGACGAAACCGGCGCCCAGACGCTTGAACATCAGACGCGCATGGCCTCTGAAATCGCGAAGCTGACCGCTGGATCGAACGGCGCGCTGGACGAGGCGGACTACAAGCGCACGGTCGACACGCTGCTGTCGGGCGGCTCGGACCCGGTGATCTCGAAAGCACCCGAGGGTGCGTGGACCCACGACATCACCGACAAGGCGTTGAACTAGGCCGCGTTCACCGTTTCAAAATACCCTCGGGGGAATCTCCGCAGGAGATGGGGGGCGGAAAGCCCCCCTGCTTCCATCACTCGCGATCGGGAAGCGCCGGCAGGCCGCGCAGGTAAAGCAGGATCGCATCCAGATCGTCGGGTGTCATCTTCGCCAGATAGCCATAGGGCATCGGCGGATGCATGGGGCTGCCGTCGGGCCTGCGCCCCTGGGTGATCATCACCTTCACCTCGTCATCGCTGTAATCCTGCAACCCGTCCGGTCCGCTTGTCAGGTTCGCCGCGACCGAGACGCCCCAGGGCCCGACGAATTCGAACCCGCCTGCGCCCAAGCGTGTGCCGACCAGCGGGCCTTCGGGCCCCATCGGGGTATGGCATTCCATGCAGTGGGAAATCGGCCCTGCCAGATAGGCGCCATACTCCGCGGTAACGCCACGCGCCGGTGGCGTGTTGCTGGCCACGGGCGGGCCATAGGCCGGAGGCAGAGGGATCTTGTATTCCGACTTGCCGGGATCGTTCTCGACCGCCGGAACTGTACGCAGATACATCACGATCGACGCCAGATCCTCGTCCCCCAGCCCGCGATACATGGTGAAGGGCATCGGCGGGCCGATCAGGCTGCCATCGGGACGGATGCCTTCGCGGATGGCGCGGGACAGCTCGGCATCGCTCCACCCTGCAACGCGGCCAGCGGGGGTGATGTTCGGCGCGATGGCGGTGAAGGCCGGATTCTTGTCGACCAGCCGACCGGACAGGTCATGGCTGGTGTCGAACCCCTGCGGCCCGATGGGGGTGTGGCAATTGCCACAGCCCGCGGGGCCCTGGACCAGATATTCGCCGCGCTCGACGCTGGGCGCGGCCGCGGCGGGGTTGGCGGCGGACAGAACCCCAAGCGCCAGCGGGCCAACAACAAAAAGGAAACCACGCATTCATTACCACCCTGAACGGAACGCGACGGATTTTATCACGTCCGTCCCGTGTAGCAGGCGGTGTTTCGGCGGGCGGCCACCTGTCTCTTGGGCCAGCTTTCAGGGCGAAAATGGCCGCCGTGGTCAAAGGACGCGGTCTGCGACCCTTAGGCCGCGACGCCAAGCGCGCGCTTGACGTTGGCTGTCCAGCCCAGCAGCCGCAACTCACCCTGCGAGATCGCGGGACGTTTCATCAGCGAGGGCTTCGCTGACAGCATGGCAAGGGGCGTTCCGGCGCGCTCGGCCTCGGACATGCCGCGCCAGGTCAGGCTGGCGCGGTTGACCAGCTTCTCGCCGAAATCAGCGATCATCCCTTGCCACTCGGCCTCGGTCAGGGGGGCCTTGCTGACATCGCGGAAGCTGACGGTCCAACCCGCTGCCTCAAGCTCGGCAATGGCCTTCTGGCAGGTCGAGCAATGGGCAAGCCCGTGCATGGTCAGGGTCTTGGTCATCAGATCACCGGAATCAGAGGGACGTTGCAGGCGGAAAGCGTCAGGATGGCCAGAAGGCAAAGCGAAAGTCGCACGGGTCTTCTCCACAGGATTGGCGCGGGGGTTATGGGGCCGCGGGCGCGGGCGGTAAAGCCCGGATCAGTGCCCGTCATGCAGCCTTGCGCGAATCCGCCGCATCCCGAACCAGACCGACAGCACCGCCAGCGGCGTTAGCCCGGCGATCAGCACGGCCTTGTCCAGATCCAGCGCGTGGGCCAGCGGATACAGCGCATAGCCCAGCAACCCGACCGCGTAATAGCTGATGGCGACGACCGACAGCCCCTCGACCGTGTGCTGCAGGCGAAGCTGCAGGTCGGCACGCCGGTCCATCCGCTCCATGATTTCCTGGTTCTGGGCGCCCCGCCAGACATCGACGCGGGTGCGCAAAAGCTCGCCCGCGCGCTCGGTCCGGTCCAGCAGGGCACCAAGCCGCTGCTCGGCCGATTTCACGGTCCGCATGGCGGGGGCATAGCGGCGGGCCATGAATTCGGTCAGCATCTGCCCGCCCAGGAAACGCGTCTCGCGCAGGGCGGCCACGCGGTCCATGACGATCGCCTCATAGGCTGCGGTCGCGCCAAAGCGGAAACTGTGCTGCGTCGCCGCGGTCTCCAGCCGGGTCGAAACCGACAGCAGGTCCTGCAGCACTGCCTCGGGCGGACGAGAATCGTCCATCCCCTGCACGATATCGCTCAGCTGCGGGTCGAGCGCGTTCAGTTTTTCCGACAGTTCGCGCGCGCGGCCAAGACCCAGCATCGACATCGAGCGATACGTCTCCAGTTCCAGCAGGCGCTGGACGATGCGCCCGATGCGCCCGCTGCCCGTCCCCGGCTTGACGAAGACGGCAAAGCGCATCCAGCCCGCCGGATCGATACGGAAATCCCCCGCGACGACCGCCGATTCCTCAAGCACCCAGACCGAGGCGAGGCTGTCGGCCGCGAACCATTCACCCAGACGCGGCAGGATTTCGGCGGGATCGTCCGGCAGGAAATCGACCTGGATCATGACCGCCGCCACCCGTTTGCCCGGAGCCGCGGCCTGCCAGTCCTCGGGAAAGATCTCGCCCGCCGAATGGTCGAATGGACGGATCGGAAGGCCACGCGCGAAGGCGGTATAGGTCACGAATTCGGTGTGGCTTTCCCAGCGAAGCTTCCGCCGGCCCAGCTGCGCGGCATAGTGGCCGGCCTTGGGGTCGGGGCTTGGCGCGCCGTGGCGGCGACAAAGTTCAGCCAGGTGGGCGACGTCGCGATCGCGGTCGCGGTTCGCCGCGTCATGCGGTTCCTTGATCGCGACAAAGACCGCGGTGCAGGGGGCCTCCAGCCGCGGCGACGGCCGGGCGTGAAGTTCATTGACCAGCGCATAGCGCAGCGGATGTTCGGCATCGTCCCTCATGCCCCGCATGATTAGCAGGCGCATGTGCCCCCGCAAGGGAAAAGCCCTCCGCCCGATCCATGGCGCGCGCTTCATGATTTCGTGATCGCGCTTTTCATTGCCGAGTGGGCACCATACAGGCAAAATACAGCAAAACAACGCCACGGGGACAGAAATGCAACGCTGGTTCTCCAGAGTGATCCTGATCGGGCTGGTCCTTGGACTGGCCGCCTGCGCGCCCAGCAAGTTCAAGCGCTACAACGGTCCGCCGGTGACCGAGGTGCTTGTCCAGAAAAGCGAGCGCAAGATGTACCTGCTGAGCGGCAACCGCGCGCTGAAGGTCTATGACATCGGGCTGGGCAACGAACCGATCGGGCACAAGCAGTTCGAAGGCGACGGCAAGACGCCCGAGGGGATGTATTTCATCGACCGGCGCAATCCCGACAGCCGCTATCACCTGTCGGTCGGGGTGTCCTATCCCAACCCGGCAGACACGGCCTATGCCCAAAGCCTGGGAATGCGCGCTGGCGGAGACATCTTCATCCATGGCCAGGGCCCCGAAGGCCGCGCCCTGTCGCAGGTTCGCCACGACTGGACAGCGGGCTGCATCGCCGTCCGCGATGAAGAGGTCGAGGACGTCTATGCGATGGTCCGCGACGGAACGCCGATCCTGATTACACCCTGAACGGGACTGAAAACTGCCGCGCGTCTCGCCCCGGTCGAGCGCGCGCGCATGACGGCCGGAACCTGTATGGAAGACCTGTTCAAAAGGTCAGATATGAATCCTGCGGGCAAAGCGTTAACTGGATGTCAGGTTACCAAGTACTGCGCTGGAAGACATGCATTTGCCCCCCGTTATCCATGATGGTCTTATCGATTCTGAAGATACGCGGGGCTATGTGCCCGGCCTGATCGAGTCTGTTCTGCGTTTCGGTCCCAAATCGAAATGGCGTGCCGGCGCCATCGTCGAAAGTTCGATCGAACGTTCGCAGGCCGTAGCGACGCGCTGCGCCCTGCTTATCCCGCGCAGGGGAAAGCGCACGCGCAAGCTGGCGCTGCATCCTGCGCTGCCCGCCGATGTCATCAAATCCATGCTCCAGGCTCTTTGATCACCACCACCCATCGACGGAATAACAAGGCGGGCCCAAAAGGGCCCGCCTTAATGCTTTCCAGCGGATCATGCGTCAGTCGATCATCGGCAGCAGCTGGTCGATGGACTTCTTCGCGTCGCCATAGAACATGCGCGTATTCTCTTTGTAGAACAGAGGGTTCTCGATACCGGAATAGCCGGTGCCCTGCCCGCGCTTGCTGACGAAGACCTGCTTGGCCTTCCAGACCTCCAGCACCGGCATCCCGGCGATGGGGCTGTTCGGATCCTCTTGCGCGGCCGGGTTCACGATGTCGTTCGAGCCGATGACGATAGCCACGTCGGTCGAGGGGAAGTCCTCGTTGATCTCGTCCATTTCCAGGACGATGTCATAGGGAACCTTGGCCTCGGCCAGCAGGACGTTCATGTGGCCCGGCAGGCGACCGGCGACGGGGTGGATCGCGAAGCGGACATTCTTGCCACGCGCGCGCAGCTTGCGGGTCAGTTCCGACACCGACTGCTGCGCCTGTGCCACCGCCATGCCATAGCCGGGGACGAAGATGATCTCGTCCGCGTCGTTCAGCGCAGCCGCCACGCTTTCGGCGTCGATGGCGACCTGTTCGCCCTCGATCTCCATCGCGGGGCCGGTGGTGCCGCCGAAGCCGCCCAGGATCACGCTGACAAAGTTGCGGTTCATCGCCTTGCACATGATGTAGGACAGGATCGCACCGGACGAGCCGACCAGCGCGCCCACGACGATCAGCAGGTCATTGCCCAGCGTGAAGCCGATGGCCGCGGCCGCCCACCCCGAATAGCTGTTCAGCATCGACACCACGACCGGCATGTCCGCGCCGCCAATGCCCATGATCAGGTGATAGCCGATGAAGAAGGCAAACAGCGTGATCAGCAGCAGCCACAGGACCGGTGCGCCGGTCGAGCAGTAAAGCACGATCGCCAGCAGCGACAGCAGCGCCGCGCCTGCGTTCAGGACATGACCGCCGGGCAGCTTCTTCGGCTTGCCGTCGATCTTGCCCGCGAGCTTCCCGAAGGCCACGATCGAGCCGGTGAAGGTTACGGCACCGATGAAGATGCCAAGCGCGACCTCGACCTTCAGCATCGCGATCTCAGCCGGGCTCTTGTGCGCCAGCACGGCGGCGAAG
Source organism: Paracoccus broussonetiae (assembly GCF_031854425.1). Lineage (NCBI taxonomy): Bacteria > Pseudomonadati > Pseudomonadota > Alphaproteobacteria > Rhodobacterales > Paracoccaceae > Paracoccus > Paracoccus broussonetiae. The sequence continues at coordinate 205,476 of NZ_JAVRQI010000003.1, read as the reverse complement.
CCGTGGAACTCGGCCGTGGCATCGGCGGCGCGGGTGCGCAGGACGCGGCCCAGTTCGAACTGGGCGTTATAGCCGATCAGGACCGCGGCAAGGCCGACAAGGCTGTGCATCGCTGCGACCAGCTGCGGCATCTCGGTCATCTGCACGCGCTTGGCGACAACCCAGCCGATTGCTCCGCCAATCGCCAGCATCACCAGGGAAATGCCCCAGTTGCCATAACCCGGCCCGAACAGCGTCGCGACGACGGCCAGCGCCATCGCGGCGATGCCGTACCAGACCGCGCGCTTGGCGCTTTCCTGTCCCGAAAGCCCGCCCAGCGACAGGATGAACAGGACGGCGGCCACCACATAGGCGGCGGTGGTGATTCCGAACTCCATCACCCTCTCCTTACGACTTCTGGAACATGGCAAGCATCCGGCGCGTGACCAGGAAGCCGCCGAAGATGTTGACCCCCGCCATCAGCACCGACAGCGCGGCCAGGATGACGATCAGCCAGGAACCCGACCCGATCTGCAAAAGCGCGCCCACGATGATGATCGACGAGATCGCGTTCGTGATCGCCATCAGCGGCGTGTGCAGCGAGTGGCTGACATTCCAGATCACCTGGAAGCCGACGAAGCAGGCCAGGACGAAGACGATGAAATGCGACAGGAAGCTGGCGGGGGCAAAGCTGCCGACCAGCAGCATCAGCACCGCGCCCGCGCCAAGCAGCGTCACCTGGGAACGGGTCTGCGCCTTGAAGGCGGCAGTTTCCTGGGCCCGGCGTTCCTCGGGCGTCAGCTCCTTGGCCTTTTCCTTGGGCTTCTGCGCCGCGATGGCGGCCACCTTGGGCGGTGGCGGCGGCCAGGTCACGTCGCCGTCATGGGCGACGGTCGCGCCCCGGATCACGTCATCCTCCATGTTCTGGACCAGCTGACCGTCCTTGCCGGGGGTCAGGTCGGCCAGCATGTGGCGAATGTTGTTGCCGTAAAGCTCGGACGCCTGGGCCGCCATGCGCGACGGAAAATCGGTATAGCCGATGATGACCACGCCGTTTTCGGTCACGAAACGCTCGTCCGGAACGGTCAGTTCGCAGTTGCCGCCGCGTTCGGCCGCAAGGTCGACGATGACCGAGCCGGGCTTCATCGCCGCGACCATGTCCTTGGTCCACAGCTTGGGGGCATCGCGCCCCGGAATAAGCGCCGTGGTGATGACGATGTCCATGTCGGGCGCAAGCTGGCGGAACTTCTCAAGCTGCTTTTCCCGGAACTCGGGGCTGGAGGGCGCGGCATAGCCGCCCGTCGCGGCACCGTCGGTCTGCTGTTCCTTGAAGTCGAGATAGACGAATTCCGCGCCCATCGACTCGATCTGCTCGGCCACCTCAGGGCGCACGTCGAAGGCATAGACCTGCGCGCCAAGGCTGGTTGCCGCGCCGATCGCAGCCAGACCCGCGACCCCTGCCCCGACGATCAGCACCTTGGCCGGCGGGACCTTGCCCGCCGCCGTGACCTGCCCGGTGAAGAAGCGGCCGAAATTGTTCGCAGCCTCGATCACGGCGCGATAGCCCGCGATATTCGCCATCGAAGACAGGGCGTCCATCTTTTGCGCCCGGCTGATCCGCGGCACCATGTCCATGGCAATGGCGGTCAGGCCCTGCTCGCGCACGCTTTCCAGAAGGTCGGCGTTCTGCGAGGGGTAGAAATGCGAGATCAGCGTCTGGCCGCGGCGCATCGCCTTGACCTCGGCCTCGCTTGGCGGGCGCACCTTGACCACCACGTCGACGTCGTTGATCAGTGCCGAAGCGGTCGGCTCGACCGTGATCCCCGCCGCCTGATAGGCCCCGTCGGTAAAGCCCGCCCGCGCGCCAGCCCCTGTCTCGACGAAGACCTCGTGCCCCAGTTTCCTCAGATGAGCCGCCGAGGATGGAGTGATCGCAACCCGCGCCTCCCCCTCGTAACTCTCCTTCAAAGCGCCGATCTTCACGAGAGCATCTCCCCTGTTAGCGTCCCAGCCGTTTGCATAGCATCGTGAAATATTCTTTCACAAGGGCGCGAGGTCGGATGCAATTGGGAAAAAGGACGTAGGGTCATACGCCGGAATACTGCCGGGAGGCGGGGACTTGACACGAAAAAACCCGGCCTCGCATGCAGCGAAGCCGGGTGTTTTCATCGGGATATGCCCTTCTGGGATCAGGCGGCGCGGTCGGCCTTGGCCTGAAGTCGGCGGGCATGAAGCACCGGTTCGGTATAGCCCGAAGGTTGCACACGACCAAGGAAAACCAGATCGCAGGCCGCCTGGAAGGCGATTCCGTCATAACCGGGTGCCATCGGCAGATAGTTCTCGTCACCTTCGTTCTGGCGGTCGACGACGATCGCCATCTTGCGCATCGTGTCCATCACCAGTTGCTGGCTGACAACGCCGTGGTGCAGCCAGTTCGCCAGCGACTGTGCCGAGATGCGCAGCGTCGCACGGTCTTCCATCAGCCCGACATCGTTGATGTCCGGCACCTTCGAGCAGCCGACGCCCTGATCGACCCAGCGCACGACATAGCCCAGGATGCCCTGGCAATTGTTCGCGACTTCACGGGCGATTTCTTCGTCGCTGTAGTTGCGGCCGCCAGCCAGCGGGATGGTCAGCAGGTCGTCAAGGCGCGCGGGACGCTTCATCGCGGCGATCTCGGCCTGACGGGCGTGGACGTCGACCTGATGATAGTGGGTCGCGTGCAGCGTCGCGGCGGTCGGGCTGGGCACCCAAGCAGTATTCGCGCCCGCCTTCGGATGGGCGATCTTCTGCTTCAGCATCTCGGCCATCTTGTCCGGGATCGCCCACATGCCCTTGCCGATCTGCGCCTTGCCGGCCAGACCGCAGGCCAGACCGATATCGACGTTGCGATCCTCATACGAGGAAATCCACGGCTGCGATTTCATCTCGCCCTTGGCGAGCATCGGGCCCGCCTCGATCGAGGTGTGGAATTCGTCGCCGGTCCGATCAAGGAAGCCGGTATTGATAAAGGCAACGCGATGCTTCGCGGCGCGGATGCATTCCTTGAGGTTGGCGCTGGTGCGACGTTCCTCGTCCATGATGCCCAGCTTGACGGTGTGGCGCGGCAAGCCCAGCGTGTCCTCGACGAAATCGAAGATCTCGCTGGCGAAGGCCACTTCTTCAGGGCCGTGCATCTTGGGTTTCACGACATAGATCGAGCCGGTGACAGAGTTCTTCGGCCCTTGCTTCTGCAGGTCGCGCAGCGAGCAAAGCGTGGTCACCATCGCGTCCAGCAGCCCCTCGAAAACCTCGTTGCCATCGCGGTCCAGCACTGCTGGGGTGGTCATCAGGTGGCCGACATTGCGCACCAGCATCAGGGCCCGGCCCTTGTGGCTGACGCTCGACCCGTCGGGCGCGGTGAAGGTCACGTCGGGGTTCAGTGTCCGGGTGAAGCTTTTGCCACCCTTCTGAACCTCTTCGGCCAAGGTCCCGTCCATCAGGCCCAGCCAGTTGGCATAGGCGACCGCCTTGTCCTCGCCATCAACGCAGGCGACCGAGTCCTCGCAATCCATGATCGCCGAGATCGCGGATTCCAGCACGATGTCAGAGATCCCTGCCTTGTCCTGGCCACCGACCGGGGTCGATGCATCCAGGGTGATGCGGATCATCAGGCCGTTATTGGTCAGGAACACGTCCGAAGGCTGCGCGGCATCACCCCGGAACCCGGCGAATTGCGCTGCGTCGCGCAGCGCGGGTTTAAGTGCACCATCGCATACCGTCAGCGATGCCACATCGGCCCACGATCCTTCGGCCAGCGGCACGGCTTCGTCCAGGAACTTGCGGCCCCAGGCGATGACGCGGCCACCACGCTGGGCGTCATAGCCCCTGCCCTGCGGCAGGTCGCCCATCGCGTCGGTGCCGTAAAGCGCATCGTAGAGGCTGCCCCAGCGCGCATTGGCGGCATTCAGGGCATAGCGGGCATTGGTGATCGGAACGACCAGCTGCGGCCCCGCGACCGAGGCGAATTCGGGATCGGTGGCCTTGGTCTCGATCTGGAAATCTTCGCCCTCGGGCTGAAGATAGCCGATCTCGGACAGGAACTCGCGGTATTCGCCGGCATCAATCGTCGCGCCACGCCGGGTGATGTGCCAGGCGTCGATCGTCGATTGAAGCTCGTCCCTGCGATCCAGAAGCGCGCGATTGCGCGGACCGAACTCATGAAGCAGCGTCGACAGCCCTTCCCAGAAGACACGCGGATCGACACCGCTGCCGGGCAGAGCGCGCTCGTTGATGAAGGTCGCCAGTGCCTCGTCCACTCGCAAACCGGCCTTTTCCACGCGCGCCATCGCTTTTCCTTCCTTCAATACCGCAATTCTCATTTGGTGCACGGTGGTATGCCAAACCCCGCCACCTTTCAACCGGACCGATCTTATCCGTGCGGTTGAATGATCCTTGCGGAAAAAATGAAAACCGCCGGTCGCGAAACGACCGGCGGCGCAACTGCCCAAGCTTCGATCAGTTGTTGGCGGGCGGCGTCGTGGTCGTGGTGCCCGTCGAGGGCGCGGTCGTGGCCGGTGCCGGCGTGGTCGGCTCGACGGTGATTGCGTCGTCGACCGCCTGGCCCGCATCCTTGACCGCCTCGCCAGCCGCATTCGCCGCATCCGAAGCGGCCTCCTCGGCCGCGGTGGCGGCTTCGCCCGCGGCATTCGCGGCATCGCTGGCCGCCTCGCCTGCGGCGGCACCCGCTGCATCGGCGGCGTTGTCGACGGCGGTGGCAGCATCGCTCGCGGCGTCACCTGCCGCGTCCGCGGCATTGCCCGCCGCATCGGCGGCGCTGTTCGCGGCATCGGCGGCACTGCTCGCAGCATCCGCCGCGCTGTCAGCCGCTGCATCGGCGGCAGGCGCCGTCGCGGCCGGGGCGGTGGTCGTATCTGCAGGCGCGGTGGTGGTTTCGGCGGGTGCAGTGGTGGTGGTCGCAGCCGGCTCATCGCCGGTTGTGACCTCGTTACCGGTCATGAAATACTGGACCACGAAATAGGCAATCGCCAGCGCCAGCAGGATACCGATGATCAGCGGCAGGGGCGAGGCACGGCGCTCGACGGGCTCGACATAGGTCTGGTTCGTCTGAACAGGACGTGTCGGCTCGACGGGATCGGTCCGGTTCGGATCGTTCGGGTCGTAATTGGCCATCTTGGCTCTCCTCAGCACAAGGTTGCGATGGATCGCCCGGATGGGGTCGCGCCACATAACGCCCCGGCCGGCTTGCGACCCGCCTATCCCGCGATTAACAATCTGTTTCCACGCGAGTTCCGCGCATTGCGAAAGTTTTTTGAAGGGGTTCGTCATGACCGCCACACAATATCTCGCCGATTGGCGCCCCTATCCTTTCGCGATTGCCGAAACCCGGCTGGACTTTACGCTAGCGGCCCGCACCACGCGGGTGCGTTCGGCGATCGATTTCCGCCGCATCGGACCCGGCGACCTCGTCCTTGACGGGGCTGGGCTGAAAACGCTGTCCATGACCATTGACGGGCGCCCCGTCGACCCCACCCTGATCCGTGCTGACCAGGAAAAGCTGATCATTCCCGCCGACCAACTGCCCGACAGCTTCACCTTCGAAGCCGAGGTTCAGATCGATCCCGAGGCGAATACTGCGCTGGAGGGCCTGTATCTGTCGGGCGGCATGTTCTGCACCCAATGCGAGGCCGAGGGCTTCCGCCACATCACCTGGTATCCCGACCGTCCCGACGTGATGGCACCCTTCCGGGTCGAGATCCACTCCGACAAGCCCGTGCTGCTGTCGAACGGCAATCCCGTCAACACCGCGCCGGGTCATGCCTCGTGGCACGATCCCTGGCCGAAGCCCGCTTATCTGTTCGCGCTGGTCGCGGGCGACCTGCGGGCCATTCCCGACAGCTTCACCACCGCCTCCGGCCGCAAGGTCGCGCTGAACGTCTGGGTTCGTCCCGGCGACGAGCCGCGCGCAGGCTATGCGATGGAATCTCTGATCCGGTCGATGAAATGGGAAGAAGAGGCCTATGGCCGCGAATACGATCTGGACGTGTTCAACATCGTCGCCGTCGATGATTTCAACATGGGCGCGATGGAAAACAAGGGGCTGAACATCTTCAACTCGAAGCTGGTTCTGGCCACTGCCGAAACCGCGACCGATGGCGATTACGAACGCATCGAGGGGGTGATCGGTCACGAGTATTTCCACAACTGGACCGGCAACCGCATCACCTGCCGCGATTGGTTCCAGCTTTGCCTGAAAGAGGGGCTCACGGTCTTCCGCGACCAGCAGTTCACCAGCGACATGCGCTCGGCCGCGGTCAAGCGCATCCACGATGTCCAGACCCTGCGCGCGCGTCAGTTCCGCGAGGATGCGGGCCCGCTGTCCCATCCGCCGCGCCCCGATCACTATCAGGAAATCAACAACTTCTATACGGCGACCGTCTATGAAAAGGGCGCCGAGGTCATCGGAATGCTCAAGCGCCTGGTCGGCGACGAAGGTTATCGCAAGGCGCTGGACCTGTATTTCGACCGCCATGACGGGCAGGCCTGCACGATCGAGGACTGGATCGCAGTGTTTCAGGACGCGACCGGCCGCGATCTTGTGCAATTCAAGCGTTGGTACACCGATGCTGGCACGCCGCGCCTGTCCCTGACCGAGGAATGGGCCAACGGCAAGCTGGTGCTGAATTTCCGCCAGCATACCGCACCGACGCCGGGTCAGGCCGAAAAGCCCGCCCGCGTCATCCCGATCGCCCTTGGCCTGATCGGCCCGAATGGGGACGAAGTACTGCCGACCACGGTGCTGGAGATGACCGAGGAGCGGCAGAGCTTCGCGTTCGAAGGGCTGGGTGCGCGCCCGGTCGTCTCGCTGCTGCGCGGCTTCTCTGCCCCGGTGACGGTGGCGCGCGAGATGACCGCAGACGAACAGGCCCTGCTTCTGGCCCATGACACCGACCCCTGCGCGCGCTGGCAGGCGGGCCATGACCTGGCGCTGGACGCCCTGATCGACCGCACCCGTGGCAAGGCAGTCGGCGAGGCGCTGATCCGCGCACTTGGCGGTCTTCTTGACGATGCGGAAGCCGACCCGGCCTTTGCCGCGCTTTGCCTGTCTCTGCCGGGGGAAGAGGAAATCGCGACCACGATCGCGGCCTCGGGTGCGGTCCCGGATCCCGATGCGATCCATGCCGCCCGTCGCGGTCTTGTCCAAGACATTGCCGAGGCGCATGAAGTTGCGCTGACCCGGCTGTTCGACGCGATGGCCCCTCAAGGGCCCTATCGCCCGGACGCGGACGGATCGGCACGGCGCAGCCTGCGACTGGCCTGCCTTGGTTATCTTGGTCGCCTCGATGACGGCAACCGGGCCGACACCCTGTTCGCCGATGCCGGGAACATGACCGAACGGCAGGGCGCGTTGGAACAGCTGATCGCGCTTGACCGCGACGCCGACGCGCTGGCGCGGTTTGCAGCCGAATTTCGTGACAATCGGCTGGTGATGGACAAGTGGTTCATGGTTCAGCCTTTGCGTGCCGCGCCCGAAAAGGCGGTCGCCCGCGCGCGCGCATTGGCCGCCCGCCCGGATTTCGACTGGAAGAACCCCAACCGCTTCCGCGCGCTGATTTCGGGCCTGACGGCAAACCATGCGGGTTTCCACGCAGCCGACGGCTCGGGTTACGATTTCCTGGCCGACTGGTTGATGAAGCTTGATCCGGTCAACCCACAGACCACGGCACGAATGTGCTCGGCATTCGAAACCATCTCGCGCTATGACACCGGACGGCAGGACAAGGCACGTGCGGCGCTTCGGCGCATCGCGGCCATGCCGGGGCTTTCGCGCAACACATCCGAGATGGTTACGCGCATCCTTGCCGGCGCAGCCTGAAGTGGTGTGAACGGCCCTTGCAGCCACCGCCGGCCACGGCAATACTGCCAGCATGGATGCCCGCGAGGACATGAAACAACGCCTTGATCCGCTGATCCACGAGCGGGCACCTTGGCTGTTTTCAACACGTTGGCACCATGACTTCGCCCGGCGGGGGCTGATGTGGCTTCTGCGCTATGACCGCACCGTCGAGCTTGGCGCAGAATTCCGCGACCTGCCCACGGATGAGATCATGCGTCGCCTTGCGCAGCTCATCATCCGGGACCTGAAAGTCGAGGGGCTGGAGCATATTCCGGCCACGGGCCCGGCGCTGATCGTGTCGAACCACCCGACGGGAATTGCGGACGGGATCGTGCTGAACGCAGTCGTCTCGGCGGTGCGTGATGACCTGTTCATCTATGCCAATCACGACATCATGCGGGTTCTTCCACAATGCGGCAGCCTGATCGCCCCGGTCGAATGGCGGGTCGAAAAGCGCAGCCATGCCAAGACGCGCGCGACAATGGATTACACGCGCAAGGCGCTTGAGCGAGGTCGGATCGGGCTGATCTTTCCCTCGGGACGGCTGGCCAAGCGTCGCGGCCTGACACTGCACGAACGCCCGTGGATGGCCAGCGCCGCAATGATCGCAAAGAAGTTCGACGTGCCGGTAATCCCGCTACAGATCCGGGCGCGGAACTCGACGCTGTTCTATCTGCTGGATCTGCTTCACGCGACACTGCGCGATGTCACGCTGTTCAACGAGGTGTTGAACAAGACCTCCCAGCCCTATCGTGTGACCATCGGCCCGCCGATCCCGGCCTCGACCCTGCCCGCCCGCAGTGAGGACGGCATCCAGATGCTGCGCGAAGCCGTCCTGGCCCTGCCCGCCCCCGCGCCGAACGCGGCGCAATTCTCACAAATCCGCAGGTTGGGCCAACAGCACCGCGCAGTGGTAAAGGCCAGTCCAGTCGACTAGCCGCCCCGCGGATGGAAGCCCTGCATGGGTATTTGGAAAACGGTGAATATCGCTCATCGCGCCCGTTCTTCACTGTTTCTAAAATACCCATGCAAGGCTGAACACATTCGTGGAGCAAGCCGTCCTGGGCCCTAGATCACCATGTCATCGCGATGGATCAGCGCCGCGCGGCCCGGATAGCCCAGGATCGATTCGATCTCGTCGCTGCGATGGCCGGCGATGGCGCGGGCTTCGGTCGAGGAATAGCGCACAAGCCCGGCCGCGAGCCGCGCCCCGCGGCTGTCGAGGACCGAGACCGGATCGCCCCGTCCGAAGCGTCCCGAGACCGCGCTGACTCCCGCCGGGAGCAGCGACTTGCCGTTCGACAAAGCCACGGCCGCGCCTGCATCGACCACGATCTCACCCTTGGGCTTCATCGCCGCGATCCAGCGTTTACGCGCTGCATGCGGATCCGAGTCGGGCAGGAACCAGGTCACGCGCGCACCCTCGGCGACATTGCGCAGGGGATGCAGGACCGAGCCTTCGGCAATTGCCATTGCACAGCCCCCGGCGACCGCGGTGCGGGCGGCCATCAGCTTCGTCTTCATCCCGCCCTTGCTAAGACCCGATATCGGGTCGCCGCCCATGGCCTCGATCTCGGGCGTGATCTGGTCGACCACCGGCAGATGGCGGGCCGTGGGATCGGTCTTGGGATTGGCGGTGTAAAGCCCGTCCACATCCGACAGCAGAAGCAGCTGGTCGGCGCCGCATGTCACGGCGATCTGCGCGGCAAGACGATCGTTGTCTCCATAGCGGATCTCGTCCGTGGCGACGGTGTCATTTTCGTTCACGATCGGAACGACACCAAGGCCCAGCAGCGTCTGCATGGTCGCGCGGCTGTTCAGATAGCGGCGGCGATCGGTTGTGTCGTCCAGCGTAACCAGCAGTTGCGCCGTGGTGACGCCATGGGGCACCAGAGCCTCTTCATAGGCGCGAGCCAGACGGATCTGGCCGACCGCGGCGGCTGCCTGCGACTGCTCGACCCGCAGCGGCCCTGCCGGAAGACCCAGGACCTGGCGGCCAAGCGCGATGGCCCCCGACGAGACGAGAACAATATCCGTCCCCCGTCGCCGCGCCTGTGCCACGTCATCGCAAAGCGCACGCAGCCATTCGCCGCGCAGACCGTCAGCGCCCACCAGCAGGGCCGAACCGATCTTGACCACCAGCCGCTGCGCGCGGCCCAGTTCCGGTATCACGGCTGCCACGACCCACTGTCTTCCTGACGCAACGGCTTGCGCGAGGGTGCGATTTCGGACCAGAGCGCGCGCAGTACCGTCGCCACCCCTTCGCGCGAGACGCCCGACATCAGATGGACTGGCCCGCCGATCTCGGCCTCAAGCGCGGCGCGGCGTTCCTCGATCATCTCGGGGTCAAGGGCGTCGATCTTGTTCAGAACCGTGACGCGCGGTTTCTCGGCCAGCGCCGGAGAATAGGCTGCAAGCTCGGCCAGGATGGTGCGCGCATCGCCGGCCACGTCCTCGGACGTTCCGTCGATCAGATGCAGAAGCACACGCGAGCGTTCGACATGACCCAGAAACTGGTCGCCTAGGCCGCGACCTTCGGACGCGCCCTCGATCAGGCCGGGAATGTCAGCCATGACGAATTCATGCGCATCGATGCCGACGACGCCCAGGTTCGGGTGAAGCGTGGTGAAGGGATAATCGGCGATCTTCGGGCGGGCATTCGACACGGCCGACAGGAAGGTCGACTTGCCGGCATTCGGCAGACCCAGAAGCCCGGCATCGGCGATCAGCTTCAGGCGCAGCCACAGCGTCCGTTCAACTCCAGCCAGGCCCGGATTGGCATTGCGGGGCGCGCGGTTGGTCGAACTTTTGAAATGCAGGTTGCCGAAACCGCCATTGCCGCCCTTGGCCAGAAGAACGCGCTGGCCGGGATCGGTCAGGTCGCAGATGATGGTTTCCTGATCCTCGTCCAGGATCTCGGTCCCGACGGGAACGCGCAGCACGACGTCATCGCCCGAAGCGCCCGTGCGCTGCGACCCCATGCCGTGCTGGCCGGACTTGGCGAAGAAATGCTGCTGGAAGCGGAAGTCGATCAGGGTATTCAACCCTTCGACCGCTTCGGCCCAGACATCGCCACCGCGGCCACCGTCGCCGCCATCGGGGCCACCATATTCGATGAATTTCTCGCGACGGAAGGACACGCATCCCGCGCCTCCGCCACCCGAGCGGACATAGACCTTGGCGAGATCGAGGAACTTCACGACAGCATCCTTACAGCGGCAAAACACTGGGATACGCATATCGCGTATCCGGTTCAAGGGCAGCGTGACATTCCCGGCAGGCTTGGGCTAGATCGCCCGAGCGCCCGTGGAGAGACAAGATGCCGATCCTGACCTATGCCACCCTGATCGTCGCGATCGTTCTGGAAGTCACCGGAACCACCTTCCTGCAACGCAGCGAGCAGTTTACGCGACTGGTCCCGACCCTGATGATGGGGCTTTGCTATGCGGGATCGTTCTACTTCCTGTCCCACGCACTGCGCGCCATGCCCCTTGGCATCGCCTATGCAATCTGGAGCGGGCTGGGCATCGTCCTTGTCTCGCTGATCGGGCTTTTCGTCTTTGGCCAGCGGCTGGACGTGGCGGCGATGATCGGGCTTGGGCTGATCATTGCCGGTGTGATCGTGGTGAACCTGTTTTCCGGCAGCATCTCGCACTAGAGCGCGTGCCTGCGCCCTTAACATTTCTGCAATGAAGGCTAGATAAGGTCGAAAGGAGGGTCGAGATGATCCACTTCGACAACAGCTATGCCCGACTGCCCGAAGGATTCTTCACCCGGACCGCGCCCACCCCCGTGCGCGACCCGGCACTGATCGCGCTGAACCTGCCACTCGCAAGCCGCCTTGGCCTTGATGCCGACTGGCTGGCCGGGCCTGAAGGATTGCAGATGCTGTCGGGAAACGTCTTGCCCCAAGGTGCCGAGCCGATCGCCCAGGCCTATGCCGGGCACCAGTTCGGCGGCTTCTCTCCGCAGCTTGGCGACGGCCGCGCAGTATTGCTGGGCGAGATCGTGGCCCCCGACGGCGCGCGCTTCGACATCCAGCTGAAGGGAGCAGGGCCGACACCCTTTTCGCGTCGGGGGGACGGCCGCGCCTGGCTGGGTCCGGTCCTGCGCGAATATCTGGTCAGCGAATTCATGGCGGCTTTCGGCGTCCCGACCACGCGCGCATTGGCCGCCGTGACGACGGGCGAGACGGTGATCCGCGAAACCGTGCTGCCGGGCGCGGTCCTGACCCGGATCGCGGCAAGTCATATCCGTGTCGGCACCTTCGAGTTCTATGCCGCGCGCGGCGATCGCGAACGGCTGCGCCTGTTGGCGGAACACGTCATCGCGCGCCATTACCCGGACGCCTCGGGTGCGGCCGACCTGCTGCAACGCGTGGTCGAGGCGCAGGCCTACACCATATCCTGCTGGATGGGGCTTGGCTTCATCCACGGGGTCATGAACACCGACAACATGTCCGTTTCCGGTGAAACCATCGATTACGGCCCTTGCGCCTTCATCGACGGCTACCAGCCGGACAAGGTGTTTTCCTCGATCGACGCGCAAGGGCGTTATGCCTGGAACGAACAGCCGCGGATCGCGGTCTGGAACCTGGCACAGCTGGCAAGCTGCCTGGTGCCCCTGATGGGCAATGACGACGAGGCCGTGACCGAGGCCACGCGGATCGTCCATTCCTTCCCCGAACTCTACCAGCGCGAATGGCTGCGCCGCTTCGGTGCCAAGCTGGGTATCGCGGCGACCCGCCCCGACGACCGAGAGTTGGTCGAACGCCTGCTGAACCTGATGGCTGCCGAGCGCGCGGATTTCACCACCACTTTCGCGGCGCTTGGCGATGGCACGGCGCGGGACCAGTTCGTCGACCGGGCCGCCTTTGACGCCTGGGCCGCTGATTGGCAGGCGCGGATCGCGCCCCTCTCCGACGCGCCCGAAGTCATGGCCCGCGCCAACCCGCGGCGCATTCCACGCAATCACCGCATCGAGCAGGCGATTGCCGCTGCGCGGGATGAGGGCGATTTCACCCTGTTCCATCGGCTGGATGCGGCGCTGCGCGACCCATTTGCGGATCGCCCGGAATGGGAGGACTTGTCCCGCCCGCCTGAACCGGATGAGATCGTCCAACGCACCTTCTGCGGCACCTGATCAGCGAAAGGCCCCATGTCGTCACAAACGGACCGCATCAGACTGGCCAGCTATAACCTGCACAAGTGCAGGGGCATGACGGGGCCACATGCACCTGAACGCAACCTGCAAGTGATCGCGGACATCAAGCCCGATGTCATCGCCCTGCAAGAGGTCGATTTCCGCCTGGGCCGCCGGCCCGAGGCCCTGCCCCGCGCGCTGATCCAGGAAGCGACGGGCATGGTCCCGGCGGTCTTCAACCCGACAGGCTCGAACTCGCTGGGCTGGCATGGCCAGACCATCCTGCTGCGTCCGGAACTGATGGAGCAGGCGACTGTCCGCCGCCTTCCCTTGCCGGGGATTGAGCCACGGGGCGCGCTGGCGCTGCGCATTCCGGGGATCACCATCATCGCAGTGCATCTGGGGCTGGCGCGATCATCCCGCCGGGCGCAATTGCGCCGCATCGTTGCCCAGGCCGGGCGCATGGGCCATGACCGCCTGATCCTGACCGGCGATTTCAACGAATGGCACGACAATCGCGGGCTTGAGGCGTTGGAGCCGATGCATGTCCTGGCCCCCGGTCCCAGCTGGCCCGCCCCGTTTCCCCGCCTGCGCTATGACCGGTTCGCCGTCTCGCGCGGGATCGAGGTGGTGGATTCGGGCGTCTGGGACAGCGATATCGCGCGCCAGGCCTCGGATCATCTGCCGATCTGGGCGGATCTGGCGCTGGAACCCTGGTCCGCCGCCCCCGAACCCGGGATCATGGGCCGTGTGAGCGATAACCCTGCCGAATGAACTTTTCTGCACGCGCGAAGGCCGCTACACATCTGCGCAAACCTTGTCACGAGAGGGACGGACATGACCGCCATCATCGACATTTTCGCACGCGAGATCCTGGACAGCCGCGGCAACCCGACCGTCGAGGTCGATGTCACGCTGGAAGACGGCACGATGGGCCGCGCCGCGGTGCCCTCGGGCGCTTCGACTGGCGCCCATGAGGCCGTCGAGAAGCGCGATGGCGACAAGTCGCGCTACATGGGCAAGGGCGTGCTGGAGGCCGTCGCCGCCGTGAATGGCGAAATCGCCGAAAACCTGATCGGCGAGGACGTGACCGACCAGATCGGCATCGACCGCCTGATGATCGAGATCGACGGCACCGCGAACAAGGGCCGTCTTGGTGCGAACGCGATCCTCGGGGTCTCGCTGGCCGTGGCCAAGGCCGCAGCCGAAGCCAGCGCACAGCCGCTTTACCGCTATGTCGGGGGCACGGGCGCGCGCATCCTGCCGGTGCCGATGATGAACATCATCAATGGCGGCGAACATGCCGACAACCCGATCGACATCCAGGAATTCATGATCATGCCGGTGGCCGCGGAAAACATCCGCGAGGCCGTCCGCATGGGCTCGGAAGTCTTCCACACCCTGAAAAAGGAACTGTCGGCGGCAGGTCTCTCGACCGGGATCGGCGACGAGGGTGGCTTTGCCCCGAACCTTTCGTCGGCCCGCGATGCGCTCGACTTCATCCTGAAGGCGATCGAAAAAGCAGGCTACCAGCCCGGCGACGACATCATGCTGGCGCTCGACTGCGCGTCGACCGAGTACTTCAAGGGCGGCAAATACGAGATGAAGGGCGAAGGGAAGTCCCTGACCCCTGCCGAAAACGTCGCCTATCTTGAGGCGCTGTGCAACGACTACCCGATCCTGTCGATCGAGGACGGCTGCTCGGAAGATGACTGGGACGGCTGGAAGCTGCTGACCGACACGCTGGGCAACCGCGTGCAGTTGGTCGGCGACGACCTGTTCGTGACCAACCCCGTCCGACTGGCTGAAGGCATCGCGAAAGGCTGCGCCAACTCGCTGCTGGTCAAGGTCAACCAGATCGGTACCCTGACCGAGACGCTTGACGCCGTGCGCATGGCCGACCGCGCACGCTATACCTCGGTCATGTCGCACCGCTCGGGCGAGACCGAGGATGCGACCATCGCCGACCTCGCCGTCGCGACGAATTGCGGCCAGATCAAGACCGGCAGCCTCGCGCGTTCCGACCGGCTCGCGAAATACAACCAGCTGATCCGGATCGAGGAAATGCTGGGTGCCTCGGCAGAGTATGCCGGGCGCAGCATCCTGCGCGGCTGATCGCAGAACCAACATGCAGACAGGGCGGCCAATCGGCCGCCCTTTTCATATCCACCAGCGATGTGTCAGCGCGAAGGCACCAAGCGCCAGCCGCTTTCGGAACTCCGACGGCTGCGCTGCGGCCAGCGCCTCCAGCCCCTTCGGCGCCGCATCCAGAACGAGCTTCACGCCCGCACCGGGAAATAGGACCGGAGCCAGCGCGCGGGGCACATCGCGGCGCAGGTCGCGCGCCTCGGTGAGCTTTCCACGCGCATCCCGGGCGATTTGCGACAGGGCTTCCGCCGACGGATCCCATAGGCCCAGCCCCAGACCCTGCAATGCGGGAAGTGCTGCGAGCCAATTCGCGAGACCGAGCCCCTCGGCCTGCGCAGCAACGGCAGGCGTCGCCGCCAGCGGCCCATCAAGGGCCTCGGCGGCGAATTCCACCAGCGGCACCGCCGTTTCCCGCACATAGGCCGCAACGGCCCCGGGACCGTCATGCGGCTCACGCGCGCTGTCGCGGCGGCGCCCCTCGGCCAGCACGGCAAAGGCCGCCGCCCGCGGACCCCAGGCCTCGGCCAAGGGCGTCAGGATTTCGTGGGACGCGACCTGCCCCTCGGCGATGGCTTCCAGCCGCTCGATCCACCACTGCACACGCATTTCGGCGATCAGCGGCTCGGTCGAGGCAAGTGGCGTTCGTGCCAGCTCCAGGTTCAGCGCATAGAGCGTCAAAAGGCGCGGACACGCCCCGGCAGGGGCAAGCAGGCAGATGCCGAAGCGCTCTGGGTCATGCTCCCTGAGCTGCTCGGCGCAATGGTCAAGGCTCATGCCGGTGTCACCCCGTCGCGGATCAGCTTCCAGCGGATGGCATCGACCAGCGCCTCGAAACTTGCGTCCACGATGTTGTGCGAGACACCGACCGTCGACCAGCGGTTCCCCTGCCCGTCGGCGCTGTCGATGATGACGCGGGTGACAGCATCGGTGCCGCCCGCGGTGATGCGGACGCGGAAATCGACAAGCTGCATGTCCTCGATATGGGACTGATAGGGCCCAAGGTCCTTGGCCAGCGCGCGGGAAAGCGCGTTGACCGGGCCGCGGTCCTGACCCTCTTCGTCCATGCTTTCACTGACGGACAACATTCGTTCGTCCCCGATACGGACGACGACCACCGCCTCGGAGACGGTGATCCGGCGGCCGAGGGCGTTCTTCCTGCGCTCGACCGTGACGCGGTAGCGATCGATCTCGAAGAATTTCTTCATCCGGCCGAGTTCGGTCAGCGCGAGCAGTTCAAAGCTCGCCTGCGCGCCGTCATAGGCGTAGCCGTCATCCTCGCGGCTCTTGACCAGATCGAGGATGCGGGCAAGAGCCGGGTCGTCGCGTTCGACGATGATGCCCGCCTCGGCCAGACGCGCGCGCAGGTTCGACTGCCCCGCCTGATTGGACATCGGGATGATGCGCGCATTGCCCACCACCGCCGGTTCCACATGCTCGTAGGTCGCCGGGTTCTTCAGGATCGCGCTGGCATGCAACCCGGCCTTGTGCGCAAAGGCCGACGCCCCGACATAGGGCGCGGCACGCAGCGGGGCGCGGTTCAGGATCTCGTCCAGCCGACGCGAGATGCGGGTCAGCGCCCCCAGCCCCTCGCCCGAAACGCCGGTGCGCAGGATCGAGCGATAGGGTTCCTTCAGCAGCAGCGTCGGGATCAGCGTGGTCAGGCTGGCATTGCCACAACGTTCCCCCAGCCCGTTCAGCGTGCCCTGGATCTGGCGCACGCCTGCCTCGACCGCAGCCAGCGTGCAGGCAACTGCGTTGCCGGTGTCGTCATGGCAATGAATGCCCAGCCGGTCACCCGGAATGCCCGCTGCGATCACCTCCTGCACGATGCGCCCGACCTTTGCCGGCAGGGTGCCGCCATTCGTGTCGCAAAGAACGATCCAGCGCGCGCCCGATGTCAGCGCGGCCCGAAGGCAGGACAGCGCGTAATCCGGGTCATCGGCATAACCGTCAAAGAAATGCTCGGCATCGAAAAGCGCCTCGCGTCCCGAGGCGACCAGATGCGCGACCGAGGCGCTGATGTTCTGCAGGTTCTCGTCCAGCGTGATGCCCAATGCCTCGCGGACGTGAAACGGATGGGTCTTGCCCACCAGACAGACCGCGGGCGTGCCCGCATCCATGACGGCCGCCAGCACGTCGTCATTCTCCGCCGAACGCCCCGCGCGCTTGGTCATGCCGAAGGCGGTCATCGTCGCACGGGTCGTGGGCGCCGAGGCGAAGAAGTCGCTGTCGGTCGGATTCGCGCCCGGCCAGCCGCCCTCGATATAATCGACGCCAAGCTGGTCCAGCATCCCCGCGATCTCGGCCTTTTCGGCGGAAGAGAACTGCACGCCCTGCGTCTGCTGCCCGTCACGCAAGGTGGTGTCGTAAAGATAAAGGCGATCGGTCACAGCAATGCCCCCAGACGAGAGACATCAAGCCGCGGCCCGGCCAGCAACTCGACCCCGGCCTTTGACATGCGCACTTCCACGCCCGCCTCGGTCAGCGCCGTCTTCAGCGCGTCGACCGAGCCGAAGCTTTTGGTCTGCATCGCCTCGACCCGCAGATCGGTCAGCTTCTGGGTCAATTCTTCCAACGCGTCCTTGACCGAAAAATTGACGTTCGCAATGCTGGCAAGATCGTGCCGCATCCAGTCGCCCATTTCGGGCTGCAGCAGACCCAGGAAGCGTGCCGAGGCCAGCAGCAACGCCGGATCATCACGCAAGCCGTGCAGCACCGCGATTGCGCCTGCGGTATTCAGGTCATCGGCCAGCGCCTCGATGATGCGGGGATCGGGCGCGGGGGCGGGTTCGACCCCCTTGGTCAGGACGCGCCAGTCCCACAGGGTATCCTCGGCCGCCTGGGCCTTGTCGGCTGTCCAGTCCATCGGCTTGCGGTAATGCGTCGACAGCAGCACGAAGCGGATCACCTCGCCCGGCACACGCGTTTCCAGCAGGTCGCGGACGGTGAAGAAATTGCCCAGCGATTTGGACATCTTCTTGCCTTCAACCTGAAGCATCTCGTTATGCAGCCAGACGCGGGCGAAATCGCCATGCGGATGGGCGCAGCAGCTTTGCGCGATCTCGTTCTCGTGGTGGGGGAATTGCAGGTCGATCCCGCCCGCATGGATGTCGAAGCTTTCGCCCAGCAACTCATAGGCCATGGCCGAGCATTCGATATGCCAGCCCGGACGCCCCCGACCCCAGGGGCTGTCCCAGCCCGGCAGGTCGGCATCGGACGGCTTCCACAACACGAAATCCATCGGATCGCGCTTGAAGGGCGCGACCTCGACCCGCGCGCCCGCGATCATGTCATCGACCGACCGGCCCGAAAGGCGACCGTATTCGGGGAAAGAGCGCACATCGAACAGCACATGCCCTTCGGCTGCATAGGCGTGCCCCTGCGCGATCAGCGTGCCGATCATGTCGATCATCTGCTGGATGTAATCGGTCGCGCGCGGCTCGTGATCAGGACGCTCCGCCCCCAGCGCGTCCATGTCGGCGTGATACCAGGCAATGGTTTCCTCGGTCCGTTCGCGGATCAGATCCTCAAGCGTGCCGGGCGCGCCGGCTGCCTTGCGGGCAGCGGCGCTGGCGTTGATCTTGTCATCGACATCGGTGAAATTGCGCACATAGGTCACGTTCCCGGCGCCATAGACTTCGCGCAGAAGCCGCACCAGCACGTCGATCACCACGACGGGACGGGCATTGCCCAGATGCGCGCGGTCATAGACCGTCGGGCCGCACAGATAAAGCCGCACGTTTTCGGGGTCCAGCGGCCGGAAGACCTCTTTCCCCCGGGTCTTGGTATTCGTCAGTCTGATATCGACCATGACTTCCCTCGAAATTGGGCATCCCGAACCTCTCCCGGCGCGGGCGTCATAGGTCACGAAGTAACGCCCGCCTGAATTTTCAGCCGGTAATGATGCAACGGATGGTGGCGGCGTGCAGCTTCATGCCGCTGCCTTAAACCATCGTCTTGTCTCTGCCAAGAGACGCTGCAAAACTCGCATCATGAGCCGAGACCTAGTCAACGAGCTATGTGCCGCGCAGCCGGGGGCCGAATGGTCCGACCCCTGGGGCGGAGGCCATGATTGCTGGAAAATCGGTGGCAAGACCTTTGCCGTGACGGGCACCGCTGGCACCCATGTCGCGGTCAAGACCGAAAGCGCCGAACTTGCCGCCTTCCTGATCGAAACCGGCGTTGCCGAACACGCCCCTTACCTGCACCGAAGCTGGGTCGCCCTGCCCCTTGATTCGGCGCCGGACGAGCTGGCCCACCGCATCCGCCACAGCTATCGCCTGGTGCGGACGGGATTGCCGAAGAAGGTGCAGGTCGGACTGCCCCCCTTCTGAACGAAGTGGGGCCGGCCCCCATCGCAAAGGACCGACCCCGGAATGGCAGGCCCCGGCCGGAGCGACTCGAAACCGGAACTGCCGCCAAACCCTTTTGCGCCCTAGCTGGGCACCTGTGCGGCAAGCTGTTGCAGCAGGGTGTCCATCTGCTTGCAAAGCGCTTCCTCGGTCGTCTTCTGCTCGGTGGCGGCATCCGCCAGCGAACGCTCTACCCCCATTGCGGAAACGGTGCCTTCCTTGCCCTTGGCCTCGGCGGCGTCGCCCTTGGCGGTGTCACCGGCCGGGATCATGGCGAGAAGCTTGGTCTGGGTCTCGACCGCCTTGCCGTCGATGAAGCCCTTTTGCTGGCAATAGGTCAGCACACCCAACTGGTTGCGCGCGCTTTCATATGCAGCACCATTGTCCTGCACGGGCGCCGCCGCAGGAGCCTGGGTCGTCGCCGGGGCGGCAGGAGCCGCGGGCGCGGCCTCTTGCGCAAGGGCGATGCCTGCGGTCAGCGCCGAAGCGGCCAAGGCGAGTGCGGGAAGAATGGCGGAACGTGCGATCATTATGGATCTCCGTCTGTTGCATTGCCTTTCGAACGTGGCACGGCTGGCCGCAGGTCGCAAATGCGGCGTGGCGATATCTTGCCGCCAACGCCTTGAATCAGCGGAAAAGCACCAGCGAACCCGGCGACCAACTCACATTCGCGCGTGTTCCGACATCCTGCACTTCGCGGCCAAAGACGTTGCGCATGGCGATGCGGACGGGCCGCGCCTTGCCGTCGAAACTGGCCGAGCCGTCCAGCCGGACGTCGTAATAGGTCATGTCGCCATAATAGACGACCTCGTCGATGACGCCCCCCGTGACCCGGCCCTGCCCCGATTGCGACGCGGACAGAAGAGATACCGCCTCGGGCCGGAACCCGACCGAGGGGCCGTCGTCACCGGGATCGGCGCTGCTGACGTTTCTGGCCGGAATCACCACCCGGCCCAGGCCCGAAACCTCGACCTCGATCCCATCTTGCGTCTCGCCCAGGATGCGGGCGGGCAGGAAATTCATTACGCCGATGAAATTCGCGACTCGGCGGCTGGTCGGGCGCGCATACAGCGCCTCGGGCCCGTCAAGCTGGGCGATCTGCCCCTCGAACATGACCGCGATGCGGTCGGACATGACCAGCGCCTCTTCCTGGTCATGGGTGACAAGGACGAAGGTGATGCCCACCTGGCGTTGCAGCTTGATCAATTCAACCTGCATCTGTTCGCGCATCTTGCGGTCCAGTGCCGAAAGCGGTTCGTCCAGAAGCAGCACCTTGGGCTTCAGGATCAGCGCGCGGGCCAGAGCCACGCGCTGCCGCTGCCCGCCCGACAGCGCGTGCGAGGCGCGCTTGCCATACCCCTTCAGCCCCACCATCTCCAGCGCCTGCTCGACCGCGGCGGCCTTTTCGGCCTTCGAGCGCGGATCCCGGCGCAGGCCAAAGCCGACATTTTCAGCCACGGTCAGGTGCGGAAAGATCGCATAGGACTGAAAAACCATATTGGTCGGGCGGCTGTTCGCCGGCACACCGTCCATGTCCTGCCCGTCGATCAGGACCACCCCTTCGGAAATGTCCTCGAACCCGGCGATCGTGCGCAGAAGCGTAGTCTTGCCGCAACCCGATGGCCCCAACAGCGAGAAGAACTCGCCCGCGCGGATGGTCAGATCGATGCCCCGCAAGGCGTGATAGTCGCCGTAATGCTTCTGGACCCCCTTGATCTCGATCATCGGACGCGCCGTCGCGGTCCTGGCGCGATGCGCGGCGGTGCTGCTGCTGGGCGTGGTCACAAGAAGCCTCCGGTATCCTTGGCGCCGGTCTTGGCAAGGCCGCGACGGCGGAAATATTCGGCAATTGTCAAAAGGATGATGGACATGAAGACCAGCACCGTTCCCAGCGCCATGATCATCGGTGTCTGCTTGGGAAAGCGCAGCTGGCTGAAGATATAGGTCGGCAGCGTCGGTTCGTTCCCGGCCAGGAAGAAGGCGATGATGAATTCGTCCAGGCTGATCGTGAAGCTCATCAGCAGCGAGGAAATGATCCCCGGCATGACCAGCGGCAGGATGACCAGCCGGAACGCGCTCCATTTCGTTTCGCCAAGGTCATAGGCTGCCTCCTCCAGCGAGCGGTCGAGCGAGTTGAACGCGGTGCTGAGGATGACTGTCGCATAGGGCATGCAGATCAGCGTGTGGCCCAGGATCACCGTCAGGATGTTCAGCTTGATGCCGATCGACAGCAGAACCACCAGAAGCGAGATCGAGACGATGATCTCGGGCAGGACCAGCGGCAGCATGATCAGGCCCATGATCGCACCCTTGCCCGGAAACTCGAACCGGGTCGAGGCGCGCGCGGCAAAGACGCCAAGGCATGTCGCGAAGATCGACGAGGAGACGGCAATGGTCAGCGAGTTCATCAGTGCGCGCCGCATCGACGCGTTCTCGAACATCTGGACGAACCACTGCGTGGTGAACCCCTTCAGCGGAAAGGCAATCACGGTCCCCGCATTGAACGCAAAGACCGGCAGCAGCAGGATCGGGGCGTACAGGAACAGAAGATAGGCGATCGCATAGATCCGCAGCCCGCCGCCCTTCATTGCCGCACCTTCAGGAAGCGGCGGTTCACGGCCACAAACAGAAGGCTGAGGATCGCGACCACCAGCATGGCCGAAACTGCCAGTGCCGAACCCATCGGGCGGTTGTCCAGGTCCAGCATCTGCGCCTGGATCATGTTCGCGATCATCGGAATCTTGCCGCCCCCGATCAGCGCCGGGGTCACATAGTCCCCGATGGTCGGAATGAAGACGATCAGCGATGCCGCAACCACACCCGGCATCGCCAGCGGCAGGGTCACGCGCCAGAACGTCATTGCCCGGCTTTCGCCAAGGTCGCGCCCAGCCTCAAGTAGCGAGCGGTCGATCTTTTCCAGCGCGATGAAGATTGGCAGGATCGCGAAGGGCGCATAGGCATGGGCCAGCGTGATCACCATCGAGTTGACGTTATACAGGATGAAGGTCAGCGGCTGGTCGATGATGCCAAGCGTTTTCAGGCCCGAATTGATGACCCCGTTATAGCCCAGGATCACCTTCCACAGGAAAACCCGGATCAGATAGCTGGTCCAGAACGGGATGGTGATCAGGAAAAGCCACAGCGACTTGCGCTCGGCCGAGACGGCGAAGCTGAGGAAATAGGCCACCGGAAAGGCCAGGAGCACCGTAACCGCCGTGACCAGCGCGGCCACCCCCAGCGAACGGCGCAAAATGGTGTGAAAGATCGGGTCCGACCAGACCGCGCGATAGTTCTCCAGAGTGAATTCGCGGATCACCGTCAGATAGCCGTCCTTCAGGAAGGAATAGGCCAGGATGGTCAGCAGCGGCGCCGCCATGACCAGGACGGCATAGGCCAGCGGAGGAGAGATCAGGGTCAGCCCCTGTGTCGCTTGCGATCGGCTACCTGTCGCCATGCCCTGTCCTTCTTGCCGCGAACGGTCCGCTTTTGTTGCGCAAATTTTCCACAATGCCGCGACAAGTGAAAGGAGTTTTAGCGGTCCCCGATGCTGTTGCTTAGCCTGCCTGAAACTTCGCCACGACCTCTCGTTGATGGGGCGCGCGCCGATGCTCGACCAGGTAGATGCCCTGCCATGTCCCCAGAACCATCCGACCGCCTTCCACCGGGATATGCAGGCTGGTGGGCAGCACCGCCGACTTCAGATGCGCAGGCATGTCGTCCGGCCCTTCGGCGCGATGCGTGATCCAGCCCATCGCGGGATCGTCCGCCGGGGGTGCGATCCGGCCCAACCAGTTCAGCAGGTCGCGGCGCACATCGGGATCCGCGTTTTCCTGAATCAGAAGCGAACACGAGGTATGGCGCACGAACAGCGTCACCACCCCCTCCTCCGCGCGGATATTGGAAAGCCAGCCTGCGATGTCGCGCGTGATTTCATGCAAGGCGGGTCCGCGCGTCTGAACGCGGAACCGCGTCAACGTCACTCTGCTGCCTCTTCGGGTGCCGGAAGGCTGCCGCCGTCATGGTCAAGGCCAAGACGCTTCTGCGTCCGCGCGCCCAACTCGCGCAGCATCTCGGCTTGCCGGATGACGTTACCCGAGCCGCGCGACAGGCGGTCCATGGCGGTGGCGTGGCTTTTCTGCGCCTTGTCCAGCGCCACGCCCACCTCTTCGATCGAGGAAACGAAGCCATGCAGCTTGTCGTAAAGCTGTCCCGCCCGCGCGGCGATCTGCATCGCGTTCGATTCGCGCCGTTCTACCGTCCAGATGTGATCGACGGTGCGCAGCGTCAGCATCAGCGTGGTCGGCGTCGCCAAACCCACGCGGTTTTCCATCGCGTGGCGCGCCAGGTCGGGATCAACGCGCAGCGCCTCGGAAAACGCGCCTTCGACCGGGATGAACATCAGCACGTAATCGACCGAACCGTCGTCCAGCGCCTGGTAGCCCTTGGCCGCGAGGCTTGCGACATGCCCCCGGACCGAGGCGACATGCCGCCGCAGGGCGGCTTCGCGCGCGACCGGATCCTCGGCGTTCACGGCTTCTTCATAGGCGTTCAGCGATACCTTGCTGTCGATCACCAGCAGCTTGCGCTGCGGCATCTTCACGATCACATCCGGGCGCCACAGCTTGCCGTCACCGTCGCGATGGCTGGTCTGGGTCTGGTAATGCGTCCCTTCGATCAGGCCGGAATCCTCAAGGATGCGCTCCAGGATCATCTCGCCCCAGGCGCCGCGCTTCTGGCTGTCGCCTTTCAGCGCGCGGGTCAGCGCCACCGCCTCTTGCGAGATCTGTTCGGAACGCTTGTGCAGGTACTCGATCTGCTCCTTCAGGCGCGCGCGTTCTTCGTCGGTGGCCTTGTTCCGGGCCTGTAATTCGGTCTGGAAGCGGTTCACCTGATCGCGGAACGGCGTCAGCAGCGCGTTCAACTGGTCGCCGTGGGACTTCTGCATCTCGGCCCCCTGAACGCGCAGGGTCTCGTTTGCCATCAGGCGGAAATGCCCGGTCATCTCTTGGCGCAGCTCGCGCAGGGTCAGGATCTCGCGCTCGGCCGCTTCGCGGTCCTTGTCCGAGGCAAGCCGCGCCTCGGCCAACTGGCGCTGGGATTGCGCCAGAAGATTGCGTTCCCGGTGCAGCGCGTCGGTCAGGCCATCGCGCTCCTCCACCAGCTCCTGAAGACGCTGGGCCAGGGATTCGGCCTTGGTCTCGATGCGGCTGATCTTCAGCAGATGGTCCTGGGTGGCGCGGCCCTCTTCCTCCAGCCGGGCGCGCAGGCCCTGTTCGGCCAGCGCCGCCTCTCGGGCCACGCGCTCGGATGAGCGCCTTGTGCGCGACAGCGCGACCCCCAAGCCCAGGATGGCGGCAAGCGCCAGGATCAGCAGCACCCGAAGGTTATCGCCAATCGCAAGCCATTGCTGGATATGTTCCGTCACTCTGCCCACCTTCGCCGGGCCGTCGCCGCGGCCGCCGTTCTTCTTGGGCGTAACTGTTCACCTTTTACCCCGGAAATGCAAGAAGCAGACGTCCCGACAGGAACCGGGACGGCCATTTTCTCCAGGGAAATCGGGGAAGTTCAGGCCGAGGCCGCGCGCAGTTCAGACAGCATGAAGTCCAGCAACCCCTGCGCGAACGAGGTCTGATCGCTGACCTGGACGCCCTGTTCAGCCACCCAGTCGAACAGGATCCCCGCAGTCGAGGTGCCAAACCCCATCTTCCATTTCGAAAATTGCCGGCCTCGCTGGGTGCCCTGCCACAGGAATTCCACATCGCGGTGGCGGGGGTCCGCAACGATCAGGTCGCCGACATCGGCCAGCGCATCGGACGGCCCTTCCAGCCACTGATAGAAGGAACCGTCCTCAAGATGCAGATAGCCGGTCAGGTCCAGAACGCTGTTACGCGCCCTCGACTCGGCCAGGATATCCGCACAGCCGGTGGACCTCGCGGTCAGCGAAGTCCGGCTCCGGTAGAGAAAGAAAGAGGTCTCCACTTACTGATCCAGGAAGGACCGCAGCTTGCGCGAACGAGACGGGTGCTTGAGCTTGCGCAGCGCCTTGGCCTCGATCTGACGGATACGTTCGCGGGTCACGCTGAACTGCTGGCCGACCTCTTCCAACGTGTGGTCGGTGTTCATGCCGATGCCGAAGCGCATCCGCAGAACCCGCTCTTCCCGCGGAGTAAGGCTGGCGAGGACGCGCGTCGTGGTTTCCTTCAGGTTTTCCTGAATGGCGGAATCCAGCGGCAGGACCGCGTTCTTGTCCTCGATGAAATCGCCAAGCTGGCTGTCTTCCTCGTCCCCGATTGGGGTTTCGAGAGAGATCGGCTCCTTGGCGATCTTCATCACCTTGCGGACCTTTTCCAGCGGCATCTGCAGCTTTTCGGCCAATTCCTCCGGGGTCGGCTCGCGGCCGATCTCGTGCAGCATCTGGCGTCCGGTGCGGACGAGCTTGTTGATCGTCTCGATCATGTGGACCGGAATCCGGATGGTCCGGGCCTGATCCGCGATCGAACGCGTGATCGCCTGACGGATCCACCAGGTCGCATAGGTCGAGAACTTGTAGCCGCGCCGATACTCGAACTTGTCGACGGCCTTCATCAGGCCGATATTGCCTTCCTGAATAAGATCAAGGAATTGCAGACCACGGTTCGTGTATTTTTTAGCAATCGAGATCACCAGGCGAAGGTTCGCCTCGACCATTTCCTTCTTGGCCTGGCGAGCTTCCTTCTCGCCGCGCTGGACCTGGTTCACGATCCGGCGGAATTCCTCGATATCGACGCCGACATGCTGGCCGACCATGGCCATGTCGCCGCGAAGCTGCTCGACCTGACTGCGCGATTTCTCCAGCAGGACCTGCCAGCCGCGACCCTTGTTGCCCGCCATGCGGTCGACCCAGGTCGGGTCAAGCTCGGCGCCGCGATAGGCGTCGATGAACTCGCGGCGGTTGATGCGGGCCGCGTCGGCCAGCTTCACCATGCCCGAGTCGATGGTCACGATGCGGCGGTTGATGCCATAGATCTGGTCGACCAGCGCCTCGATCCGGTTGTTGTGCAGGTGCAGTTCGTTGACCAGCGCAACGATGCGCGAACGCAGCAGCTGATACGCGATCTCGTCCTTGGCCGAGAAGCTGCCATCCTCGTTCAGGGTGGCGGACATGCGGTTGTCCTGCATGTGCGCCAGTTCTTCATAGCCCTGCGCAATCGCTTCCAGCGTCTCAAGAACCTTGGGCTTCAGCGTGGCTTCCATCGCGGAAAGCGACAGGTTCTGGCCGTCCTCGTCCTCTTCCTCGTCTTCGGACCGGCGCATCGGGTTGCCGTCGGCGTCCAGCTCATCCTCGCCCCGGGCCGTGCTCGGGCCGGCGGCATTGGCGCGCGGCGTCTCTTCGGTCAGGACTTCCTCGTCCTCACCCTCTTCGTCCATCGAGCGGCCGAAGGTGGTTTCAAGGTCGATCACGTCGCGCAGAAGGATGTCTTCTTCCAGAAGCTCCTGCCGCCACATCGTGATGGCCTTGAAGGTCAGCGGGCTTTCGCAAAGCCCGGCGATCATGGTGTTGCGCCCAGCCTCGATGCGCTTCGCGATGGCGATCTCGCCCTCGCGCGACAGCAACTCGACCGAACCCATCTCGCGCAGATACATCCGCACCGGGTCGTCGGTGCGGTCCAGCTTCTCGGTCTCGGTCGTCGCGATGGCAATCTCGCGCGACCCGGTGCTGGTGGTCGCGACCTGGCCGCCCGTCTCGCCGTCGTCCGCCTCCTCATCGTTTTCGACGACGCGAATGTCCATTTCGGACAGCATCGACATCACGTCCTCGATCTGGTCGGAACTGGCTTGCTCCGGCGGCAGGACGGCATTGAGTTGGTCATAGGTAATGAAGCCGCGCTCGCGCCCCTCGGCGATCATGCGCTTCACCGCCGCCTGGCTCATGTCCAGCGAGTGATCGTCGTCCTTGGTGTCGGGCTTCTGGTCGTCGTCGTTGGCTGCCATGCTGGCTCCCTTGAAGCGGTGATTCGCGAATCGGCGAATCGGGATCGGCTTTAGGCCGTTTTTATCGAAGTCGCGGCGGGAATCAAATCCCGGCCCGGACTTGCGGCGAGCGTGATTCGGCGTCGGTGATTCGGCCGTCTCCGACCTCATCCGGCACCCCGGTCAGCGGCGCGGCTTGCGCCAGATTTCGTTTTCCAGCGCAGCCTTCAGCTGCGCCGACAGCGCCGCGCGGTCTTCTCCCAGATCGGAAAAGTCCGAAAGCGAGGGATGATCCGCCTGCTGGCGGGCGCGGGCGGATTGAGCGACGCGCCATGTCAGTCCCTCGTCTGCCAGACCCTGGATCTCGGCCTCGGCACGGGCAATCTCGTCACGCGCGACGCGGCGAGCCTCGATCCGGTCCAGCGCATTGGCAAGGATCTCGGCGGCGGCATCGCCCTCTTGCGGACGCAGGATCGCCGGAGCGGCTTTGACATGGGGCTCGGCCATGATGCTTTCAAGGGCGCGCTGCCCCGCCTGCGACTGGCTTCCCGCCAGCAGGTCATGAACCAGCGCCGCGCGCTCGGCATCCGTGGGGTCCAGGCGTTCAAGACGCAGCTCGACCGGCGCGATCAGTTCGGGGTGGGTCGCGCAGATCGCCAGAATCATCGCCTCGATCATCTCTTCCGCTTCCCGCTCGCCCGCGCCGGGCAAGGACAGGCGCGACGCACGCGTCGACGGTACCGGCGCCGCCGGGACAATCGACGCGCCGCGGATCCCCCGCGGCTGCCAGGGCGCGCGCGGGCGCTCGGCCTGCGGCTCGCGGCGGCGGGCGCCGAAAAGCTCCCATTTCATCTGCTTCAACGCCATGAAGTAATGGTCGCGGGTGTCCTTGTCGGGGATCTTGCCGATCGCGTCCCCCAGCGCCTTGTCCAGCGCGGCCTTGCGTTCGGGACTGTCGAAGACCTTGCCCTCGGTCTCGCGCCGCCAAAGCAGATCGACCAGAGGCCGCGACTCGTCCAGCACTGACGACATGGCGGAAGCGCCCCGTGCGCGGATCAGATCGTCGGGATCCTGCCCTTCGGGAAGGAAGGCAAAGCGCAGCGCCTGTCCGGGGGCGGTCAGCGGAAGCGCCAGATCGATCAGCCGAATCGCGGCGCGCAGCCCTGCCGTGTCGCCGTCCAACGAGATGACCGGCTCGGGCGAGACGCGCCACATCAGCCGCAGCTGATCCTCGGTGATTGCGGTGCCAAGGGGCGCGACCGCGCCTTCGAAGCCGGCGCGCACCAGCGCGATCACGTCCATATAGCCTTCGGCGACAATCAGCGGCTTGCCCCGCGCGACCGCCGCACGCGCCGGCCCGATATTGTAAAGGTTCCGCCCCTTGTCGAAGAGCGGCGTTTCCGGACTGTTCAGATACTTGGCCCGCGCATTCGGGTCCATCGAGCGCCCGCCGAAAGCGATGCAACGCCCGCGACCGTCGCGGATCGGGAACATGATCCGGCCCCTGAAGCGGTCAAACGGCGCACCGCCGTCATCGGGCCGGGCTGCCAGGCCCGCCTCGACAATCAGCGCGTCCGAGATCCCCTTTGAGCGCAGGGCATTGAACAGCCCCTGCCTTTGGTCCGGCGCAAAGCCGATGCCGAATTGCTCGCAAGCCTGGGCGTCAAGGCCGCGCCGGGCCAGATAGTCGCGCGCATCCGCGGCCACGCCCATGCCAAGCTGCATCCGGAACCAGCGCACGGCCTGCTCCATGACTTCGACCAGCTCGGTCCGGCGGTCCGCCCTCTCGACACTGCGGGGATCGCGTTCGGGCATCTGCAGCCCAGCCTCGGATGCCAGAAGCGAGACGGCGTCGATGAAGCCCATCCCCTCGGCCTCGCGCAGGAAACTCAGCGCGTCGCCTTTGGCATGGCAACCGAAGCAATAGTAAAATCCCTTCTGGTCATCGACGTGAAAGGAGGCCGTCTTTTCGCCGTGGAACGGACAAGGCGCCCACCAATCGCCCTTGGCCTGGTTCGAGCGGCGCAGATCCCACGTCACCTTGCGCCCGATCACGCGCGACAGGGGCACGCGGGCACGGATTTCATCAAGGAACTGGGGCGGAAGACTCATGGCGTCATTTATCGGTTCGCGGCGGCCGGATGAAAAGGAAAATCAGGTCCCGACCGCGCCGCGGACCAGTTCCCAATAGATGGCGACGACCCGTTCCTGGTCCAGGCGTCCGCCGTCGCGATACCAGTTGACGACCCCGGTCAGCATCGCGATCAGCGCCATCGTCGCCAGCCGCAAGTCGGGAATATGCATCGTTCCCTCGGCCACCCCGGCGGCCAGGATGGTTTCCAGGGCTTCTTCATAGCGGCGGCGCAGGGTGGCGATCTGACGGCGGTTTTCGGGCGTCAGGCTGCGCAATTCCATGTAGGACAGGAACACTGCCTCGGGGCGCTCGATGCTGGTGGCAATGTGAAAGCGCAGAAAGCTGTGCAACCGCTCCAGCGCCGGACGCTCGGGATCGTCCTGCCAGGCCGCCAGCAGGTCCTGCATGTGACCGCGCAGAAGATCCGCCAGCAAAGCCTGCTTGTCGGGGGTATAGGCGTAAAGCGTGCCGACCTGCACGCCCACCTGAGCCGCGATCTGGCGCATGGACACGGCGCTGTAGCCGTGGCGCGCGAACAGGCTGCGCGCCGCGTCCCGGACCAGCGGCCCGGTGATGACTGCCTTGGATCCTTGTGTGCGCGCCATTCAGTCTTCTAGGCCGCGGATCGCGACAGGAAAAGAGCGCATCTTGTGTCCGGCTTCCCCTCGCGCCTATGGTACCCGCGCATTCGGATCGGAGGCATGATGACGGCGAAACGGAACTGTTTGGCGCTTGCGGCACTGCTGGCGCTGGCGGGCTGCGACGACCGCATCGGGGATTACCCCTCGCTCTTGCCGACCGACCAGCTGCTGGCCGAACCCGCCCTGCCCTCGCACGCGGCCGATGTGGCGCAAAGCCCTCAGGCGACTTCCGATGCGCTGACCGGGCGCGCCAAGGGCCTGGCGAACCGGACGCCCGCGCCTGCCGTCGGAGCGGCCGAGCTTTCGGCCCGCGCCGACGCCCTTCGCGAACGCGCGGCCCAATTGTCCAAGACCTCGCTTGACGCCTGCCCCGATGGGGCGGCGACCTGCGAAAGCCCCGCCCCCGCAGGCGGCGACGACCCGGCCGGCAAGACCCCGGCCAGCGAATAAATCCAAGGAGGAAGGCCCCAATGCCCGTTATCACCTGCATCGACGATCTGAAGGCGATCTATCGTCGGCGGGTGCCCCGGATGTTCTATGATTACGCGGAAAGCGGCAGCTATACCGAAAGCACCTTCCGCGAGAACAGCTCGGACTTCGCCAGGATCAAGCTGCGGCAAAAAGTGGCCGTGGACATGACCGGCCGCACCACCGAAAGCACCATGATCGGGCAGAAGGTGGCGATGCCGGTTGCCCTTGCCCCGGTCGGGCTGACCGGGATGCAGTCTGCCGATGGCGAGATCAAGGCGGCACAGGCCGCGAAGAAATTCGGCGTCCCCTTCACCCTGTCTACCATGTCGATCTGTTCGATCGAGGATGTGGCGGCCGCGACCCAGCACCCGTTCTGGTTCCAGCTCTATGTCATGCGCGATCAGGAGTTCCTCGAGGCGATCATCGAACGGGCCAAGCGTGCAAACTGTTCGGCACTGGTGCTGACGCTCGACCTTCAGATTCTCGGCCAGCGCCACAAGGATTTGAAGAACGGCCTGTCCGCACCGCCCAAGCTGACGCTGCCGGTGATGATGGACCTGGCGACCAAGTGGCGCTGGGGGCTGGAGATGCTGCAGACCAAGCGGCGCTTTTTCGGAAACATCGTCGGACATGCCAAGGGTGTCGGCGACACCTCATCGCTGAGCAGCTGGACTGCGGAACAGTTCGACCCGCAGCTCGACTGGAACAAGATCGCGCGCATCCGCGATCTTTGGGGCGGCAAGTTGATTCTGAAGGGCATCAACGATCCCGACGACGCGCGAATAGCTGCCGATTTCGGCGCGGATGCGATCATCGTCAGCAACCACGGCGGACGGCAGCTGGACGGTGCGGCGAGCTCGATCCGCATGTTGCCCGAGATCGTCGAGGCGGTCGGCGACAAGGTCGAGATCCATCTCGACAGCGGCATCCGCTCGGGTCAGGACGTGCTCAAGGCGCTGGCCATGGGGGCGCACGCGACCTATATCGGGCGCGCTTTTATCTATGGCCTTGGTGCGATGGGCGAAGCGGGCGTGACCAAGGCGCTTGAGGTCATCAGGAATGAACTGGACATCACGATGGCGCTGTGCGGCGAACGCGATGTGCGCAACCTGGGTCGCCACAACCTGATGATCCCGCGGGACTTCCTGGAACCCTATCTGTAAGCGAAACAGGGGGGTCCGTCAGGCGGACCCTTCGCGCAGCCCGCGCTCGCCGACCGTCCGCTTTCCTGTGCGAAGCAGGCGGGCCAGATGCGGCCTTAGCCGTTCCATCACCTGCGCCAAGATGATCGGGACGACCACGCCAACCAGCAGGAAAACCGGGATGCTATCGATGCCAAGGAATCGATGGACGGCCAGGATGAAGAAAATGTGCAGGAAATAAATGCTGGAGGACCAGCCGCTAAGGTTCACCGGCAGTTCCGGCAGGTCCATCCTCAGAAAGCCCAGAAACAGGAAGACCGGTGCCGGCAGCGCAAGGAACGGTATCTCTGGCATCGCCGCAAGGCTAAGGCCATAGGTGCGCATCGAGAAGAGCGCCTCTCCCAGCCTCAGGCCGAACAGCACCGCGACGACCAGCCAGATGACTCCAAGGCGCGGCAGGCTGTCGCGACCGTTTCGCGCCACCCAACTCGCCAGAGCATAGCCGATTGCCGCGAAGGGGAAGATGACCGTGAAGCCGTTGCGCGAAAACTCCAGTGGTAATTGCCAATCGCGATAAAAGGCCAGGAAAGCCAGAACCGACCCGATGCCGGCCAGCACCGAGGCCGAGATCATCATCGGCCAAAGCCCTGTCCCGGTCCTTTCGCCAAGACTGGCGAAGGCGATGATCAGGATGGCGGCGACGATCAGCCCGGCGATATACCACAGATGCATCGTGCCCCAGACAAAGACATATGCGACATCACGCCATGTGGTGTCGGGCTCGACCCAGATCGGCGCATAGAAGACCGTCCAGAACAGATAGGCGACGACCAGACCGGACAGCCATTTCAAGGCTTTGCCCCGATTGTAGGTTACAAAGAAGCAATAACCCGAGACGACCGAGAATGCGGGAACAAGGCTGCGCAACAAGCCCATGCCGGTCAGAAAGCTCCACTCGACCAGCTTGGCATGGATGAGAATCGAGTGACCCAGAACTACCCCGACGGCGAGAAGGCATTTCAGGTAATCTATTGAAACTGAACGTTGTAACATGAAAAACTCCGCCATACATGCAAAGATTGCGCCGAAGTTGAAAACTCGACAAGCGTTTTTCCGCCAAAGGATCGGGTTTTATTCTTCACAACCTGCGCCGATTACACTATAGGCGCGTCTTCGGCCATGCACCCTTGGAGGATGGCCGCAACTTCAAATGTAAGGAATACCATTATGGCCAAAGAGATCCCTGATCTGGTGGTCGAGGCACGCGCGGGGACAGGCAAGGGGGCCGCCCGCCAAGCTCGCCGCGAAGGCAAGGTGCCCGGCATCGTCTACGGCGACGGAAAAGATCCGCAGCCGATCCAAGTCGAGTTCAACTCGCTGCTGACCAAGCTGCGGGCCGGTCGCTTCCTGTCGACCCTGTGGAACCTGAAGGTTGAAGGCCAGGAAGACGTTCGCGTCGTCTGCCGCAGCGTTCAGCGCGACGTGGTGAAAGACCTGCCGACGCATATCGACTTCATGCGCCTGCACCGCAACACCCGCGTGAACCTGTTCATTCACGTGAACTTCGAAAACCACGAAGAAGCCCCCGGCCTGAAGCGTGGCGGTACCCTGGTCGTCGTCCGTCCGGAAGTCGAACTGATGGTCACCGCTTCGGAGATCCCCGATCACATCACCGTCGACCTGACGGGCAAGCAGATCGGCGACACCATCCACATCAACGATATCGAGCTGCCGAAAGGCGTTAAGCCGACCATCGACCGCAACTTCGTCATCGCGAACATCGCTGCGCCCTCGGGCCTGCGTTCGGAAGACAATGCGGAAGCCGCCGAAGGCGAAGCCACCGAGGCCTGATCGGCCCGAAGGCTGGAAAGACCGGGCGGCATCCCAGCGGATGCCGCCCTTTTTCTTGTCTTGCGGGGATGCTATCACGCCCCCCTGACGCGAAGGGACAAGACATGGAACCGATCCACATCATCGGCGCGGGCCTCGCCGGCTCGGAGGCAGCATGGCAGATCGCGCGCGCCGGCGTGCCCGTCGTGCTGCACGAAATGCGCCCCACGGTCGAAACCTTCGCCCATCGCACCGGCGACTGCGCCGAGATGGTTTGCTCGAACAGCTTCCGCTCGGACGACGACCAGATGAACGCGGTCGGCCAGCTTCACTGGGAAATGCGCGCCGCGGGTGGCCTGATCATGTCGATGGCCGACCGCCATCGCCTGCCTGCGGGCGGCGCACTTGCCGTCGACCGCGACGCCTTTTCCCAAGCCGTGACGCAGGCGCTGCAAGACGAGCCGCTGATCAGCTTTGCGCCCGGCGAAATCACCGACCTGCCCTCTGACGGACGCTGGATCGTCGCGACCGGTCCCTTGACCTCGGCCGCGCTTGGCCAGTCGATCCTTTCGGCAACCGGCGAAGGCTCGCTGGCCTTCTTCGACGCCATTGCGCCCATCGTCCATGCCGAAAGCATCGACATGTCGATCTGCTGGTTACAAAGCCGCTACGACAAGGGCGAGACCGAGGAAGAGCGCACCGCCTATATCAACTGCCCGATGACCAAGGCGGATTACGAAGCCTTCATCGATGCATTGCTGGCCGCCGACAAGACCGAGTTCCACGAGGGCGAGACTGCGGGCTATTTCGACGGCTGCCTGCCCATCGAAGTCATGGCCGAGCGTGGCCGCGAAACCCTGCGCCACGGTCCGATGAAGCCGGTGGGCCTGACGAACGCCCATAATCCGACCGAAAAGGCCTATGCCGTGGTC
The DNA here is from genome assembly GCF_031854425.1 of Paracoccus broussonetiae. Classification (NCBI taxonomy): domain Bacteria; kingdom Pseudomonadati; phylum Pseudomonadota; class Alphaproteobacteria; order Rhodobacterales; family Paracoccaceae; genus Paracoccus; species Paracoccus broussonetiae. Next base: position 170,858 of record NZ_JAVRQI010000003.1, on the reverse strand, counting down.
CAGTTGCGCCGGGACAACGCCTTGGGAACGCTTTACAATATCGTGGGCTTCCAGACGAAGATGAAATACGGCGCGCAGACCGAGGTGTTCCGCCGCATCCCCGGCCTGCAGAATGCCAGCTTTGCACGACTGGGCGGCATCCACCGCAACACGTTTCTGAACTCTCCCCGCCTGATCGACGACCGGTTGCGCCTGCGCGCGCGCCCGAACCTGCGCTTCGCGGGTCAGGTCACGGGTGTCGAGGGCTATGTCGAGAGCGCGGCGATGGGGCTGCTGGCAGGTCGCATGGCCGCGGCCGAGGCCCTTGGCCGCGACCTGCCGCCGCCTGCACCGACGACCTCGATGGGCGCACTGGTCAACCACATCACCGGTGGCGCAGATGCGAAGACCTTCCAGCCGATGAACGTGAACTTCGGCCTTTATCCTCCGCTGGACGAGATACGGGGCGGCAGGAAGGGCCGCAAGGACCGTTATCCTGCCTACACTGATCGCGCGAAAGCCGATTTCAACCAGTGGCTTGCGGGGCAGGCTTGAACCGCACGCGGTTTGCCCCTTCACCCACGGGTCCACTGCATCTGGGCCATGCCTTTGCGGCCCTGACCGCCGCACGCCTTGCCGATCCCGGCCAGTTCCTGCTGCGGATCGAGGATATCGACCGCTCGCGTTGCCGCCCGGAATATGAGGCGATGATCACCGAGGATCTGCACTGGCTGGGCCTCGGCTGGCCGCTTCCGGTCATGCGCCAATCCGAGCGCCTGCCCGCCTATCAGGCGGCGCTGGACCGGCTGGCGGGGCTGGGCCTGACCTATCCCTGCGAATGTCGCCGCGCCGACATCCGCGCCGCGCTTTCTGCGCCGCAGGAAGGGGTGACCCCGGTGATAGGTCCCGACGGTCCGGTCTATCCCGGCACCTGCCGTCATCGCAGCATGGATCAGGCCGGACCCGAGGATGCGATCCGACTAAACATGGCGCGCGCATTGGACCAGCTGCGCAGCGATGGGATCACCTTTGCAGATGAGGCCATCGCCACCTCGCAGCACCTGTCGGCCCTGGACATGATCGAGGGCATCGGCGACGTGGTTCTGGCGCGGCGGGGCATGGGCACCAGCTATCACCTGTCGGTTGTTGTCGACGATGCGGCACAGGGGATCACGCTGGTCACGCGCGGCAAGGATCTGCTGGATTCGACCTATATCCATGTCTTGCTTCAGCGACTGCTGGAGCTACCCGTGCCGCGCTATCACCACCACCGGCTGATCCGCGATGATGCCGGAAAGCGGCTTGCCAAACGCGACGACGCCCGCGCCCTGCGGCTTTACCGCGAACAGGGCATGCCCGCCGCCGAAATGCGTCAGTTGCTGGGGTTCTGAGGCTGCATGATCTCGACCTCGGCCCCATCGCGGATCGCGGTGTAAAAGCAGCTGCGCCGGTTGGTGTGGCAGGCCGGGCCGCTCTGCTCGACCAGCACCAGCAGGCAGTCACGGTCGCAATCCACGCGCATCTCGACCAGCTTCTGGACATGGCCCGAACTCTCGCCCTTGACCCAGAAGCCCTGGCGCGACCGCGACCAATACGTGACGTTGCGACTGTCCAGGGTGCGGGCCACGGATTCCGCGTTCATCCACGCCATCATCAGGATCTCGCCACTGCGATGGTCCTGCGCGATCGCCGGGATCAGGCCCTGGGCATCGTATTTCAGGCTTGCGGGATCGAACATCGGCTTTCCTTTCGGTATTGCCGCACCTATCTAGACATCACGCGACCCAAGCGAAAGCCCGGACGAGACATGGCCGATACCGATCTGATGCAGCTTTATTCGCGGCGAATCCTGGCACTGGCGTCCGACATTCCCCGCCTTGGCACGCTTGACGCGCCGACGGGCAGCGCGCATCGCCGCTCGCCGCAATGCGGATCGTCGGTGACCGCCCATGTCGTGATGCAGGACGGGCGCATTGCCGAATTCGGGCAAGAGGTTCGGGCCTGCGCGCTGGGTCAGGCCTCGGCTTCGGTCCTGGGGGCGCTGGCGGTCGGACTGACACGGGACGACATCGCCCAGGCGACCGAGCAGTTGACCGCGATGCTCAAGACCGATGGACCGCCCCCCTCGGCGCCCTTCGACGGGCTGGAAGCGCTTCTGCCTGCCCGCGAATTCCCCAATCGTCACGCCTCGATCCTGTTGGCATGGCAAGCGACGCTGGACGCCATCGACGCCTCGCAGGGCTAACTCCCCATCCCCCACCGACGCTAAAGAAAATGCCGACCCGCAAGGGGCCGGCAGTTGCGCGCATCAGAGACCGGGGAAGGTCCCGGCAGGACCGGGCGAAGGGTGCCGCCAGCGCGGGGCAGGACGATCGGCAAGCAGGATCATGCCATCAGCACGGGATGGACGATTGCCGGCAGGGAAAACAGGAATATGGCGGTCACGGATATCGCAACGACACCAGCAAGGTCGGAGAGAGTTTCGCGGGTCATGTCAGTTCTCCACGTTTGTTTCCCATTTGTTCTCACCGAATCGGAACAAAGTAAAGAACTTTTTAAGAACATTGATGGAACATCACCCGGCCGAGATCAGCCGGATCGCGCGGTCCTGCTCCATCAGCCACAGCAGCAGCCGGACCGCGCTTGCGCGATCTCCCTCCATCGCGGGGTCGCGTTCCAGGAACGCCTGCGCATCCTTGCGGGCCAGCGCCATCAGCCCCCCCTGCCGTTCCAGATCCGCGATACGAAAGCGCGGCAGCCCGGATTGAGCGGTGCCGATCACGTCACCCGCGCCGCGCATGGCCAGGTCTTCCTCAGAGATGCGGAAGCCGTCCTCGGTCTCTCGCAGAATCCCCAGGCGGCGGCGTCCGGTTTCGGACAAGGGCTCATGATAGATCAGCAGGCAGCTTGACGCCTTGCTGCCGCGACCGACCCGGCCTCGCAGCTGGTGCAGCTGCGCAAGGCCAAAGCTTTCCGCCCGCTCGATCACCATGATCGTGGCCTCGGGAACGTCGACGCCAACTTCGATTACGGTCGTGGCGACCAGGATGCCCGCGCGCCCTGCCGCGAAATCGGCCATCGCGGCGTCGCGTTCCTCGGCCGGCATCTGGCCGTGGACAAGCCGCACCTGATCGCCGAAACGCGCCCGCAATTCCTTGAACCGGGCCTCGGCCGCGGTCAGGTCCACGGCCTCGCTTTCCTCGACCAGAGGGCAGACCCAATAGGCCCGCGCCCCGGAATCCAGCGCACGGGCCAGATGCTCCACGATCTCGGGGATGCGCGAATCCGCCATGACCGTGGTGCGGATCGGCTGGCGCCCGACCGGCTTCTCGTCCAGAACCGACAAGTCCATGTCCCCGAACTGCGCCAGCGCCAATGAGCGCGGGATCGGCGTCGCCGTCATCACCAGCATGTCGGGTGGCAGATGGCCGCCCTTGGACCCCAACTCCATCCGCTGGTTGACGCCGAAGCGGTGCTGTTCGTCGATGATCGCAAGCCGCAGGTCGTTGAACTCGACCGTCTTCTGGATCACGGCATGGGTACCAACCAGAATGTCGATCCGCCCTTCTGCCAGGTCGGTCAGGATATTGGCGCGGGCGTCACCCTTGTCGCGCCCGGTCAGCACCTCAAGCCGGATGCCGGCCAGCCGGGCCAAAGGCTCAAGCGCGCGATAATGCTGGCGTGCCAGGATCTCGGTCGGGGCCATCAGGACGCCCTGCCCGCCGGCCTCGACCGCGATCAGAAGCGACAGGAACGCGACCAGCGTCTTGCCCGCCCCGACATCGCCCTGCAAAAGCCGGTTCATCCGTCGCGGAGCCTGCATGTCGGCAGCGATCTCATCGACCGCGCGACGCTGCGCGCCGGTGGGCGGCCAGGGCAGCCCCGCCAGCACCCTGTCCCGCAGTCGCCCGTCCGAGCGCGTGACAAGCCCGCTTTGACGCCGCCGGTCGCGGCGCAGCAGGGCCAGCGTCATCTGGTGGGCGAAAAGCTCGTCATAGGCCAGCCGCGCCCGCGCCGGGTCCGTCGGGGAAAGGTTTCCCTGCCCCTGCGGCGCATGTGCCTGCTCCAGCGCCTGATGCCAGCCTGGCCAACCTTCGCGCGCGACCACCGCGGGGTCGATCCATTCCGCGACATCGGGCAGGCGCGTCAGCGCGGCGCGCACCGCCTTTTGCACCACGCCTTGGGTCAAGCGGCCTGAAAGAGGATAGACAGGCTCGAACTCCGGCGGCAGCGCCGCCCCTTCGGGCGCGATGAAGTCGGGATGAACCATCTGGGCCATGCCGTCGAACAGCTCGATCTTGCCCGAAACGACGCGGCGCGCGCCAACCGGCAGTTGCCCTTCGATCCAGTCGCGACGCGGGTGGAAAAACACCAGTTGCAGATCTCCCGCCCCGTCCGAGCAATGCACACGCCAGGGCCGCCCCTTGCTGGCGGGCGGATGGTGACGCTCGACCCGGATGGTGACCCTGACCGTTTCGGGGGGCTGCGCATCGGCCAGTCTTGCGATCGGGCGACGACAGATGCCGGAATGCGGCAGGGTCAGGATCAGATCGCGCGGGCGGGTGACGCCCATCTGCTCAAGGGCTTCGGCCGCGCGTGGACCGACGCCCGGCAGAGTCTCGACCGATGCGAACAGCGGGAAAAGGGCGGGCGGGCGCCCGCCTACCCCTGGGCGATCACCAGCCATTCGTCCTCGTCGATGACCTTGATCCCCAGATCGGCAGCCTTCTTCGCCTTTGATCCCGCCCCCGGACCCGCGATCAGCAGATCGGTCTTGGCAGAGACCGAGCCTGCGACATGCGCGCCTAGCACCTCGGCACGGGCCTTGGCCTCGGCACGGGTCATCTTTTCAAGCGTTCCGGTAAAGACCAGCGTCTTGCCGGTGATTGAGCTGTCCGTCGCTCGCGCCTCGGGCGGCACGATCTTGTGCAGCGCCTGCCGCAGCCGGTCGATGGCGCCGCGTTCGCGGTCATTGGCAAAGGCGTCGGACAGGGACATGGCCAGCACTGGTCCGATCCCGTTGGCCGAAACAAGGTCCTGCCAGGCTGCCTCGGCTTCGGGCGGAACGCCTGCCTTGGCACGCACCCCGCCGCGCGCCTCGCTGACGCGGGCGCGACGGCTTGCGGCGGCGGCGGCCTTGCGTTCGGCCTCGGCCGCAAGATCGGCCTCGCGCTCTGCAAGTGCGGCGGGACGCAGCGCGTCCAGCGTTCTGACCATCGCCTCCCAATTGGCAAAATGGCGGGCCAAATCGTTGGCCGCCACCTCGCCCGCGTGCCGGATTCCCAGTGCAAAGATCAACCGGTGCAGGTCGATCTGCCGTTTGCTGTCGATCGCATTGAAAAGGTTGTTGGCGCTGGTTTCGCCCCAGCCCTTCACCTGAGCCAGAGGCGTCGCCGAAAGTTTTTCGAACCCCCAGGCCAGGCCTTTAGTCTCGATTTCGAGCGGATCTATCCCCATGGACACCAGCAGCTCGCGGTCCTCCTCGACATCCGCATCCCGCAGGATGTCGCTGGCACTGGCGGGCAGCATCTTGCGACCGGCTGCATCGCGTTCGGCCAGCGTGAAGATATCGGCAGGCTCGGCAATCCAGTTCAGACGATGGAACAGCTCGACCTGCTTGGCACCCAGCCCCTCGATATCGAATGCCGCGCGCGAGACGAAATGGCGCAGCTTCTCGACCGCCTGCGCCGGGCAGATCAGCCCACCGGTGCAGCGCCGGACCGAATCCCCCTCTTCCCGCGTCGCGGGAGAGCCGCATTGCGGGCAGGTTTGGGGAAACTCATAGGGAATGGCGGCCTGATCGCGCTTGTCCAGATCGACATCCGCGACTTTCGGGATCACATCCCCGGCGCGATAGATCTCGACCCAGTCTCCGACGCGAATGTCCTTGCCGCCCCGGATCTCGCGCCCGTCGGCACCGCGACCAGAGATATAATCCTCGTTGTGAAGGGTGGCGTTCGACACGACGACCCCGCCGACCGTCACGGGATGAAGGCGGGCCACCGGGCTCAGCGCGCCGGTACGGCCGACCTGGATGTCGATCGCCTCAAGCCGGGTCCAGGCGCGTTCGGCGGGAAACTTGTGGGCGATGGCCCATCGGGGCGTGGTTGAGCGCATGCCCATCCGCGCCTGCCGCGCCAGGTCGTTCACCTTGTAGACGACGCCGTCGATGTCATAGCCCAGCGTGGCGCGCATCTGCTCGATCCCCGACCAGACCTCGATCATCTCGGCGACTGAGCGGCACAGGCGCATATGTGGATTGATGGCAAAGCCGAACCCTTGCATCCGGGCGACGGCCCCCATTTGCGTGTCGGCCAGCGGCTCGGACAGCTCGCCCCAGGCATAGGCGAAAAAGCGCAGCGGCCGCGCCGCCGTGACCTGGGCGTCCAGTTGGCGCAGCGACCCCGCCGCGGCATTGCGCGGATTGGCAAAGACACGACCGCTGTCGGATTGGTTCAGCTTCTCGAAGTCCTCGTGCGACATGTAGCATTCGCCCCGGATTTCGACGATCGCGGGAATATCGCTGCCTTCCAGCCGATGCGGAATATCCGCGATGGTGCGGGCGTTGGCCGTCACATTCTCGCCGACCGCGCCGTTGCCGCGGGTCGCGGCCTGGACCAGTTCGCCATTTTCATAGCGCAGGGAAAGCGACAAGCCGTCGATCTTGGGCTCGGCCGTGCATTCGACCGGATCTGCCGCGGAAAGGCTTAGGAAAGACCGGATGCGCTGGACAAAGCCGGTCACGTCCTCTTCGTCGAAGGCATTCTCCAGCGACAGCATCGGCAGCCGATGGGTGACCTTGGCAAAGCGCGCGTCCGGGGCAGCGCCGACCTGCCGGGTCGGACTGTCCTGCGTTCCCAATTCGGGAAAGCGCGCCTCGATCTCGGCAAGGCGGCGCTTTTTCGCGTCGTATTCCGCATCGCTGATAAAGGGCGCGTCTTCGGCGTGATAGGCGTCGTTGGCGCGCTGCAGGGTTTCGGCCAGCACTGCGGCCTCGCCCGCGGCCTGCACCGGGTCAAGAGCATCCACGCCAAGGGGTGCCGCATCTGCCGCCGGGGCCGCGTCCGCAGCCTGATCCTTTGTTTCACGGGCCATCCGTCGCCTCCGCCGCAATCGCCCGACAAGGGCCTTTCTTCAGGCCCAGAGTGATAGCTTCTTGGCGGAACCCTTGTCCAGCGCGGGCAGCCGATCGGTCAGGCCATCCGCAGCGCGGCGCGGTCCGAACCCTGCCCCTCGGCCACGGGATCGCGCAGGACATAGCCGCGCCCCCAGACCGTCTCGATATGGTTTGCGCCATTCATCGCCGCCGCCAGCTTCTTGCGCAGCTTGCAGACGAAAACGTCGATAATCTTCAATTCCGGCTCATCCAGCCCGCCGTAAAGGTGATTCAGGAACATCTCCTTGGTCAGGGTCGTACCCTTGCGCAGGCTGAGCAATTCGAGGATCTGGTATTCCTTGCCGGTCAGGTTGACCGGACGCCCGCCCACCTCGACCGAGCGCGCGTCCAGGTTCACGACCATCTCTCCGGTGCGGATCACCGACTGGCTATGCCCCTTGGAGCGGCGGATGATGGCCTGGATGCGGGCGACCAGCTCATCGCGGATAAAAGGCTTCGTCATGTAATCATCCGCCCCGAAGCCAAAGCCGCGCAGCTTGATCTCGGTATCGTCCGATCCGGTCAGGATCAGGATCGGCGTGTCGATGCGGGACATGCGGATCTGGCGCAGGACCTCCATCCCGTTCATGTCCGGCAGATCAAGGTCCAGAAGGATCAGATCGTAGTCATACAACCGCGCCAGGTCGATGCCCTCTTCGCCCATATCGGTGCGATAGACGTTGTAATTCGCCTGCGTCAGCATCAGTTCGATACTGCGGGCGATGGTCTGATCATCTTCCACCAGAAGAATTCGCATGTCGTTGCCTTTCGTCGATCCGAGGTGATCGCCTGCATTTCACGAAAGCGTTAATATCACGTTAGCGGTGAATATAGCAAAACCAATGCAACCTATAGTTGCTTAAATTTTTGCAGCCGCGTGATCTTCAATGCCTCGCTGCCGTGGCGGTCGACGGCAAGGCACCAGGCGTCGAACTCTTCTCCGGTCAGGTCATAGCGTTTCAACGCCGCGTCGCGGGTCAGCAATCCGTATTTGACCGCAGCCACGACGACGGCCTTGCGGCTGGCGACCCAACGGATATTCGCGGGGGGAAGATCGGCAAGGGTCAGGATACTGCCATCGGGCAGCACGGCAGTCCGTCGGCCATGTGCTTTCTTCACGAACATCTACAAAATCCCGTCCAGATCACCAAGCTTCTGGCAGAAATTCCTTAAGTGACGGTGAAGCGCAGTGACCTTCTGGCCGGACCCGGCCTTGAGAATTCCGGGGATTTTCCCTAAATATGCCCAAACCGGCGCCCATGCTTCCCCGAAGCGCCGCCAAAGGACGATCCATGACAAGCCGCAGCCAAGCCCTTCGCGCCGACGCGCCAGATACTCCATTGAACTCGCTGGGTTTCGCGAAGCCTCCGGCGGAAACGCGCGTGGTCGTGGCCATGTCGGGCGGCGTCGACAGTTCAGTCGTGGCCGCCATGCTTGCCGCCGAGGGTTATGACGTCATCGGCGTGACGCTGCAGCTTTACGACCACGGCGCGGCGCTGGCCAAGAAAGGCGCCTGCTGCGCCGGACAGGACATCCATGATGCCCGCCGCGTGGCCGAGCGTATCGGGTTCCCGCATTACGTCCTGGACTACGAAAACAAGTTCCGCGAATCCGTGATCGAGGAATTCGCCGACGCCTATCTGGCTGGCGCGACCCCGGTGCCCTGCATCCGCTGCAACGAGCGGGTGAAGTTCCGCGACCTGCTGCAAACGGCACGGGAACTGGATGCCGATTGCATGGCGACCGGGCATTATATCCGCCGCTTTGACGGGGCCAACGGGGCCGAGTTGCACATGGCGGCGGATCCCGCGCGCGACCAAAGCTATTTCCTGTTCTCGACCACTGGTGAACAGCTTGATTTCCTGCGCTTTCCCCTGGGCAGCCTGAAAAGCAAGGCCGAAACCAGGGCGCTGGCCGCGGAATACGGGCTTTCTGTTGCCGACAAGCCGGACAGCCAGGACATCTGCTTCGTGCCGAACGGTAACTATGCCAGCGTGATTGAAAAGCTGCGCCCCGGATCGGCCGATCCTGGCGAGATCGTCGACATGGACGGCAACGTCCTGGGCGAGCATCGCGGCGTCATCCACTATACCATCGGCCAGCGCCGCGGCCTTGGCATCGGCGGGCTGGGCGATCCGCTTTATGTCGTGCGGCTTGAACCAGCTACGCGGCGCGTCGTCGTCGGCCCGAAGCAGGCACTGGCGACGAAAATCGTTCCGGTGACAGAAGTGAACTGGCTGGGCGACGAGCCTTTCGAGGGCGAGATCGCGATCACTGCGCGCATCCGTTCGACCCGCCCACCCCGGCCCGCCATTCTGCGCCCGACCGGCAAGAACCGCGCCGAGATCGAACTGCTGGACCCTGAAGAAGGCGTAAGCCCCGGACAGGCCTGTGTCTTTTATGCGAATGAGGGCACTCGCGTCCTGGGCGGCGGCTGGATCTCGCACCGCCGCGGCGGCTGATCTCAGGCGGTCGCGGCCAGCAGACGGATGCGTTCGACCATCGCGCGCAATCCGTTCGAGCGTTGGGCCGAAAGATGCTCCTGCAGTCCCAGCCGACCCAGTTCGGCGGGCGCATCCACTGCGCCGACCTCGGCCAGGGGCACGCCCGAATACAGCGCATGCAGGATCGCGACCAGCCCCCGCACGATCAGCGCATCACTGTCGCCCTGGAAATCGAAGCGCCCGCCTTCGATCAGTGGCATGATCCAGACCTGACTGGCGCAGCCGTCTACCTTCGTCGCCGGGACCTGCAGCGCCGGGTCCATGGCGGGCATCGCCTTGCCCAGTTCGATGACATGCCGATAACGCTCTTCCCAATCCTCGAGAAAGTCGAAGGTCTCGGCGATTTCTTCAAAGGCAGGCGTGGCCATCAGGCGTCCTTTCGCAGTCGGGCAGGTTCGGGGGCGGCTCTGGCATAGCGCGACCCGCTCCCAAGGTCAAAGAGGCTTTCGCGCACCGGCACTTTGCCCTATCACTTCGCGGAAACCGGGACAGGACGAGGGGCGATCGGACATGCGGATCAGGACATTGGGCCATATCGGCTGTGCGATGCTGGTGCTGGCGGGATGTGGGCGTTTCGGCGACAGCGGCGGCAGCGGCTGGAACCCTTTCGGCTGGTTCGGCGGCGGCTCCTCGAATCAACCGACCTCGCTTGAGCCCGAAGGTGGCTATCCGACCGGCGTCTCTGACGGACGGGTGGGGATCGCGCAGATCACCGGCGCGCGTTGGGAGCCGCTTTACGAAGGCCGCCTGTTGGTCGTCACCGCCGTTCCCGCGACAAAAGGCTGGTGGAACGTCGAGCTTGTGACCGAAGTGCCGATGCCGCGCGGCCGCACCCGCGCCGATGACACCGGCACCCTCCGCCTGCGCCTTGTCGGGAACCCGCCCGCCCCGGACAGCGTCGCCGGTCGCAGCACCCCTAACCCGGCAAGCGACACTGTGACGGCGGCACTAACCATTTCGAACGAAGCGCTGGTCGGCCTGCAAGAGGTCGTGATTACCGGCGCGAACAATACCGTGACCCTGCGGAAGTAAGCGGGCATGGAAAAGGGCGCCACCGGGCGCCCTTTCGTTTTCTGACCGAGAATGGTCTCAGGTCATCTTGCGCAGATAGGTCCAGGTGGGCACACGGGCGTCCCGCGCGACGGACCAGCTTTCAGCATCACCCAGATATTCAAAGCCGCAATTCGTCAGGACACGGGCCGAACCGGGATTGTCCTGAAACGCCTCGGCGAACAGAGTGCGCGAGCCATGCGGATTGGCGGCGACAAGAGCCGCGACCGCCTCGGTCGCAAAACCGGTATTCCAGAAACCCGCGCCGATCCAGAAGCCCAGTTCGGACTGGTCCGGTTCGATGCGCGTCAGCGAGACCACGCCCAGAAGCTCGGCCAGCTTGTTGGCAGAGCCGTCGATGGCCCAGACATCCTCATCCCGCTCGGCCGAGATGGCACGCGTGACATAGGCCTCGGTCGCACCCGGCGGAAGCGGATGGGGGATTGAGCGCGTGCCTTCGGCTACCCGACGGTCCTGGGTGTAATGCGCGATCAGCCCCGCATCGGAACGCCGCAGCGGCCGCAGGACAAATCGTTCGGTCGCGATCTCGGGCTGCCTGTGCAGGTCCGGCGCGAACTGGTCGTTCATCAAAGTCTCCTCCCTCGTCCTCACGGAATATATGGGCGCGATCTCTGGAAAACCGAAGGGGACCGGCTTGCGCCGATCCCCCTTTTTAAGCACCTAGGTGTTAAAATCGGCTTATTCGGCAGCCTCGAGATTGGCCGGCAGCACGGAAATGTAGGTGCGGCCCTTGAGACCCTTGCGGAAGGTCACCTTGCCGTCGGTCAGCGCGAACAGGGTGTGGTCGCGGCCCATGCCGACGTTCGCACCGGCCCACCAGGTGGTGCCGCGCTGACGCACGATGATGTTGCCTGCGACGGCGGCCTGACCACCGAACAGTTTCACGCCAAGACGGCGACCAGCCGAATCGCGACCGTTGCGGGACGAACCGCCTGCTTTTTTATGTGCCATGGGTCAGTCTCCTCAGTTGGCGGTTTCGGCGTCGTGGCGGCGTGCAAGACGCGCACCGACAGCAGCTTTGACGTCGGACTTGTCCGCGCCTTTTTCCAGCAGCTCGGTGACGCGAACCAGGGTCAGTTGCTGACGGTGGCCACGGGTGCGCTGCGACGAGTGCTTCCGGCGGCGCTTGACATAGGTGATGACCTTGTCAGCTTTGATGTTGTCGATGACTTCCGCCTGAACGGCGGCACCGGCAACCAGCGGCGCACCGACGGTCGAGCCGATCATCAGCACTTCGTTGAACTGTATCTTGTCGCCAGCTTCGGCGTTCAGTTTTTCAACGCGCAGCACATCACCGGCCTGAACCCGGTACTGCTTGCCGCCCGTCTTGAGAACTGCGAACATTCCGTCTTTCCTTGCTTCCATCGCGTCCTTCGGCCCCTGCGTGGCAGGTGTTCGTCGGGTCCCGGACCCGCCTTCGGACAGCGCACCCGCATATCGGGTGAGATTAAAATAACGCACCGGCAACGGGCAGACACCCGGCCGGTCGCGGGTATATGGCGGATTCGAGGGTGAAAGTCAACATGAATGCAGGCATTCACGCCCCGAAAGCCCAGCTTCAGGCGATCAGTTCTCCGCCCAGAGAATTCGCTGCGCTGTGGGTGATTCGCACCCGCACAAGATCGCCGACGCTGGCGCCCGGCGCCTCGACGAAGACCGCGTGCAGATAATCCGACTTGCCGACCATCTGGCCCGCAAGGCGTCCCGGCTTTTCGAACAGCACGCTAAGCTCGCGTCCGACCATGCCCTCCTGCGCAGCCTTCTGCTGACTGGACAGCAGGGACTGAAGCTCCTGCAGGCGGGCGTCGGCGATGGCGCTGTCGACCTCGGGGCGGTCATAGGCGGGCGTGCCCGGACGTGGCGAATACTTGAAGCTGAAGGCGGTGCCGAAATTCACGCGGCGGACCAGGTCCAGCGTGTCGGCATGGTCCTGGTCGGTTTCGCCGGGGAAGCCCACGATGAAATCGCTGGTCAGCATGATGTCGGGCCGCGCGTCGCGGATACGGTCAATCAGACGAAGATACTGATCGACCGTATGCTTGCGGTTCATCGCCTTCAGGATGCGGTTCGAGCCGGATTGCACCGGCAGGTGCAGATAGGGCATCAGCTTCGCCTCGGCCCCATGCGCCTCGATCAGGTCGTCGGCCATGTCGTTCGGATGGCTGGTGGTATAGCGGATGCGGTCCAGCCCGTCGATTTCGGCGACGGCGCGGATCAGGCGGCCAAAGCCCCATTCCCCGCCTTCGGGGCCAGCGCCGTGCCAGCCGTTGACGTTCTGGCCAAGCAGGGTGATTTCACGCACGCCGCGCGATACCAGGTCACGCGCCTCGCGCAGGATGCGGTCCACGGGGCGGCTGACCTCGGCCCCGCGGGTATAGGGCACGACACAGAAGGCACAGAACTTGTCGCAGCCCTCCTGCACGGTCAGGAAGGCGGCGGGGGCGCGGCGGGTGGCGGCGGGCTTCGGCAGATGCTCGAACTTGTCCTCGGCCGGGAACTCGGTATCGACGCCCCTGCCCGCGCGGGCCATGGCGGGCAGGCGGTGATAGGCCTGCGGACCGACCACCAGATCGACGATCGGCATCCGACGCTGGATCTCTTCGCCCTCGGCCTGCGCGACACAGCCGGCGACGCCGATCTTCAGGTCGGGACGCTCGGCCTTCAGCGGCTTCAGGCGACCCAGATCGGAATACAGCTTCTCGGCCGCCTTCTCGCGGATATGGCAGGTGTTCAGCAGCACCATGTCGGCTTCAGACTGGTCCTCGGTCAGGACATAGCCTTCGGCGCCCATGGCCTCAGCCATGCGCTGGCTGTCATAGACGTTCATCTGGCAGCCATAGGTCTTGATGAAGAGCTTCTTGGCCGCCGATTTCTCAATCTGGCCGGTTGTGCTGGCTTGGTCGGTCATGCCGTGCTGTCCTTGGAGTTCGCGCGCTGATACAGGAAAGCACGCGCCTTGGAAAGTCTGGGGAAGAATGTCCGACCTGACCGACATCCCGAATATCGGCCCCGCCACCGCCCGCGCCCTGATCGCAGCGGGCGTTCCAGACGCCGCCACGCTGCGCGGGATGGGCGCTCATGAAGCTTATCGCGCACTGCTGGCCGGGGGCGAGCGCCCGCATTTCATCGGATATTACGTCCTGCATATGGGCTTGCAGGGTCGCCCGTGGAACGATTGTCGGGGCGAGGAAAAGGACGTGCTGCGGCGCGAATTCGACAAGCTGGTCGCGCAGGTGCGTGGCGCGGAATCCACCGGGATCGAGGCCGCGTTGCGCGAAATCGGCCTGATCGCACCTCAACCCGCCTCTCGCAGCTGACGTGCCAGAAAACGACCCGCCCGCCGCCACGCCTCATCATTGTCGCCGCGGAAATTCAGTTCCCGGTGCGTGACAAGGCGCCCCTGCCCGACATCGACCTCGTTCGCAAAGATCTGCAGGATCAACGTGCTGGATTTCTGCACCACGATGAAAACACCGCGCTCCGCCCCCCGCGACTTCAGAAGATCGATCAGGCAATCCGTCGTCTCGCGCACGCAGGCGGCCTGAACCTCCTCCCTGCCAAGGACGGTGCCCGGCAATTCCTCGGCCAAGACCGAGGCCATCAGGTCCAGTCGCCTCTGGTGGTCCTGCACCTGATCCTTGGCCTCGTTCGAGGTGTCGAGCAACTTGATCGGAAGGATCACAAGCGGCTCTGCCCGCGCGACCACCGGCAGAAGCATCAAAAGAAGCATGAACAGCTTGCGCATGGCACCACAGCCCGCGTTGCAATCGCCGAAAGTGTGCCTGCCCCGCCATGCCCGGGCAAGCCGGAAAAACGTCGCAACATCCGTGCGTGACCCTGCGTGGCGTCCACTTGCCTGCCCATTGAATGCGCTTGAATGCCCGGATAGCCTGACCCCAACCATGAGGACGGAGGCTGACGCCATGAACCAACCGCAAAGCTGGGAAGCCCGCGCCAAGGAGTATTCGCTTTACGGCTTTACCGACATGCCCTCGGTCCACCAGCGCGGCACGGTGGTCGTGACGCATGGCGAGGGCCCCTATATCATCGACACCAACGGGCGGCGTTACCTTGACGCGAATTCCGGGCTTTGGAACATGGTTGCGGGCTTTGATCACAGGGGCCTTATTGAGGCCGCGAAGGCCCAATATGACCGCTTTCCCGGCTATCATTCCTTCTTCGGCCGCATGTCCGACCAGACCGTGATGCTGTCCGAAAAGCTGATCGAGGTATCGCCCTTTGACACCGGGCGGGTCTTCTATACCAATTCCGGGTCCGAAGCGAATGACACCATGGTCAAGATCCTGTGGTTCCTGCATGCCGCCGAAGGCAAGCCCCAGCGCCGCAAGATCCTGACGCGCTGGAACGGCTATCACGGGGTGACGGCGGTTTCCGCCAGCATGACCGGCAAGCCCTACAACTCGGTCTTCGGCTTGCCGCTGCCGGGCTTCATCCACCTGACCTGTCCGCATTACTGGCGATTTGGCGAGACGGGCGAGACCGAGGAACAGTTCGTCCAGCGGCTTGCGAAGGAACTGGACGAAACGATCCAGCGCGAGGGCGCCGACACCATCGCCGGCTTTTTCGCCGAGCCGGTGATGGGCGCCGGGGGCGTCATCCCTCCGGCAAAGGGGTATTTCCAGGCAATCATGCCGATCCTGAAAAAGCACGACATCCCGATGATCTCGGACGAGGTGATCTGCGGTTTCGGTCGGACCGGGAACACCTGGGGTTGCGAGACCTATGACTATGTCCCCGACGCGATCATCTCGTCGAAGAACCTGACCGCGGGCTTTTTCCCGATGGGTGCGGTGATCCTGTCCGGCCCCCTGTCCGAGCGCGTGCAGAACGCCATCGAGGCGATCGAGGAATTTCCCCACGGCTTCACCGCCTCGGGGCATCCGGTCGGATGCGCCATCGCGCTGAAAGCGATCGACGTGGTCATGAACGAGGGGCTGGCCGACAATGTGCGCCGCCTTGCCCCCCGGTTCGAGGCAGGGTTGCAGCGCCTGGCGCAGAAACCGAACATCGGCGAGTATCGCGGCATCGGCTTCATGTGGGCGCTTGAGGCGGTCAAGGACAAGCCGACCAAGACCCCCTTCGACAGCTCGCTTTCGGTCAGCGAACGGATTGCGAATACCTGCACCGATCTTGGCCTGATCTGCCGTCCCTTGGGTCAGTCGGTGGTGCTTTGCCCGCCCTTCATCCTGACCGAGGGCCAGATGGACGAAATGTTCGAAAAACTGGAAAAGGCGCTCGACACGGTTTTCGCCGAAGTCGCCTGACGCGTGCGGGCGGTCCCTACCAGGAGTGCGAATTTTGCATCAAATCAAGGCGGTGTGGCTGTATCAATCGGCCACACCCATCACCGCAAATCAATAGGTTAGCGGTGAAAGTGTATCACCTGATTTGCCCCGGCAAGCGCTCCAGCGGCTCCCGCGTCTTCAACACCCGCGCGCCATGCTGGAAGCTCAACTCGTCCCAGCGATAGTCACCCTGGATCACCTCCCACGCGGCCTGCATTGCTTTGAACCCGCCAGCCGCAACGGGATATTGCTTCGCGTCAGGGGGCACCGCCCAGATGATGAACAGGGCGAAGTCGTCGGGAAAATGTGGCTCGTGGATTCGCATGGCTCAGCAAGAACACAACGTGAACATGTTCGCAAGACCGCGATCCGGTAACATGACCAGCCAGACGTGTTAAACCGGACCGCCAAACCTCGTGGAGATGAACCGGCGCAGTTCAGCGTTCGCCTCGTCGCCAAGCTGGATGTTTTCGCAGAGCGAGATCAGCGAGGCTATCGCCTCGGCGCGGGACCACCCTGTTCCTTCGGCCTTGTCCAGCAGCGCCATGAGATGGGCTTCCATCGCTTCCTCGCAATCAAGGAGGCGGTCAGGATAGGGCGTTGGATGGCGCGGCGGCTTCATGTGCGGTCAACTCGCACCGGGCATGGCGGTTCCGGCTAGACTGGCTCCCCCGGCACGACGACCGTAGCGCCCTGCCCCGCGTCCACAACGCACGACAGCCCGTCAGGCCGGGTCAGCAGCGCGGTCCACGAGCCTTCCGGGCCGGTCCATATCTCCAGGATCGCGCCGGACTGCGACAGACCCACCAGCGCGCGGTCTCTGTGGAGCTTTTCGGATAGCTGCTCATAGGCGTCCGGCGTGGCGACACAGGTCGCGGCTGCGAGGATGATGGGGAGCATTACTTGGCCCCCGCCTGCTTAAGAGCCTCGGCCAGCGCATCGCCAGCCGGGACTTTCGTCGCCTGCTCCAGCTTCGCCTTGGCAAGGTTGGTCAGCACGTCAGCAGCGGGTTTGAGGTTCTTCAGCGCGTCGGGGACGGATCGCCGGGCGTGCTCGATAGCATCGGCCACCGCTGCATCGCCAGTGAAGCCGCGACCAAGCGCCGCTTCGATCCCGGACATCAGCGCGGAATGAAGGGCGTTCCGGTGCTTTTCCTGAATCTCGATGCCCCATTTGCGCATGGCATACCCCGAGGCAGCGGTGATCGCCACGGTCGCCACGGTTGCCGTCACCTCAAGGATGACCGGCGTCAGTGCTTGCAGGAGAATGCTCATGTTCCGTTTCCTTTTGCCGTTGGTTGATGATTGCCCGCGCCCGCGCCAGATCCGCCTCAGACGGCGTGAATGGGCGTAGGGCGGGGCTTAGACGCCGAGGGCGGTCCACACCTGCGCCCCGGCCTTGCCGTCGATGGTCAGGCCTTCGATGGCTTGGAAATACCGAACCGTCGCGTCGGTGCGCTGGCCGAAGTCGCCGTCCACGGTCCAGCGATACAGCCCGCGCGCCGCCAGCAGCATTTGCAGGTCGCGCACGTCGTCGCCCTTGTCGCCGATCTTGAGCAGGGGGCGGGATGGGGAAAGCGCCGCCTCATACTCGCGCGCGATGGCCGCGATCTCGCTGGCCTTGTCCGTGCCGTTCACGATCCGGCGGGCGTTCACGTAGTCGGTCTTGCTGGCGTTGATGTAGTCGGTCAGCTTCTTGCCGGTGAAGCGGCCGGTCTTCATGCCGTCCACAATGATGTTGGCGGAGGTGTCAGGATCCAGCGCGGCCTCTGGCGAGCCTTCGATGCCATAGGTCCGGTAGTTATCCCGGCCCGTGATCTGCACGAACCCCCTGCCCCGATACCGCCACCCATCACCGGACGCCTCGTTGCCGTTGCCCATGCGATTGGCATAGGCGCGGTTGGCGATGGCCTCGGGCTTGCGGGCATATCGATCCGCCTCCGCCACTGTGAAGTATTTCGGGAAGGTGGCGCGCAGGCCGCTGGCCGAGTAGTTCAGGTTCTCGGTCACAGGGCGCATCGTGTGCGCAGTCTCGTGATAAGCCGTGGCCAGCACATATGCTGTCTGCTGCGTGGTCAGGCCCGCCTTTTGCGCAGCCGCGATTATTCGCTGGGTGTGGCCCAGCGTCAGGTTGACGGTCATGCTGTCCTCGGGGGTTAGAGGTATCTCAGCGTCAGCCAGTGAAGGTGGACGCGGAGGCAATGGTGCGGCTCGTCAAAGAGCCAATCGGTGGCGCGCAGATAGAGCGTGCGCCATGCGCTGTTGGGTTGGACGAACACGCGCGAGCATAGCGGCCGGGTCGGGTCGCCAAGCAGTAGCCGGTTCGCCAGACAGGAGGCCTGCCAATGGGTCATTGGTGGTTCCGTCCGATCAGCAGCTTGATGTCCCGCTGCACCTCTCGCAGTATATCGTTCGTCTCGGCACGCGATGCCCTCGCATCCGCCCGGTCGCTGTCGATCTGCTTTTCCAGCCGGTCGATATCCTCGATTGTCTGATTGACGCGGGCTTCAAGACGCGCGAACCAAAAGATCGCACCCACGCCGGTTGCAATGAGCGCCCAGACGAGCGCCCCGTATTCCTTAATGGCTTCCATGCTAAATCCTGATCCGGGGACGTTTATCTATCGCGGGTCAGCCAGCCAGCCAGCATCACGGCCATGGATGCGCACCAGCATGCAAAGGCGACGTAATACATGCCGTGCCGCATGCAGGCGGCGGCGTGACAGCCAAGAGCTATGGCGGAAGTGTCGGCCAGCGCGTCCCAGATCAGGACGAGCCGAATCCGGCGCACGAGGAATAGCTGCAAGCCCTCCCACAGCGTCAGGTAAAGCACCGGTGTGACCCATGCCGCGGTCCACACATCCCAGCCGATGGCAAGCGCCCCGAAAGGCCCGCAGGCCAGCCAACAATGGGCCGAGTAGACCGCGCACCACGCATATGGGTCTTTCTGCGCTTCGGGGGTGAGAAGGCGGCGGATCATGACGGGGTGTAGACCACGGTGCCGGCGCCATCGCGCCACGTTGAGTTCGTGGCAGACCCAGAGGCGTAGAGGACGCGGTTGTTGGTCGTGTCGAGGCATGGCAGGCCTTGGAACTTGCCGACCGTGTTGATCTGGCTGGCGATGGCCTGCATCTGCGCGGCGGTGGCGCTGGCCATGGCCACGTTGCCGCGGATGGTCCGCGAGATGCCAACCTCGGCTACCTCAATGGTGCCGCTGAACGACGCCCAGCCAGTCCAAGGCACGCTCGCCGTGTAGGGCACGCGGATACGGGCATTGTTCAGCGTCGTGACGCCGATGCCTCCGAAGATCCCCGATGATGGCGTCCCGGTGTAGCCGTGAACCGTCAGGTCGAAGTTGTCGATCCGCAGCGTCCCGCCGGTGCTGGTCCGGACGAAGGACGAAACGGCCTCCTGGTTCGCGGACGGCAGGTTGATCCGGCACCCCTGAATGATCGCCGCGGTCGCGCCGATATTGAACTGGATGGCCGTCTCGGGATGGGCTTCCTGCTGGAAGTCAAACGACAGGTCGCTGCTGGTCCCACGAGAGCAGTCCACCAGCACCGATGGCGCGCCGTAGGTCAGCATATAGCCGGCGCTCATCCGAAGGCTGCGAAGGTTGCCGAAGATCGCCGCCGGGCCGGTGCTGCACCACATGCGCCCGCCGCTGCCATAAGCGGTATATCCGGTGGAGTTGACGTTTCCGCCGCCCGTTTCACCCAAGGTCACGGACCCGGCGCCATTGTTCACCGCGAGCGCGATCAGGCGGCGATACTTGATCTCGGGCATGCCGGTGTGGTCGTGGAAGAACACGGCGTCACCGGGAGAAATCCCCGCGGCGGTCAGGTCTGCGGGGTTGAACGTCGCAACTGCCGGGTTGGCCCGACTGATCCCCAACAGCGGAATGGCGAAGTCCGCGGCGCGCTTGCAGATCAACTGCCCGTAGTCGTGCAGGATGTTCGACATCGCGCCATCCGCCGCGGTCGGCAGGGTGACATATTCCGAGGTCAGGCCGCCCAGAAGCTCGTCCATCGTGCCCATGTGCCCGATGTGAGCCAGGCAAACGGCGGTCAGGGAGCGCGCGCGGTTGGTCAGGTGCAGCCGCATCCGGCTCACCTCCGAGGCGATATTCACGAAAGCCGCCTTCGAGAAATAGCCGTCGATCCGCACGTTCCCGGCCCAATCCGGGGCAATCGGGGTCGGAGATCCGCCGAACGCTGCCCGACCGATGCACATGCCGACGCGCGGCGCGCGGGACCGGTCCGGGGCCTCAATGGACAATTCGCCAGTGATCCTGACGTGGTTCGATCCGGCGGCGTCCAGAACCGTCCGACCGGTGCCGAAGCTGACCAGGTTCCCGCTGCCGATGGTGATTGCCGGCTGCCGAATGTTGGTCATGTTCCAGCTATCGACGCGCCACGTCGCCCCGCACGGGTCGATGTGATATCGGAAGCACCCGGCCCCTGTGTCGTATTGCGTCCGCAGCCAGTCCGACATGGCGTTGAAGGCAGCGGATTGGTCGTTGTCCATGTCGTTGGGCACTGCCCCGAAATGGAACGGCGTCAGCACGCCAGCCGGGGTCCACGTCGCACCGTCGGTCGTGGTCAGTGCGGTTCCGCTCGGGTCTTTGCGGAAGAACTGCCCCGCCACGTTGATATAGGCCATGTCGCCCGGCACCTCTGCGGCCTCGGCCAGCGAGCGTGCAGCGAAGGGCTGATAGGGCGGGATGCGGACGCCCTCGGTGACTGACGCGGCGTCCTCTGCGGCCTGAACTGCCTCGTCTCGGGCCTGCTCGATGGTCCCGATGGATTCCATCGCCTCGTCAAATTCATCGAGCATCGCCACAACCTGCTGGGTCAGGTAGCGGCTGTCGGCTTCAACGACGATCATTCGATTGATGTAGGTCATTGCGCTACCTCGGTGACGACGACAGGGCCGGACCAGATCAGCGAAAGCTCTGGCACGGGCGCGGTGATGGTGATCTGGAAGCTGGCATCGATCCGGCGGCAGGTTTTCAGCACCTTGCTGTCCGCGGCCGGGATGGTGACGCTGATGTAGCCGTCGGCGTCCAGCGTCAGGGCATAGCGGTATTTTGTCTGGCCGCAGACCAGCAGCAGGATCTCACCGGCATAGCCCACGCCATTCAGCGTCTGGGTGAAATCGACCGGTGTCTGGGCCTCCAGATAGCGCCACGATTGCTGGGTGTCGTCGTGGGTCCAGAGATTGAGCGGGGGGAGCGTATCGACCGGACGCATCAGCGCAGCTCCGCCCAGAAAATGATCGTTCCTGCGGTCAGCCGGTAATAGTGGTTGTGGGGGATGATGACCTGCGTCGTGCTGTCGCTGCGGGAAATGGTCAGCCAGGTAGAGGCGTTGGTGGAAATCTGGAACTGGTTTTCATCCCCACCGCCCCACTGCGCGGAAACCATGATCGGGCGCCCGGTGGTGTTGCGGTAGGTGTTGCCCGGCACGCGCGGCGATGGCACCTGCCACGTCTGCCCGACGCCGATAGCCTTTGCGTCGACCGCCGCCATCACCCCGGCTGGGGTTGCTGCCGCTGGCGTCGTGGATGAGCCGGTTTCCCAGACCGAATTGGCGACCGTATCTGCGCTGCTGACGAGCCACGACCACGGCTGCCACGTTGTCGCCAGTCGCCGGACATAGACCCGGCTGGAGTTGGATTGCTGCAAGAACATCAGCGCACTGGTCGATGTTCTTCGATACAGCATGACGATCCCGCCATTCGCTGCCGTGACCCCAGCGGGGAATGCGCCAAGCGTGGTGCCGTCGAAGCGGTAGAAGCCGGAGGCTGTTCCAGTGGCATCCAGGTTGCCAAGCAGCGTGGCGTTCCCCGTCACCCCAAGGCCGAACTCGGCCAGCGGCTCGACAAGGTTTGCCTGCACCCGCTCGATGGCGTCCTGCACGTTCGTTTCGGGGATTTCCTCAGTGGGGTTGAACGCGATCCCCGAGGCCCCTGCCGCCGTGGTGCTTACCACCGCGATTGGGTCCATCGGATAGCCCGCCAGCATGACGCCGGCAGGGGTGGTGACGGCCACTTTCACATCGCCGCCGCCCACGTCATAGACCGGGGGGAACACCCCTGCTCCGTCAGCCTCAAGCGGGCTGGGATGCGGGATGGTGCAATCGGGGTCCGCATAGACCGTGCGCACCGCCGTTGTCCCGGAATTGTAGAACGTGACAAGCGCGCCCGGCACGGCGAACGAATTGATGTCCACCGCTCGCACGGCGTCGAATTGCAGGATGGTTGCCATGTGGCCCCTCATGAAAAAACCCGCTCGAAAGCGGGCTGGTCGTGATATGGCGGAAGGTGTTGATTCCGGGGGAGGAACCAGGATGAAGGCGATTGCTTTAGGAGCGCTGTTGATCTTGGCTGGCTGCGCATCCAGCATTATGCAGTCCTATGTCGGCAAGGATGTCACCGAGGCGGCTATGGATTATGGGCCGCCAGCCGGTGTGATGGACCTCCCAGACGGAAAGCGGGCGTTCATGTGGAACATGAGCCAGAGCGTGACGACGCCTCAGACGACGAATTACAGCGCCAACGCCTATGGCAATTGGGTGACGGGAACCGCCACAACTTATGGCGGCGGGACGCAATCTTGGCAGTGCACCTACACGCTGATTGGTCAACGCAACTCGAAGGGCAGCTATACGGTCGTGGATTTCCGCAAGCCAAGCCTCGCTTGCGAGTGACCCACTTCCAGACGCGGTGATCTGCGCTATATTGCAGGGATGTTTGCAGCAGCTTTCGCGGCCGTTCTGTGCGGCAATATGCTCACCGCAGCTTTTATCTATGCGTTGTGGCGGTTGAGGAAAAAAGAGAACGACGGCCTCGGGATTGGCATCGTTCTCTTTTGCGCTTTCTTCACTATTGCAGCCGGTTTCGCACTTCGGGAACAGTTGCAGGAAGCGACCGTAGCCCAAGAACATTCAGCACGTTAGATATGCCCTGCCCAGCGGCCGGAAGGATTGGGTTCGCGGAACGGGCCGCTTCCAGCGCGTTCAACGTCGCCAGCGCATTTGGACGAGTCAGCACATCGGCCAGTTCATTGCGAATGCTGGCCCCGGCGCGCTGGACCGCTTGTGGCGTCGATCCTGTGATGTTTTGCAGAATCCCGCGAGGGGTTGCTAACGGCCCAAGGATTTCGCCCGACGCAATGCGTCCCGGCTGGATGCTGTCATCGATCATCTGCCCGAACTGTTGACGCCCGAATGTGCGGCTATTCGTCGCCACGCGAGCGCGCAGCCCGAGTGCCTGCGCTGCATCGTCCAGCGCTGACTTGACCGGCCCCCAATCCTCGCCAAGCAGCATTTTCATCTTGTCTTGAGCCGCTTCCGACGACAGATCACCCAACGCCTTAGCCGCCTGCCGGGCGTCTATGTTCGGATCGGACGCGACGGCACGCACGTTCGCCAAGGTGTCATCGATCTGTTGACGCAGCCCGCGCTTGACCGCGGCCAGTTCGCCCCCCGACATACCATCAAGCGATGCCTCGAACTCAGCGCGCGTGACTTGCGGGCGCAGAGCATCAGCACCCGTCTTGATCGCTTGCACCTCGTCAATGGCACTCGCTGCAACCCGCGTGGCGTCATCATAGGCCGGGGACGCTTCGCCCAGAGCCTGTCGAATGGTGCGAGACAAACCCTTGTAGGCATTGCCCAGCGGGGTCTGGCCGCCCAGTGCACCCTGCCCTTCTCCGGTGGATGCAGACTGATCCAGCGCGCGTTTGATGTAATCCCACTGCCGAACATCTGGCATCCGATCAAGTGTGACCGACCCATCATCCGCGATACGAGCGATGATCTGCTGTGACGGATTGTCGTCCAGTTTCATCAGCAGGTTTGCGTCATTGATGGCTTTTGCGGGAACGCGCTTAAGCAACCCCTCCAGCCGCATCCCGGCTTCGCTGGCATAGTCAATCGGCTGGTCATACGCAGCATCGTATACCGACTTGCGGGCGCCAGCCGTGGCCTTCCGCACATCGCCTTGCAGGCGCGCAGTGTCGCTGAACTGCCGGCCCCCTTGCGCTCCGACATTGCTGCCAGTCATGGCATTATCGAGCGTGCCGCGCAGCCTGCCACCAGCAGCTTCCGCCCGGTCATCGATCCGACGCAGCGCGGTGCGCGCGCCCTCGCCCGGCGACTGGATGACGGTATCAAGCGCCCCTTGCGCCGACGGCCCTGCATCGGCCAGCATCGCATCTGTGTTTTGCAGCGCCGAACGCATCCGTGCCGCGTCATCCATGCCCAGCGTGTCGGTCAGAAGACGCGAGCCGCGGCGGCTGATGCCAAGATCACTCGACACTGAACCGATGAACCGTCGATCCGCCAGCGCGTTGCGCACTCCGCGATAGGCCGCGCCCGCGCCAGATGCGAGAGCCGGAACAGCCGCGCCCACCCCAGCACCGGCAAGAGTGCCCCATCCCGCGCTTGCTAGACGATTGGAAAGGCCCCCCTCACCTTCCAAGAAACCTTGTGCCGCCCCCAGGCCAGCGCCCGTTGCTCCACCTACCGCTATCTTGCCGGGTAGGGTCGCGGCGGCTGGTGCAGCGCCGGCGACGGCCTGCGCAACAGGAGATGTCACGGCCCCGGCCAGCCCTGCGGCGGTGGTCATGATGGGATACTGCTGCGTCTGCTGGTCAGAGCGTGCCCGCGAAGCCGCGCGAGCCTCGCTGAACGACTGGTCCGTCATCGCCGCATCAGCCGCGCCCTCGATCTCGTCCAGCGAGCCGAGGGTATAGATATTGCTGAAAGCGCGGTTGACGGCGTTGATCGGGTTGCGCACGGCGCGCATCGCGCGGCCAAGTCCGGTGTTCGGCTCGGGGAGGCCATCTTCCCCGATTTCTGGCTGTTTCGCTTGCCGCGCTGCCATCTCTCGCTTGGCGCGCTCAAGCAACGCCGCTTTAAGAAGATCATCCGCCATTTTTGGCAATCCAGTCTGCAAGATCTTCATCACTCATGGCCGAGAAGTCAGGGACCGCGCCCTGCGCTGGCGAGGCAGCAGGCGCTGCCTCAGGCACAGTCAGGCCCGGCTCCGTTGGCTTGCCTTGGGCCGCTCCAATTGACCGGGCATACATGTCCCGCATCTGCTGCTTGAAGGCTACCGTTTGCGGAGTGTCGCCGGGAACAGCGAAATAGGTTCTGACAACCCTCTGAATTTCAGGGTCGGTTGCCGCCGCTCCGGTCTGGATGCGAAGCGCACCTTCCGCCCAAGCTTCCGCGGCGGTTTTGTAAAGCTGCCCCTCTTGGGATGTCCAATAGTTGCCAGCGATGGGCACGCGAGCCGCCGCGGCATCGCTCATGTTCGCAGGGTTCCATTGCGTTTCGAGGTTGTTGATGACCGGCGAAGTCTCGTCTTGCATATTCTGGAATAGCGCCAGCTTCGACTGCGCCTCCGTGAGCGGTTTTGCCCCCGGCTGATTGCCATACGCTACCGTCGTTCCATCTGGGGTCGTAACGCTGAACCCCTGCCCCTTCTTGGCCTGCGAATACTCGATCCTGCCCAGCGGTTGACGGCCCGCAGCCTGCTCCTCTTGCACATACCTCTGGTATTCGTCGGCAGGCTCTTGGGGCTGCATCCCCTTCAACTGCTCCGCAATGCTCATATACCCGCGCGCGATGCTCTCGCGCTGGTCGAACTTGCCGACAAGATCCGGCTGGCCGTTCTGCGTCATGAATGCGTCCCACGTCGCCGCATCGGGAATGGAAAGCCCCTGCTGGACGGCCTGCTCGATAGCAGCTGCCTCTGCCTCGCGCTCTGCCTGCGATTTGGTCGCGGCGTATTGCTCAAGCTCCATCCGCCACCGTTCGTCCGCACGGTCGTCTGCGCGGCTCTGGCGGGCGTCCATGCGGGCATCGCGACCCCGCTGGTAGTTGCGCTCGTCCAGACGGTCAGCACGCATCTCAGCGCGATCTGCGGCCCGCTGCTGGTCATCCTGGATCTGCCGCTGCATTCCGAACGCCGCCTGCGGATCATACTGCGCCAGACCGGCCAGCGCATTCTGGTCGCCAGCCAAGAGGCCCTGCGCATTGTCGCGGTAGTAGCCTGCCAGCGCGTTCTGTTGCCGAACGTCGTTCACCTGTGCGGCTGCCTGATTGGCCCGCGCGAGGGTGTTCACGAAATCGGGGATGACGATCTCAACCATTCAGCCAGTCTCCGTAGAAGCCCGCGACCGGGGCAAGGGCATTGGTCGGCCCGCTGACGTTCTGCAACTGCGTGCTGTATTGCGGGCGCATCTGCTCAAGGAGGGCCATGCGTGCGAGCGGGTTTTGCTGAAATGCGTTGCTGCGTTGGCCCTGATAGTCCATGCCCTCGGACGCCGGGGCGTAGCTTCGCCCCGGCTGGTAGTTGGGGTCGAATGTGGCATCGCCGAGATATTCCGCCTCGCGCCGCGACCGGTGACTTTCAGCAGGACGCAAGAAGCTGTTGACGATGGCCGCCCCGGCCTCGCCAGCCGAGCCAGCCTTCTGGATCTGCGACCATGCCCGCGATTCCGGCCCGTTCAATTCCGTCAGCAGAAAGTCGAGTTGCAGGCCGGGGTCAGAAACCGGAACCCCCTTCTGCGCGGCATAGGCTTCCAGCGAGCGGCGGCGCGGGCCAGTCCACTGGAATAGCCCATAGCCACCACGAGAACCGGCGACGGTCGGGTTCTGCTCATTGATGCCGGGGTTGAGGCCGCTTTCGTCCAGAGCGTTCATCACAAAGCCCTGCGCGATTTCGGGTGACAGCCCTCGATCAATCAAGCTGCTATAGACAAAATCGGGGGAAAGGGCGTTTGCCATCTCACGCCCCCAGCTTGCCCAGCATCTGCTGGTATTGCCACGCCCCCAGTGCGTTGTTGATCCCGCCGCTTATCGCGTTCGCGCCATTGATAGCCCCGTTGGCCTGTGCCTGTCCGCCTGCCATCAGCGCATTTCCGGCATTGCTGGCGTAGTTCTGGCCCGCGCTGGCTTGGTTCGCCGCGGCCCCGGTGCCCATGTTGGTCAATCCGGAAAGCCGGTTCAGGTAGTTCCCATACTCCTGGTTCGCGATGCCCTGCCCGAAGGTGTTCAGTTCCTGCATCGTGCGACCGCTGCGCAACCCGCCCCGCGCCCCGGCAAGGGCGTTCACAGCATCTGTGCCTTGGTCAAACTGGAACTGGTAGCCGGGCGTTTCCTGAAAGCCGCGATAGGCCGTCCCACCGGTCGGATTGGCCCGCGCCCATGCCTGCGCTTCTTCCAGCGTGTTGAAGGTCTGGCCGCCGACACGATAGGACGTGCTACCCGGCGTCGTGGTGGTGTTGCCGCGGTAGAAGTCGCGCGAGTCCTGATTGCCCGTGACCATGGACCGCATGGCATCGGCGCCGGTGGTGCTGGTAGATCCGGGCGTGGTGATGGTCTGGATCTGCGGCGCGCGTCCACCGACGGTCGGAGCGTTGCCCAGCCCCATCTCGTAGAGGAAGGCTTGCAGGCCCAGATTGCCCGCTTGCAGGTAGGGGGCGAAGTTCTGCGTCGTCTGGTTGAAGATGTCGCGCTGTAGCCCAACGCTCTGTTCCGCGGCCTTGGTTTGCGCATCCGCCGCCTTGTCGGACGCGGATTTGCCCATAAGCCCGCTGGCGATGCCGCCAATGGCTGCTCCGATGCCCATATCAGACCCTCATTTCTGTGCAGATGACGGCCCCGCCGTCCAAGGTGCCGGTGACGGCGAAGCCCAGCCGCTTGGCGAAGGCGATGGCGGCCCGGTTGCTTGCCGGGGTCCAGCCGATGAAAAGCGTTGCGTCAGCTTCGTGCGCGAAGTCGGTCAGGACGGCGCGGGCAGGCTCGATCAGCCGCCCCCACGCCTCGGGCTTGACCCCGTAATGGGCGAACCATGCGCCGGGCCAAGGCGCGCGGTGGAAAGCCCCACAGACCGGCCCGCAGGCGCGGTATTCCACGCCCTCCGGCAGATCGTCGGCACATGCGAGCATGGCCCCCCGAAGCTGCGTCGGATGTTCGAAGAAGGGCCGCGCTTCCGCGACCGAAAGGCGCTGCATCAAGGGATGCCAGCCGCCGCCAGCCGTGCCGTCAGGCTGTCAATCGTGGCCTGCTGTGCGTTGATCAGAGCCGACATGGTTTGCAGCACTTGCAGAAGCTCGTAGGACGGCTTTTGCCCCGCCGTGGTCACGGGCTGTTCGGCCAGAAGCGGTTTCGCTCTCATATGACGACCCTGCCTTGCGTGGATAAAGCGATGTCGGCGATGTCAGACCAGCGAATCTTGGCCGTGACCTGCCGCGCTTGGCCGAGGTTGCGCCACTGGCACCGCTGCCCGAACACACCGGTCTGGCCGATCTTCCGCGGCTTGGGCGGCGTCCAGTTGGCCCCGCCATCCCGCGAAATGTGCAGGTCCATGGTCCCGGCGGAATGCCCGCGCTGGGGGAATAGCTCGAACTCGCGCAGGATCGTGCGATTGCCGTCCATGCGCAGCGTTCGGGTGGTGATCTCACGAACCAGAGGCGTTTCGCCGTCCGTGTTCTGGCGGCGCAGAACCGAGATTTCGCCATTATTCCGCCCGACGAGCCAGTCATCGCCCATCTTGCACGAGTTGGCGACGTTCCACGGCCCGAGGTTCACGCCCTCTGCCCGCTCATGCCATTCGCCCATCGCGAGGTCGTAGCACCATGCCGCAGTATCGCGGAAGATGATGCAGAGAAGCGTGTGGCCCTCGTCTTCATAGGCCAGGCACGCCAGCGGCTCCTTGAGCTTGATTGCGGTTTCGACCGGCGGCGTGCTGACGGGCTGATAATTGCCCCCTGCGATCAGGGTCGCGCGGTTATCCGAACCGACCATGAAAGCCCCGCCCGGAAAGCGGCAAATCAGGTCGCGCGCCTTGAGGCCGGTATCCCTGACGCCCCCAGCCACACGCTCAAAGGCAGCAGCCCCGGCTTCGCCCGTCACCCACCACGTTTCGGTTGACCGCTCCTTGAACAGCAGCAAGCGCCCATCCAGCGCAAAGGCCCGCAGGATCTTGTCATCATGCGAGTCCGCGTCCGAGAAATTCAGCGCCGGAAGCGTTTCAGGATCGGCAAGCTCGGACCAGCGGAACAGCCGCCCGCCAGCTTCGGTCAAAACCGTGTAATTTCCGACGAACTCGACCGATCCGAAGGCCGTGAACTCGCCAGCCGGGTTTGGCTCCGTGATCGTGGAACCGTCATAGACGAAATACCGCGTGCCAGCCTGGATCGTGACCTTGCCGTCATTCCCTGCGATGCTGGCCCGGCCCGTATCGACCGCGCCCAGATCATCGGCAGAGCCATCAGCGTTCACGCGCCACAGCCGGCCACCGCAGACAGCATAGGTCACGCCGTCCACCTGCCCCATCGCCCGGATGAACACGCCGTCAAGCTGCGTCAGCCGGTCCATGCCCAGCACGGATTTCAGGATGCGTTCGCCGTCCGTCGTCTTCTCGGCATAGACATTCACCAGCCGCGAGGGGTTGGCCGTCACGTTGTCTGCGTCCTGACCCGATTGGCCGACGATCTCGATCATCATGCGGCGTTCCCCATGAAAAATCCCGCCGGAGCGGGTGAGTGGTATGCTAGCTTGTCAGTGCCGGTCCGGGCTTGGCAGAGTGTGGGCCGGTGCTGCTTCTTGCTGAAGACGATCAGGGGCTGCTTGACCACGACGGAAATATGACGCTCATTCGTTGGCGACTTTTTGCCGAGTGGGGATTCGTTGTGCAGGAAGATGACGACGAGGATGCCATCCTCAACGAGGTCAGTGAGCACGAGCGCCGACGCCGAAAGGAGGCGCAGAAGCGGAAAGCCATCAGATCTGACATCGCTGCGGCTCTATTTGAAGACCACAACGACGACGAACCAGACCCCAAGAAGTCGCCCGATTAACCGGCCGCGAACCGCTGCCAGCGGGCGCCATTGACGGAGGTGGACGCAGTACCGTTGCGGATGCCCGCCCAGCCTGCGCCAGCAATTGCGCTGTTCGTGATCGGGCCGATAACGATGGCGCCATTCACGCGGCAGGTCAGGCTGGTTCCAGTCACTTCAAGGCGCATGACATAGGTCGTATCGACCGCCGGGGAGGCTGCGGCGGTCCCAAGCGTGGTTGAAGTTCCGCCCACGAGGCTAAGAAGCTGCCACTGCGCGTTGGGCTGCGAATACTGGAAGATGTACATCGTGTTGAGCGATTCAGACGCCCTGAACACAATCCCTGCCCGCGAGGCCAAAGGCGTGCCCGTGATGATCAGATCACCCTCGACATATCCATCCGTCAGCATCGCCGCGCCCTTGCAGATGTAGCAGCACGAAAGGACCGTTGGATAAGCTATGCCGCCCGTGACCAGATGGCTGTCGCCGGTATAGTTCACATTCTCGACCCACAGCCCGCCGCTTGTCGGTGCATGGACGGTCAGACGTTCGGAGAATGTGCTGTCGAAGTTGTCGAGCAAGGCGGTCGAGGTGCTGGCCCCATTCGGTGCCACAGCCCACGGCCCTTTCTGCGATCCGAACACCGCCCGCACCCGCGCGGCATAGACGCCAGACCCCGGCGCAGCAACGCTGTAGGTGGTGCCGGCGTTTGAGACTTCCGCGCCAAAGGCAAAGGTGCCCATCAGGCCCGTCGCAACCTCATAGCCAGTCGCCCCGGCAATCGCGCCATAGGTCAGCACGAGGTTGCCAGCCGAGGCCGCCCAACTGGTGATCTTGGGGGCGTCGAAGGTGTTGACGAAATCAGCGGTGGTGTCGATGCCCTCGAAAATCACCCGATGCCCCTCGTCGGTGGGGTGAATGAAGTCGTCCGAGATCAGCGCCGCGCCGCCATTGGCCGCCATGTAGGCGTAGGCGTCGAAATACAGCACGCCATAGTCAGACGCGACCACGCGCGCCGCCGTGACATATGCCTCAAAGCCGGAACGGGTCTGACCGGCGAAGCCGTCGCTGCCAGTAATCAGGCCTGTGTCCGAGATATAGTAGGGTCCGACGATCAGGATCTTGTCGCGGGCATAACCGTGCAGCATCAGGCCGGTGATAACCTCGCCCAGATCGGACTGGTAAAGCGCCGCGGTGAATGTTCCGGGCGAAGCGACATAGCGGGCATCGTTGAAGCCATAGGCCACGATGGCAAGCTCGGTCTTGTCCGAGCCGCAGAACACATCGATGCAGCGGTTGCGCCCGTTGTTGTTCAGGGGCGTGCCGCCGACGCCGGGGCTGCTCTGCAAAACCGTGCCGCCGATCCCGCTATTGGTCAGCGTGGCACTCAGTGCGGCCGCCAGACGGTTCAGCCAGCGGTTTGGCGCGGAGGTGGCGTTGGCTCCAACGGTAATGCTGTCGCCCATGCCGTTCTGGCTCACGACCGATACGGGCAGCGCCGAGGATTCCAACAGCGCGAGGATCGATTGCCGCAGCCGCGAACGCTCAAGGCCGGTGGAGTCATCCATCACCTGGATCACGTCCTCGGCGTATTCGACCCCCTCTTTGCCGCGCCGATAAGTCAGCGACATGGGTTGCGTCGTGGCAGCGGACGCCCGGATGAAACCGACGCCCTCGGGAATGACAAAGCGCCCGGTCTGAACCTTGATGACGCCGCCGCCGCTGGTCGCAAGGCCGGTCATGTCGCGAAGGTAGACCCCCGCAGGATCGTAAAGCGCTACCGCCGCGCCGACGGTCGTATTGGCCGAGCCGATGTAATCCAGCACCTGACCCGGCATGACAGGCAGCATGTCGGTATAGGCCCATGAGTTCGAAGCCGCGACGATTGCCCCTGTGCCAATGCCCAGATAGCCGCCCAGATGAGCCGCAGCGAGCGGGTTGACCGTGATCGTGGCGCGCAGGGCATCGGTCGCCGTCGGGGTGCGGTCAGCAGCCGCAGAGACGATGCGAAGCTGATAGGTGGACACATCCGCCGCCGCGATGGTCACGCGGACATAGCGGGCGGCTGCGCTTTCGGTCGCCCAGATATCCAGCAAGGCTTCACCCACCGAGTTCGCGCGCTCGACAACCGCGAAATTGGCATCGAAGAACACGAAGGTCGCGAAGGTATCCGATCCAGCCGGGGCCGTGCCAATGAAGCTGATGAGCGGGCTGGCAGGCAGGGGGATGAAGCCGGTATAGCGCCAATCTGGGTTGGTCAGCACCGCGCCGGTCGTCTTGCTGATTGCCCCGACCCCGAGCGGCGTGCCGCGCAGGTTCAGACCACCCGTGCCGCGCGCATAGCTGGCCTCGGAGTTGACCCCCGCCGACTGACTGGCCGCCGCGTCTGCCTGCGCTGCGGAGGCGGAGGCGGAGGCTTCGGCAGCCTGGGCATCGCCCGCCGCTGTCTGCGCGTCGTCCAGCATCGCCTGCATCTCGGGCGATGGATCGACCGACATGTCCGCGAGGTATTCTTCCTTCGTCCCGCCGGGGTGCGTTTCCAGCCAGACCTCGTAGGTGCTTTCGCCCGTCATGTTCATCTGCCAGACGGCGGCGCTCTCGTCATTGCCGAGACAGACCCACTCCATGTTGTCGTAGAGCCAGCGCGACCCGACTTCCCAGCCATAGCGCAAATCATCGGTGTTGATCGGCGGGCGCTGGTTGACGAACCCGTTCTGGCGAAGGCCGGTCAGGTTCAGCAGTTGCCGCACCTGCGAAAGCGGCGTGTCGTCGGGGAATGTCGGCATGTCAGTCCTCGGACCAGTTCGCGTTGTCGTCCCAGACGCCATGCGTCACGGGGGTTGGCTGCGGGCCATCGAGGCACATGCCGTAGTCTTCGTGGGCGCAGCAGGCTCCTTGCTGCGTGCGCCGGATCACAGCCATCAGCCGCAGCTTGGCCCGCGCCCGCGACATCGGGGATTGCACGGCATATTCACCGGCCAGTTCCGCCCCGAGCATCTGCGCAAGCGGAACGAACCCATCCGACGGAATGCCCGTGGCAATGTCCCAATCGGCGCGGGCTTCATCCATCGCCTCGGCCCAGATGCTGTCCAGCACCACCAAAGCGGCCGCCATCTCGTCGGCAGTCGGCGGTTCGTCAGCCGCAACCACGCCGATCAGACGCAAAGCACGCTGCGCGGTTTCCTCGCGTGTGTATTCCATGCATCACCTCTGGCGCTTGGGATGGGGGCGGCGAACCGCCCCACACCAAAGCGTCAGGCGTCCAGCGGAGCGGCCATGAAGCCGGTCACGACGCCATGATCTTTCAGCGCGCCAGCCGAGCCAGTGCCGAAGCGCAGCTTGTCCACGCCCCGAACTTCCTCGGTGCCGATGCCCTTGCGGCGGCCATAGTCGAAGTCGTCCTTGATGGTCTTCGGCTCTTGGCCCCAGACGAGGCCGACAGCCTGCGCACCGCACAGATAGACCGGCTCGATGCGCACGACCGTGCCAGCGGTGTTGTTGAAGCCAGCGATTTCGGGGATTTCCCGGATGATCACGCCGTCATAGATCAGGTCGCCGTCCTGGAAGATCGGGTTGGCTTCCACGTCGCGCGGGCGGGCTTCGCGGTTGGCGTTCTGCATCACCGTGTCGTTTTTCAGATCCCGGAAGGTCATCGACCCGCAGAACATCTGGAAATATTCACGGTTCATCTGGTTGTTCACCCGCGTCGGGCGGATGTGCGGGTCTGCGGTCTTGGCGATGCGCTTCATCAGCGACACGACCGAGGCCGTCATCTTCATGGTGCCCAGCACGTTGTTCAGCGCCGTCGCGTGGGTGGCGTTGTAGTTGCCCACCGCATTGCCGAACAGCACGCGATCCACGTTGTTCGTGGTCCATGCGTTCTTCTGGGTGGCGTTCGCGGTGCCGTAAACGACGCCATCGATGGAACCGAGCGCCGCAATGATCGCGTCACGCAGCTTGTCGGCGGCCCAGGTGGTCAGCGCATCCTTGGCGGCGCCCAGCAGGTCGATTTCCGTCCACTGCTCGTCAACCTTGTCGATGACGACGGCATGGCGCAGGAAATCCACGGCGATGTTCTGGTTGAAGTTGCCGAGGGCTTCTTCGTTGCCGGCCAGCTGGTTCTTCCCGACGACGCCCGCGCCTTTCAGGCGGGTGATCAGCGGAATGTTCACCGATTTGCCCGCATCGGTCAGGTCGCGCTTGACCTGAATGATCGAGTTGGTGCCGGTGCCCATCGAGCCAAGGAAGCCCGACGAGCGGACATATTCGGCGTAGTAGTTCTTGAGCCACTTTTGCACCTGGAGTGCAGTGGCGAGTGCGGTATCAGCCATTGGATTGCCCTTTCAGGCTCTTGGCTCAGGTCGGAAAAAGCTCATCGAATCCCGAGCCGGGGTTTGCTTGACGATCCCCACCCGCCGCCGGTCCTGACGACAGGCTGCGCGGGGGTGCTTTCGGTTTCGTGGGGGTGAGTTCGGCCATAAGCTCGGCCTTGATCTGCTCGCGCAGTCGCGTCTCGTAGGCTTTCGGATCCGGGCCGATTTCGCGCAGCGTCTTTGCCGCGTTGTAATATTCGACCGCCGCCCCGAATGGGTCCTTCGTCCGCATGAACTGATGGCTCATCGGCGCGTGCTGCGGGTCGTTAAAGAACTCCACGACCTCGCTCACGAATTCTGCGCCGTGTTGCCGTTCAGCCGCCTCTCTGGACATGTCCAGTCGCGTCTGAATGATTGCCTGTGCCGCTTCCTGCTGGACGGCGTGCAGCCGCTCGTCAGGATCGGTGATGGACTCCAGCCGCGCCTGACGCTGCTGCGCCTGTTGCTGCTGCTGCCACTGCCGAAGCTCGGCAATCTCGCGTTCAAGCGTCTGCCGCTTGGTCCGCTCATCCCGCAACGCCTCATAAGGGACGTGGCGCTGTTCTTCCTTGGCTTCGGATGCAGGCGGCGCATCCTGTTCTTCGCCCTTGGCCTCGGCCTCCGGTTGTGCGGCTTCCGGCGCGGGGGCTTCCACCACCGGCTTTTCGCCTACCTCCGGTTGAACCGGCTCCTTTTCGTCAAAGATATTCAGCACGTCGTCCGACATGTTGCGTCCTCATTGTCGCTGATGGTCACGAAACCGCCCGTATCCCCGGCGTCGGAGACAGCGTTGCGCCCGCTGTCATGGCGTGATCGCCCGTTACAACCCGGCGGCGGTTTGCGGCATGACACCCATTGCAGCGGCTATGGCCGTGCTGGTTTGTGCCTGCCGTATCTCGAATTGCGTCTTGGCGGCGTCGGCGTCGTATTTCCGCGCCTGCGCCCCGCGAACGGCTGCTTGCGACTGCGTGTCGAGCGTGTCGTTCTGGTATTTCTGCTGTTCGGCCTGCTGCTGCGCCTGCACCTGCCCGGCCTGCGCCTGCATGGCCTCCTGCTTGGCTTGCTCCATGAGGTCGATCAGCCGCTTCTTGTCGCGCAGGCTGCTCGCCTCGATCAGCACTTCCGGCGGAATCGGGACACCGGAGCTTGCCATCTTCGCC
This sequence comes from Paracoccus broussonetiae, assembly GCF_031854425.1. Classification (NCBI taxonomy): domain Bacteria; kingdom Pseudomonadati; phylum Pseudomonadota; class Alphaproteobacteria; order Rhodobacterales; family Paracoccaceae; genus Paracoccus; species Paracoccus broussonetiae. The sequence goes on along the minus strand of NZ_JAVRQI010000003.1, from coordinate 135,477 downwards.
AGTTGGTCGAATTGCTCCTGTTGCAGCGTCACCATGTCCGGCGCGTCATCGATGATGATGTCCACGTCGATAGTGCCCACATTGTTCTCGATCTGCGGCATGAGTTGCAGCGTGTTTGGATCCAGCCCCCAGCCGCGATTGACGTTCAGCCCGACGAACTGCGGGGCCTCAAGCTCATCCGTGACCCGGACATAGCGTTCCTCGGTCCAGAACTGCTTGATCCGCGCCCACATCGCCCGGTAGCAACGCAGCGTCCAGTCGCGCAGGCTGTCGTAGATCGGCGCAAGCTCGGCCATGCCCGCATTCTGCTGCGCCATGATGGCCCGGCCCGATTGCTGGCCCCCAAGCTGGCCCAGAAGCGCAGCGTTCGGCCCGAGCTTATCGATGCTTTCCTTGCTCTCTTGCAGCAGTTGAAACTGCGCCTGCACCTGGTCCATCTGCGGGATGATTTCGAACGGCTTGGCACCCACTTGGGCGGCGCCCTCGATCATGTCCGGATCAATCTCGATCACCGCATCAGGGTCAGCCAGTTGCCGCTTGAGAATGCTGGCGTCCGTCGCACCCTTCACGACCGTCGCCTGCCGGGTAAGGGCCAGTTGCAGCAGCCGCTGACGACGTGCGTTCACCTCGTCCTGCATCGGGATAAGGCTTTCCACGATGCCAAAGCGGCGGTTCTCGCGGTCCACATATGCCGTCATCAAGATGATTGGGCATTCGGGCTTGCCGTCCTCGTCCAGATACGGGCTTTCGCCTTCGTAGAGGATGCCCCCGCCGGTGAAGATCGACAGATACCAGACGCCCTTCTGCTGGTAATACATCTGCGCCACTCGGACGCGCTTCTGCTTGGGGTCAGCCCATGAGAAGCCCGCCTTGTCGTCGGGCCGGTCGTTGTAGCTTTGCGGCACGCTGTCCATCGTGGCTTGCAGCACGTCATCCAGCGTGCCTTCGCCTTCATAGGTCGGACCGTAAAGCTCTTCGGCCTGGTCGAGCGTCTGCCAGCGCATCACGCCGAGGAATGTGGCGTCCGAGAAGTCCTTCTCCCGCGAATACGGGTCATAGAAGATGTCTTCCCAGCGCAGCCGGTTGACGACCACATCGAACTGCCCGCGCTTTTCCTCCACGACGACCTCAACGCCGCCGTATCCCTCCACCAGCAGGTTCTCGAATGCGCCCGACCGCTTGGCGTCAAACCTGGTCGTGTCATCGACATAGACCAGCGATTTGGTTGCCACATCCGCGGATTGTTCGTCCATCGGCGTGCGGGGGAACGCGCGCGGATCGGTGCGGCGCTGCTGCTCAATGCCGACCATCGCGTCAACCTTGCGCACGATAAGGTTGTTGACGATGGGGGGCATCTTCCGCTTTTTCATCTCAGCCATGCGAGCGGGGCTGATTTGGTCGCCGCTGTAATAGTCCCGCGCCTTCTCGGACTTCTGGCGGTCCTGCTCCGTCATGTCGGTTGCGCGCGTGACCATGTTTTTCAGCGTGGCGAGGTCATACATCACAGCATCCAATCATCATCGGCCTGCACGCGCTGCGGCCTGTAGTCTGGTGGGCGGGAAGGCTGCTGGACGGTATCGGGACGGCGCATCGGCTTGCGCACCGGCATTTCCTTGACGACGGCGTAGCCTATGGCGTCGTTCGGGTGGTCAAAACCGCCCTCTTTGTCTGGTTCGCCGTTGGTCGCATAAGCCTGCTGTTCCAGCGCGGCGGCCAGCGTCGGGCAGGCCCGCGAGTTCACCCAAAGCCGCCCTTGCGAAAAGCCATTGTTGACGCTGACGATGCGGTCACGCACCGCGGGGTTGCTGGCATCCACCACGACCTTGAAGCCTGCATCCTTGAGCAAGATCAGATCCGACCGGCTCGCATCGACGGTCTTGCGGCTCTTGCCCGAGGCGTCAGGGTAAATCCGTATGGCATGGCCGCTGTAGCGGTTGTGCAGAGCGTCGATCAGCGCCGGAGTATCCAGCACGCCCATCAGTTCCTCAACGGCGTGGTAGCCGTCCACGCGGCGCACCATGATGACGCTCGCCATCTGCCCGACGTTGAAGTCCTGACCGATGTAAAGCTGCTCGCCCTCGCGGATCGTCTCGTTGGATTCGCACCGGATGCGGTCGTAGCTGCTGTAGACCGAGCCGCTTGTGAGGTTGACGAACTGCCCATCGATATAGGCGTCGATCAGTTGCGCCGGGTAGCTGTCCCGAAGCTGGCGCACATAATCGGGGTTGTCGCGCATCAGCACCGTGTTGCTGTAGGTGCTGGCGCGGATGATTTCGTAGTCCGGCGTCTTGTTTGCCACCCATCGATCATAGGTGAACCGGAATCCCTCTGGCGTCGTGTAGACCGAGGCTCTGTTGATGCGGGCGAATGGCGCCTTGATGCGCTGACGATTCCGGCCAAGCACCTTGTTCCACGCTTCCCGCGCGTGTTCGGTCTTGAGCGTGTCCAATTCGTCCAGATGCGCCGAGAAGGTCTCAAACCCGACGATGCGGGCCGGCTCGTCCAGCGTGCGGAATATGAAATCGCCAATGCCTGGATGGCTGGTGTAGATCGCCTTGTCCTGCCCGTGCCACTTCCCGCGAATGCCAAGCTCGGACAGCTTCAACTCGATCCGCATTGCCGCGACCATGCGCACAAGGTCATAGGTCGGTGCGTAGACCCCGATCAGCGCGTCCGAGCCGTGGCACGCGTCCATGATGGCCTGAATGGCAAGCGTCTCGGTCTTTCCTGCGCCAAAGCCAGCAACGAATGCCCGGAAGATCGCGGGGCTAGTTAGGAAGTCCCGCTGCGGTTTCGTCACCCGGAATGTCGGCTTCATCCATCACCTCAAGCACGAAGCCAGTAAGCGGCGTCATCGTGCCGTCTGTGCTGCTGTGGTCGATTTCCTGGCGCGGCTTGCCGTATCCGCGGTCAAGCAGCACGTTGACTGCCGCGACCCGTGCGTTCGGCGGGGCTGCATCGTCCTTCATGATTTCCGCCAGCGTCCTGATGGCGTCCTCGGTGTGCTCCTGCGCCATCTCCGATAGGGTGCGCTTGTGCTCAATAGTCGCGCGGGCTTTTGCGCCAGCAGGACGACCGGCACCTGCGCGCTTGCCGCCATGCTTTGCGGTCATCTTGATTAATCCTTGATTATTTCGCCCTAGCGTGTGCAGCAGCCTGTGTTTCAGGGGTGCTGATGATGGTGGTGCTGCTGCACGCGGCAGGGCATGAAGAAACCCCGGTCCATTTCTGGCCGGGGCTGTCTGCGGAGCATGTCGCAGACCAATCTGGATGCTTGCGGCGATCAACCCGCACAGAGCCAGAGACAAGGTGAGCGCGGGATAGCTAAACGGTCCACATGGACGGTGGGCGCTTTGCCCAATCATTATCCGTCTACCCGCTTGCCCTTCGCACGTTTAGGCCACGGGTTCTTCCTTACGGGCTGCGATACCCGCCGAGCTCAGGTGGATTGCCGTGTAAAGGACGCACCGCATCGCTGTCGCCGGAATGGCCTCGTTCAGCGGCCTGTTAGTTCCTGCGGCAACCCACCAAAGCCCGGAATCGAAATGCCCAGCATCTGCCGGGCACACCATCTCGCGATCTTACATATGTGTAAATTGGAAATCACCCAACGTCAATGCCTTCTGCAATAACCGTCCCCTCATAGGACAGCCATGCGCGCTCTAACTTCTCGTCCCACCCTGGCTCTTTGTGAATGCTCCATCCCGTGTTTCGGATGATCCTTCTGTATTCCTCAATCCCGCAAACTCTCAAGTTTCTTTGCTTAGCCAGCTTTTGAATGACGGCATTGGCATCTCGACCGCTCACATGAAACCATTCTCCTTGGTGATGCAGGTCGAGATCCGTCATCGTCTTGTGAGCTTCCCATTCCAGTGAGACGACCGCCGCTGGCTTACCGAAGAACGCTCCAAAAACCCTGATCGGATGCGGATTGCCACATTGCATGTAATTGACCCGGCTCCATATCTCCTTCGCGCGTCCGACCTTCAGAATCGGGACCTCCAAAGAGCCAACCACATAGACACAATGCCAAGTGTAAGGGTCCGGGTTTCCTTCGTCTGCCTGAGCCTTAGAAAAATATGTTTCGACGCTTTTGTATCGCTGGTAGTGCTTTTCGCACAGGCCTAGCGCTCTCAGGCTATCGCCACACCGAGGATAACGGCACGCCCCTTCCATCATGCGTCACGCCCGCGATAGACCATACGCCTGCCCTTGATCCCGTCCGAGATGCAGCGCAGCGCGAGCAGCAGGCCCTCGGGATCAACACATCCCTCATCCCGCAGGATAACGCGCTTGGCCTCGCCCATTGCCCGCTTGTCGGTGTATCCAAGCCAGCCTTCCATCGTCATCAGCTCGGCTGTCGCCTTGCGCTGTTTTTCCTCGTCTGTGCGATAGTCCGGGGCCGGGGCGTCTGCGTTGGTGGTCATCTCGTCCACAGGGGCCAGGAGCCGCAGACAGACCGCGTGGCGGCGCGGCAGGCCCAATGCGGCGTCATGGGCAGTAACCACCCGGCGCATGTGGTTGATGGCCGTCCAGAGGTCTCTGCGCTCGTCGTCAGACATGATCTCGGAGCCGATGACGCGACCGGCATAGCATCCCCACCACGGGGCGCGCATCTCGCGAAGGTTGGCGGGGTTGATGCTCTTGCCCATCTGGATACACCTTGCCTTGAGGGTTTCGATATCGGGGGTTCTGGCTTGGCCCTTGCGTGTCGGCCTGCCGGACTTCTCGCGCTTGGGGGTAGGAGCGAGGTCGATGCTTTGGCGGGCGCGCTTGATACGCAGCCATTCGCCCTTGGTCTTGGCCGTTCCCATCAGGTGTCCCTCGCCAGTTGCTTCATCTTCTGTTTCGCGTCCCGCCGTTCATGACGCCGGGCGCGTTTGGCTTGCTCGCGTTCAGCGTCCCGTTTTTGCTTCGTGGGGCCGCTCTTGGCCTCTCGGCTACCTCGGGTTGGAAAATCAGCCAATGCCGCCTCCTTGGCTCGCTGCGGGGCTGGTTGGTGCCTTCCCCTCCCTCACGCATCGAGCAGCAGTGCATCCGCCTTCGCTGAGCCAAGGGCAGTCTTGGCAGAGAGGTGGTGGGGAGAGGTTCATGCGGACCTCCCCTGCCTTGTCGGCCTGCCGTCCATGCGGCGAATGCGCTTGTCCACGGCGGTCTTGGACAGTCCCAACGCGGCCGCGACAGCGGAGATGGACAGCCCGGCCTCACGCATCGCCGTAATGCGCTGATCAATCGACTTGCTGTCATCGGTCTTGCGCTTGGCTGATGCCATCAGGACGCGGGTTTTCCGAGCGCGCATGTAGCGGTTGCTCGTCTCGGCAGAGACGATGGGCTGCATCTCCCATTCAGGCTTGGCATGGGTGCGCGGCGGGCAAATCGTCGGCTGGTTGCTGGCGAGCCATGCGGATATGGCCGCGCGCTCTTGCGGGGTGATAGCGTCGTGGCGGGAGTCGTCGGGGTCGTAGAGGGTCATGCTGCGGCCTCCAGTGCTGCGACCATGGCGATCCGTTCACCGATCCACTCAGCGCAGTTGACCGCCCAGCTATTCCCCAGCGACTTGTAGCGCGGGCCGTCGGGGGCAGTCGGTTTGTTGCGCCAAGGGATGTTGGTGAAGTCGTCGGGAAAGCCTTGCAGTCGTTCACATTCAATTGGCGTCAGTCGGCGAACTGCCCACGGTGTGAAAGCGTGCAGGTTGCTGGCCTTTGCCATCGTCGGGCTAACTGGTTGCGGGATGCTGCGGTTTACGGCGCTGGTAATCTGGGCCAGATCAAACGCCACAGCCGCATGACCCCCGCCGTTCTGATGGCTGTTGTTGTGGCCCATGCTGCGCAACGTCGGGTGCGATCCGTCATCGGCGAATTGGACCTGCGTGCCCTTGCAATCGAACGCCACCGCCTGCGGAACCGCCTGCGCTTCCAACGTGTAGCTTGACCCATCCTGCTTGAACCCGGCGCCGCCCGGGCCTGCGTTGGGGTTTTCGCGGCTGGCCGATTCTTGGATCGCCACCGGAACGATTGGCGTCCCGCGCCCCGTTCCATCCTCGCTGGCATCGAAACCGTCGCCGCGCAGAGTATGGGCAACGAAAAGTCCGCAGCCGCCGTTGATGTGCTGGTTCTCCAAGCCCATCTTGTCGCCAAAATGGCTGTCCAGCGTCGGCGCGACTGTGGCGGGCCAGGCGGAAATCAGCCCGCCGTCACAGTCGAAATCGGTTCCGAGGCCGCCGCCTCCAAGGCTGCGCGCAGGGATAGTGGGAGCGATTTTCCCCGCTTCTCGGCGCGGCGCAGGATGCCCTGACAGGCTCTCGCGGTCAAAAAAAACCGCGGCGGCACGTCTCCAGTCTCCAAGATATCCGACAACCCACACACGACGGCGCCGTTGTGGGACAGCGAACGGGAAGCGGCGTGTTCTGGTGTGCTGAGCGTCAAGCACCCGGTAGGCGATCCCGTAGGCGTCACCGATCCCAGCGATGATCCCGCTGTTCGACCATCCGCCGGCAGGGACTTCGATGACCGTTCCCGAGAGGTCGCCCAGAAAGCGCGCAAAGTCTCGTCCGCCGTTGCTGGACAGGACGCCGGGGACGTTCTCCCAAACCAGCCAGTCGGGCCGATAGCGTGCAGCGATTTCAACAAATGTGAGGGTGAGTTGCCCTCTTGCACCAGCCATTCCGAGGCGCTGTCCGGCGACGGAGTAATCCTGGCAGGGGGTTCCGCCGCAGAGAACATCGATAGCTGCATCTGGCCATTCCTCGAATTTGGTCATGTCGCCCCAGTTCGGGACTTGCGGGTAATGGTGCTGGAGAACGGCGCAGGGGAACGGCTCGATCTCGCTGAACGCGACCGGTGTCCATCCGAGCGGATGCCAAGCCTGCGTTGCCGCTTCGATCCCCGAGCAGACGCTGAGGTATCTCATACTGCCCCCTTGCGGATGGCGTGGGTGGTGGGGCGGGTCAGAACGGAACCTCCTCAAATTCGGGAAATTCAACCGGAGGAGCCTTCTTGATCCCGACGAGATTGGAATCGGGGAACTGGTCCTTCACGGCGGCGAACAAGTTCTTGTCGAGATGGTTCAGCGCGATTGCGACCTCGCGCATGGTGTAGATGCGCCGGCCCTTGAAATGATCGCCAAGGGTCTTGTGATCCTTGCCTTCACGCATCACGGCAAAGACCCGTCCTTCATATTCGTATTCCCAGACCTCTGCCGGTTTCGGCTTATGCCCGTGCGCGATGGCTTCGGCTTCCATAGCGGCCAGTCCGCGAATGCAGACGCCGACGCGGGCTTTGATCTCTTCGGGGTTTCCCTCCGAGATTGCCGCGTTCAGCTTCGCCATGGCGCTGCCCCATTTCTCGGCCATGTCGACCGACACCAACTCGGGGAGCCGATTGACCCCCCACTTCTCCTCGGAGGCGTTCATCGCGTGATCGAAGGGGGCCAGCATCATGTCGCACCTGATTTCGAGGGCCGAAGCATCGGGACAAAGCAAGCGGTCGGATTTGTTCTGACGGCGGGGGCGTGGGCGTGGATCAGAGGCCATGAAAAGACCCCCGAAGCTCTGTCCCGTCCCGCCCTGTCCCGGTGGGGACAGATCTAAAGATCTGTCCCACCTTCCGAGGTGTCAGGTTTGTCCCGGTGATTGTCCCGGCTTTGTCCCGGTTTTTATTTAATGATTTCCATCCATTACAGATTTTTGTCCCAAGCGGGACAAGCGCGGGACAAGCGGGACAAAAAGCGGGACAAGGGACAGCGTTTGTCCCGCTTTTTGTCCCGCTTTTTTGAGGGTGATTTGAGGCGTTCAGCACGGCTTCATTCCTCGGTTTCTACGGGCTGGGGCTTGCCGCCGCCGATCTCTTCGACGGCGCGTTCACCCTTCTTGGTGAGTTCCCAGCGGTTGCGGAATTTCTTGATCAGGCCCTGCTCTGCCAGCCGGTCGATCAGGCGTGACATGGCGCCCATGGAGGGCACGCCGATCACATCGCTATGCGCGCGGACCGTGTAGTCAGGGTTCGCCTCCAGACTAAGCAGGAAGGCATCTTCGCGGCTAAGCTGGTCACGCGCGATCTGAATGGCGCGCATTTCCATGAGCGGCTTGGCAAGGACGGTGGGCATTCTGCGACCCTTCGCGTCCTTCAGCTTATCGCTCTCACGCTTCTCCAGTTCGAAGCGTAGGGCCTCGAACTCTGCGCCGCGGAACTTCCCCTGCCAGTGAAGTTTGATGACCCCTGCATCGTTCCAGAGCGTCAGGTTGCCGTCGACCTCGTTCAGCAGTGAAGATCCGCCCTTAGGCGTGAGGTTATCTCGCGCCGCGTTCTTGACAGGGTGCGCAGGCATCACGACGGCCGGCTTTCCGGGGAACTGCGTGACTTTTCGGACCACGCGGGCGAAGTCGAGAGCTTGGGCGTTGCTGTTCTCGTCGTCCCCATCGAAGTAGGCGGCGAATGTGTCGATCACGACCATGACGAGATTGTTCAGCTTCGCGGCTTCCTCGCGCAGACGCTCCATATCGGCGCGAATAGAAAATGTTCCGGGGATGAAATGCAGGCGGCACTTGTCCGGCTGGATTCCGTAAAACTCCAGCGTAGCAATGACGCGGGCGCGAACATCGTCAGGGTTCTCCCCTGCCAGGAATATCACGTCTCCATGTTCGACCTCGGCATCGCCGAAGTTCATGCCCATCGAGATAGCGGCAGATGCGTAGAGCATCACCGCAGTCTTGCCGCTGCCGGTCGGAGCGGTGAGGGTGTAGAGGCAACCGCGTCGGATGATGCCGTCGATGATATATTCCGGCGACACAAAGTCAGCCGTGAAGGATGCGGCCGACTGAATGCGCCAGGGGTCGACGTGGGGCGCTGGGGCATCAATTGACGGCGCAGGGGCATGATCGAAGTTCGGAACGAAATCGCGCTGCCCTGCCCCCTCGAACTTGGGATTAACCCGTGTCCTGTCGATCATGCCCTGCACTTCGCGGTGGGTCTGGTCGACGGTGAATCCCGGCAGGGTCAGGCGTTCCGTGAGAGCGAGGATTTCGCCATCCTGCAAGCCGGCGCGAACGTAGCTGCCGACGAGACGGAATACTTCAATATTCCACAGATCCCCGGACAGCGCTCGAATGCGCGCCGCTTCACGGTCCATGGCCTGAGGGCCTGTGTCGATGTGCAGGCCGGACGCTTGTTGCGCCAGCTGGGAAAGCGAGGGGCCGGGGCCAAAGGCACGCAGCATCTGTTCGAAGCTAACTGGATCTCGGTCGTCTTCGTATTCCGTGCGCATCGTAGCCAATTCGGGCACGCGCCCTTTGGCTGCCTTCTTATCGGTTGGCCAGTTGATCGTGCCGGGCAGGCGCATGATGCGCGAGGGGTTGACCACTGTCGGGTCGGTCGACAGGCGCGCAGCGATGGCTTTCTGGATGCCGGTCCATGCAGCCAAATTCATGACCCAATCTTCAGTTCGCCAGTAGATGTGAGGTCGCGGCGACGGGACGCGACCTGTCATAACCGCCATGGTGTATTTCGGGCCGGCGAAGTTGCGGATCGAATTGGCGGCTTCTTCGTCGTCGCCGTCAGCCCAGAAGTAATGAGAGGCAACGATATCTTCGTCTTTGGCGGACCGGTTTTCCGCCCCCGCGCGAACTGGGTTCACGACGATGTAGCAGTTCAGCCCATATTTGTTCATCTCGGCGGCGTGCTCCGCGAGATCGGCCATTCCGCTCGACGTCGGGTTGAAACGCGCGATCTGCGGCGTTTTTTCGGGGAACAGGCATCGAAGCTCAAGAACGGCCGGCTCGGGGAGTTCGTCCCAGCCGCTCGTGATCTCCGACAGGAAGGCCGTGATGGTTTGCTTATCTGCCTGTAGATTTACTTCGGGCACCATCACGGCTCCTGGGATTAGTCTTCAATCAGGGAAAGGTCTTCTGTCGGCTTCGGAATCCAGCCGAGGTGGCGGCTGCAACTGGCACAGCGGACACCGTTGTTGTGCGGCCCCTTGGGCGGGGTCAGGACGCCCATGTCACCTCCGCACCTGCGGCAAGGGCGCAGGGCGGGGGTCGACCCGTCCAAGCGGATCAGGTCGACCTCCATGTCAGAACTCGGCATCCGAGGGCGCCGACGCCGACGCAGCAGCTTGAACCGACTGCTGCTGTTCCTGCGCCGTTTCGACAGCGATGCCAGCGGCAGCGCCTTCTTTCAGGCAGTCGGGGCGGTCGACCCATTTGACGACTTCAAGAACAGGCTCCACGGTGCTGCCGCGCTGGAACTTGACGCTCTTGGTCCCGGTCATGCGGACCAAGGGCAGTTTCCCGGCGGGCTGCTGTTGCAGCGCCGGGACCAGAGCGACGAAAGCATTCCATGCCCCTGCCCCGGACTGATCCCACGACGCCGTGGCGCCGCCGCCGACTGCGCAGCGGATCTTGAAGCCCTTCTTGTATTCTTCACCTGGCTTCGCCACGAATTGCGAGAGGCTGGGGTTCATCACCCACTGCGCCGCCTGCCCCGGCAGGCCGGAGATGAAGCACCACCCGGTCTGCATGTTGTCGATATCCATGACCACGCCATTATCGGCGAAACCTTTGAAGTCGACGGTCCCCGCACTGTCGCGGATCGTGAATTTCTCTTTTTGGGCGCCCCAGTTGATCCACGGACCTTGGGAGGTTGCGCCAGCGTCGAATGAGGAAAATGCGTTCATCTTGTTGCCTTGTCGTTATGCCCTTCCGGGCCTTGGAATGCCGGGAACCGCCCGGCACGGATCACGGCTCAGAGGCCGTAGATTTCCGACAGCAGCGGCTCTGCGCCGCGCCAGTAGAAAGACGCCCCATTCACGGGGATGATCTGCCGCGCCGTTTCGGCGTCTGGGCAGGTGCGAAGGAATGCTTCGAGCCGCGCGATGTGGGTTTTTGCGCGCGCCAGCACGTCGACCGGATCTCCGTCCTCCAGCCACGTCGCCTTCTTGCTGGAGACGTAGAGGAAGCGGACGGCGTGATTGCCCTTCGCGCGGTGATAGATCGCGCGCTGCAACTGATGGTCGACGGACATTGACGAGGGGATGCGCGAGGTGGTCTTGAGGTCGACCACCAGCCCGTGCTGGGGATAGACCAGATCGAGGAATCCCCAAATCGGGATAGACCAATCGCCAAAGTTCGCGTTGATGCTGATCTTCTCTTGGTCGATCCCGGCCTCGAATTCCGGCTTCCCGAACTGTTGAAGCTCTCCGATCGCAATCTCAGTCATGGGGCGGATCAGCGCCCGCTCCTTTGTGCTTTCCTCGGTGCCGATTAGCCAGCGCCGGTCGAACTGCCGTTCGGCGTTCTTAACCGAGGCGTCGACGGTTTCACCAAGCAGGACCGAGACTACCGCGGTCTCGACGGCCTGACCTCTCGCCGGTGCCGGACCCATGGGCGTCGACTTCTTCAGCAGATACTTGGCGACCCAGACATCCGGCGCATTGATCCACAGGTTGATGGACGACGCGGAAAGGTGATCGATTTCGAACCGTTCAAAGCCGTTCATGCCGCCGCCCTCTTGGCGAAGCTCAGGCCATACCAGGCGAGCATTGCGGCTTCGGCCCGGCCGTCGAACTTGGCCAGCTTCCACTGGTCCGCGCAGTCGGGAAAAAACTCGGAGGCGCGACGGCGCGCGGCGTTCTTGTCAGCCGGCACGTTCAGCGCGGCTTTCCAGATATTTGGCCGCACGGTCTGCACCGGGATCGATCGCCATGTCAGCGCGCCTTTCAGCACACCGAAGCTCTCGAACATCGCACCGACCGAGGTGCGCGACATCTGCGGCCCGGCGTAGATCTGTTCGAGAATGCAGACGCGAACCTCTGGGAGCGCCGCGATCAGGTCGTGCAGTTCCGGGGTGCTGGCTGGCATGTCGTGGGTGACGACTTGCAGCGTGTCGCTGTCCAGAATGGCCAGAGCGCCCTTGCGGCCGGGATCGATGCCAAGGAGGTTCATGCCGCGTCCCTCTGGCGGCGCTCGATCTCGTCATTCAAAAACTTTTGGAGCGAGGTCAGGCGCGTAGCGGTGAAGTGGGGCAGGAATGCCAGCCCCACGCAGAACATGATCACCCCGGTTACGAGGGTCTTGATCATCGAGAGGGCCAGGATCATCCCCTGCCCTCCATGAAATCCATGAAGCGGCGGCCCGCGAGTGCGACCACATCGCCAGATGGGCGGTTGGCTCCGTTCCACCAGTTCAGCGCGGTCTGGAATGTCACGCCGAACGCAACCGAGACTTCCTCGGGATTGCGATAGTTGGCGCGGATGAAGTCCGACCAGAAGGTGGCGAACCGGGCACGAAAGGTGCGCGGTTCAAAAACTTTGGGCAAAGACATTTGAGTTGATCCTGTGTTGGTGTGTCCTTGTGCGAAGGAACGACCAACAGTTTGGCGAGGGGGCGCGGCGTGAATGTTCATGCTGCGCCCTCTGCCGCCTTCGGCGACCGACGAGCGGCCGCCAGTTCCTCAAGAGTCAGCATCTTGCCGCGACGTTCCGCGGCAGCGATCAGGTCGAAATCATAGTCGGACGGGATGCGTCCGCGGTGCTTCCACGCGGCCACGGTCGGATACGGTTTGCCGAGATCTTCGGCCAGTTCCGCAAGGGTCGGCCAGATGTGCGAGATATGCTCCATGCATATATTTATGCGTTATGCATTTTCGCACGTCAATGCCCAATGCATAATTTTATTCGCTAAGAAGAAGGCATGCAGACGCCACACAGCAGACTCAAGGAAGCCCGCCTCCGCGCTGGCTATAAGACGGCGACAGCCGGAGCGACCCGCGCGGCCGTTCCCTATGGCACTTATTCAGCCCACGAGAACGGCCATCGAGGTTTCGGACCGGAAGAGGCAGCCCACTATGGCAAAGTCTTCAATGTTCGTCGGGAATGGCTGTTGTATGGGGATCTGGGCCCGGAACCGATTGTCGAGACCGACGATCCGCAGCCTCCGCTACCTCCAGTAGTGAAGGCCATAACGGAGAACCTGGACGGGCTAAACGAAGCAGAGCAGCGGACGATAGCAGACATTGTAAGGCGGCAGCGCGATCTTTTCCGCCCGGAAGACAAGTGATGCGCGATAACAGCCGCGCCACCTCCTGCAAGTCCTCATCCCATGGGTCTTCCCCGTTGTTCGCATCCATCTCACTCCCCCCGGTGTGTTTTCCCACGCTAGGCAAATATCTGCCCAAGTGTCCAGCACCACATGTTCACGACTCGTTCTCGTTAACCACGATGGGGTGACGCAACGTCAAGATGTTGTTGCAGGGCATTTTACACGGTTTGCGGGAACATGGCTGAAAGGATAGGCAGTGGATCGGAGTACCGAGGACGCCGAGCAAATCGCCATCGCGGCGCGGATTGTGCTGGGCCTGCTGAGGCTCCAGACGCAGACGCAGGGCACGGTTCCGATGGAGGATTTGCCGGGCTTCCTGCTGATGGCAGCGGACGAGCGGGACCGTCAAGGGGACTTCGGCGCGGGGCGAATGCTGAATGATTGGGCGGATATGTTGAGGGATTGGGAGTGAGTAAGGGGTGAAACCGCCGTTGGACAGACAGAAGATCAAGAAATGTTTTCTCAAGGTCGCTGGCGTTTCCGGTGGCGTGTTCCTAAGTTTACTATCAGCAGCAGAAGTGATCGAAAAGAAGTTGACCTTTCTGCCGCTAGGCGCATGGCTTATAGGTGGCCCGATCATCGCCGGATGGTGGGCTTACGAGATGTTCTGCGCAGGAGGTGAAGATGAATAGCACTGAAAAGGCTGTGTGCGCCCTCTGCTTTCTGATTGGAGTGGTGCTGCCGATGGGACTTCTCGCGTTGGGGGTCATCCTGGCTTGGCTTGCTGAGACCCCGTTCGCTGAGATGCTATCCGCAGCAATGATCGTGCTGTCGATGATTGTGTTCTTGCTGACAGCCGCTGCCGCTCGTCTGATGAACAGGCATTCTGGCGCGCACTAGATAACGACCAGACCAGCCCCGCCAAGCCCCGCTTCGGCGGGGCTTTTCATTAGCCCCCCTATCAGCCCTGATAGACGAGAACCGCCCCGCCCCGTGCGGGGCTTTTTCATGCCCCCAAAGCGAAGCGGCGGAGAACCTCCCCGCCGCTACTTTCAGTGCTTTCCGCCTAATCTGTCATAGCCCTTCATCCGGGCTTCTTCGGCGATGACACGAGCTTCTTCAGCATCCATTTCACTAACGGCCTTTTTGAAGGCAGCGTTCACACGCTTGTCGTCCAAGCCATTGACAGCGTTTAGAAGCATCTGGTGCTCGGTTTGCGGGAGCTTCCGTTCGTGGCCCATTGCAGGCCCTCCATGACACCGGGCAACGATTTTTGCCCAGATGAAGCCTTCTAACACATGCGCGCGGAAATAGCCCGGTAATTCTCGACCAATTCAGGCGAGTTTTCTGGAGAGGCACGCTTCCCGCACCGACCGACTCGGCGGGGCGCTGGCACCGGCAGGGTAGCACGGGCGAATCGGCTATGCATAGCGATGCATATTTTTATGCGTTACGCATTGACAGAAGTTATGCGAATCGCATAATCTTACCTCACAGGGCGAGACACACGATCCGCCCTCCCGAGATGGAGCAACCCATGTCATATCGCGTCGAAACCGCCATCTGCGCCGCTTGCTGGCTCGGCATGGCCTGCCTGATCGTTTGGACTTGGATCAACAACGCCGAAGCGATGATCGAAGCCCTGACCGGCCGTCCCTTCGAATGCCTCCAGCTGACCCCCGACGAGTGTGTCGCCCGCATGGAGGCATGGTGATGGACTATCACACCGCCACGCTCACCCTGGACGTCGCCGAGGGCTACAGCGAATGCGAAGCGACCTTTGAGGTCGATGCCCTCTGGTCGCGTCATCGCGACCGCCACGGCATGCGCCGCGTCGATCACGTCAACGGCGTCTCCCTCGAAAGCTGGACCTTCGACGGGCGCCAGCAGAACCGAGCCACCGCGGTTGCCCTGATCGGCGAAGCCGAGGTTGAGCGCCAGGAAGATCTGGCGCGCACGGCTTGGCTCGAAACTGCCGAGCAAGACGATGCGGACGGCTACGCCGATTACCAGCGCGATCAGCGCGTGGCCTACGCGGCGGAATGAAATACCCGGCCGGTGCTCCTCCCCATGTCCTGCGCGCCGGCCCACCTCGCCCCTGCGGTCTGTTCCCTTGGCCGCGGGGGCCTTTTCCAGAAATTCGCTGGTTCTAACCGGCCCACAAGGAGGCTGACAGCATGATCAAGACGCATCATCACCGCGAGCCGCCGACCTGCCGCGAGATCGGGCGCAGCACCATCGCGAGATACCCCGGCGACCCGCTGCCCGCGTGGCTGGGCGGCGATACCCGCGTGCCGATCCGCTTCATCCGCAGCGCGCAACACGTCCCCGTGCACGTCTTCGGCGAAACCCCCACCCTTCCAGATTACGAGGAACGGACATGAGCGAGAAAGACCCAGCCGAGATTTTCGGCGATGCCCTGTGTGATGGGCTGGCGGCGGTGGTCGACACCGACCGTTACAAGAAAGCCAAGCAGGCGTTCCTGGATTCGATGTGGGATGACCTGCAATACAGCATCATCGACAATATGCCAGAAGCACTGGAAATGCTGGTGCGTGACATGGCCGATCGCGCGGTCAACGCGATGCTGCAAGGTCAGCCCGACGAGGTGCGCCGCTATCTGAAACTGGATGGATGGACGGGGCGAGACCGTGACCATCCAGTAATTCACGGCACTCTGCTTGTCCCCCAGACGATGGAACTGCGAGCAAAAGTGGCGAAAGCAAACGAGGCGTTGCTGCGTGACGAACGCATTCTGGACTTGGAGGATCAGGTTGCCGCGCTGGTCAAATCCGTCGCCAGCAAAGACCTCGAAATCGAGAGGCTTCGCGACCGAGTTTCAGGGAGCGCGTTCTGAAATGACCAACACGACGAAACACGGCGGGGCGGCGTTCCGTGCGCCTGTGGAAACCGACCGCCTCAAGGCTTTGCTGTTGCAGACCATCTGCGGGGATTATCGCGCCGAAGCTGAGGCATCTGAAACGCTCCGCGCGCTGTTCCCCGACTTGATCCGGGAAGTCCTTGCCGCCCGAGGTGCCGCATGAAAACGATGACCATTCCTGAGTTTCACGCGGCACTCAAGGCGCAGAACGTCGAGCGCGCTGACCTTGCGCTTGTCTGCCCTGTTTGTGGCACGGTCCAAAGCGCCCGCGATCTGATCGCGGCTGGCGCGGGGCTCAACTTTGAGGACGTTGAACGCTATCTCGGCTTTTCGTGCGTCGGTCGCTGGACCGATGCTGGACCGGCACGGAAGAATCCGGACGGTAAGCCATGCAACTGGACACTCGGCGGCCTTTTCCAGTTGCACCGACTGGAAGTGGTGGACGATGACGGATCGCGGCATCCGCGCTTTGAAGTCGCCACCCCGGAACAGGCCCAGCAACACGCACTGGAGTTCGCAAAACTGGTGGGTGCCGCATGACCGCGATCAGCACCGAGGAACTGGCGGGGCTGCGCGCAATTCGTGACCGCCTCGGCCGGCACGGCGACCTGTTCATGCGCCTGAGCGGTTTTTACCGGATAGGCCCTGATGGCCCGGTCGAGCCGGAGTTTGGATACCGTGATGTTCGCGACAGCGGGTTTCGCCAGCCGATCCAGGTAGAAGCCGCACAGGCATTGGCCGATGTGTCCGCCCGTGTGCTGGAGCTTGAGGCGGCGAACGCGAAGCTGCGGAACGCGTTAGTCTCGGTTCTGGACGACATGAAAGGATACAATCTCGTCGGCGGTCATGCCTATGCGTCCGCCCGCGCCGCCCTGAACCAGACAGGGGGTGCGACGTGAGCGAGCCAGATCTCAAGAGCTGCCCCGCCTGCAATGGCCGCGGCTATCACCGTTGCGACTGCTGGCCCGGCGACTGCATCTGCGGTTTCGGCGACGAGACGTGCGACGAATGCAATGGCGAGGGCGTGATCGATCCGTCCTACGACGATTTCGAGGATTTCCCCCATGACCACTAACCCGCCCCGCGACGATGCGCCGAACCCGCTCAAAATGGGCGGGTGGGGGCCGATGGAATCCGACCCGAAGTCGGTGTGCAACTGGTGGCTCCCGCCGCAGCATCCCCTCGCTGTCATCTGCAAGGCAGAGACCGAGGAAGCAGCACAAGCCATTGCTGATGCCCTCAATGGCCGCGCCGACACCCCCGCCCGCGCAGGTATGGGGGCGTTTGACGAACGCAAGCTGCATGACCTCTGGACGATGGGAAACGCCCGCATGTCGTTCGAAAAGTTCAAGGAGCGCATCCTCGCCGCGCTGCTGCCGACCGAGGCAGGGGCTGTGCAGCGCATTGATGGCTGCGATGAGTTGATCGCCCGCCTCAAAGGTAACGTCCACTCGCCCGCCGCGCCCACGGACACGGCGCTGGTGGAGGCGGCGAAAATCGTCAAACGTGCTGCGGAAGACATGCTGAGTGAGAAAGTCCAATGGCGTCTGGACCCAGCATATCTGATTGCACTTGCAGACGCCGCCCTTGCCAGCCGTGCAGCCCCGACCGAGGGGCAGCACCCTGACGACATTGCCGTGAACCGCTTTGCCTACGCAATGAAGATCAAACTCTCGCGGAAGCGTGCTGAGGGTCGCGGCGGATGGGAAGGGCCGACCTGTTCTGCTGAACTGCTGTCTCAGCTTCTGCGCGAGCATGTCGAAAAAGGCGACCCAGTGGACGTGGGCAACCTTGCCATGATGCTGCATCAGCGCGGGGAGAGGATCATTACTGGCACCAACCCGCCCGAGGCGCAGGTGACGGTCGCGGAGGATAAAGCTGCGGCGGCTTTGATCCCCGTATTCGAGAAGCTGCATCGGGATTGGGCGGTATCGAAAGGCCGCGATCCAGAGGAATATTCAAGCAACTATTCCATGACGGTCGCCGCCCTGCGCGCTCTGGCTGGGGGTGCGGGATGAAAAAACTGGACCCCACTGGCAAAGAGGTCAACGCCTTCATGGAAGCAATGGGGCATCCGTCTCGTTTCCAGACCGGCGACGACATACGGAATATCTTGGGCCTCGTGATACAAGCCGCGCTCGCCCGCGTGGATGCGCTGACCAAGGAGAGGGATTTTGAGCAGTCCTCGCGCTTGACGTCAGAAAGTCAGATGGGCGTGGAGATTGACCGCCTGATCCGCGAACGTGACGCTGCCATCAAGGAGCGGAACCAGTGGTGCATCGACTATAACGCCCTGACCACCCGCTTCGATGATTTGACTGACAAGCTTGCCGCGTCCGGTGCCGTGGCAGAGGCGATGCGGGTGAAAATCGAGGCACTGCGCACCGACCCGTCATCCAGCATCATGCAGGACGCTTATTGGGCTAAGACGTGGGATGCATGCATTGATCGTGTCCTTGAACTGATCCCCACCGACGCAGCCGCCGCGCTGGCCGAGCATGATAAGCGAGTTCGGGAAAAAGAGCGGGCGGAAATCGTGGCGATACTTGACCATTGCTGTGGCGATGAAGGTCTGCAACCGGCAACTGGCTGGACGGATACGTTTATTGCCGCGTGGAACACTGGCGGGCTGGATCACCTGTTCGCCGCCAAAGCCGCCATCCTCGTGCGGAAGGAGGGGTAATGGGAACCATCGAGAAGCGTCTCAAGCCGATGTATTTTGCCCCCACCAAGCGGCAGCATTACGCCAGCATGAGCGCAGCAGCGAGAGCAGAAGCCAACACGCTGATGTTCGAAAAGTATCCGAGCTACGGGAATGAGCCTTTTTGGGCTGAGAATGAGCGGCTGTGCCGGGTCAGGGATAGGCTGATGCAGCGGATCATTCGCCGAAGCCGTCTGGCTATCGCGCGGAAGGAGGACACCGACCATGACCACCGCTGACCCAACCGACTACATCTCCGAGGCTATCACCGAGCATTGGGGCGAGCGGTGCAGAACCAAGGACACCGACGACTTTCCCGATATTGTTGATAATCCTGGTCGTTGCGGATGCTGTGCTGCGTGGGAGCAGTATGACGCCCTCGAAGCCGCCAAGCGCGAGAATGCACGGCTCAAGGCGCACATCGTCGCCAGCTGCCGCTGGTGTCGAGGCACGGGCATCTCCGGCGGTAGCGGAGGAACCGGAAATGCGAAGGTGACGCTGTGGAAATGCTATCACGGACTGCCGGAAGTTTTCGGAGCCGCCCTCGCCACCGACCAGAAGGGAGGGGAGACGGATGTCTAAGTTCTGGCCGCTTCTGCTGCTGACGCCAGCAGTGATAATTGTCAGCCTAATTTTGCTGCTGAATTGGCAACTCAACCGGCTTGACCGGGTGTATCTGCCAGAACCACCAGCCCAGCAGGCAAAGGAGGAGTGATGGGGAAGCACGAACTGACCTTCGCGCCCTACATGCTTTCGACCCATGACGCCGCCGCCTATCTTGGCGTCTCGGAGACGACGCTACGTGGCCTGCCGATTCCGCGCAAGATGCACGGGGCGCGGCGGCTTTACCTGCGGGCCGACCTGGAGGCATATGCGAAGGATCTGCCCTATGAGGGCGACCAGATCGACGCAGAGGAGCGCGAGCGTTGCGACAATCTGTTCCGGGGCCAATGCTGAGGGGCATCAGGCGCCAGAAGCGCGGCGAACGGATCGTGCGCTATCACCGCGCCACCGGCGTTCGCCTGCCGGACGATATCCCTGAGACGCACCCTGATTTTGTCACTGCATGGGCGATGGCAGAAGCTTCTGCCAAGACGATGCCAAAACCCGCGAAGACAATGGGCGCAAAAGGGACGATTGCCTATGCTGTCATGCGCATGAAGGCGGCACCGTCTTGGGGGGAAGTCTCTGCCAACTACCGCAAGCGCCTGACGCGCCACGGCGATCAGATCGCGCAATCCTATGGCACCGTCCGCATCAAGATCGTGACGCGCCGGAACATCGAGGATGACATAGCGCGCCTGACCCCGGACGTGGGGAATGAGCGTCTCAAAGCATGGCGCTGGCTGTTCAAGCAGGCCATGGATGATGGGGAGACAGTCGCAGACCCGTCGCAGGGCATCAGGAAGCGCACCACCAAATCCGAGGGATTCCTTGTCTGGACCGACGAGGATGTGGCCGCGTTCCGTGCCCGCTGGAAGATCGGCACCGTTGCGCGGGCCTGCTTCGAACTGGTCTGCTGGACCGGCGCGCGGACAAATGACGCAGTAACGCTGTCCCGTTCGCACATTGGCTCCGACGGCGTGCTGACGTTTCGCCAATCCAAGACGGGCGGCCTGGCTCATGTGCCGTGGACATGCGCGCTGCCGGAATGGGCAGAGGCATGGTCAGCCGAGCGCGATCAGGTCATGCAAGCGTTGCAATGTCTGTCCGGGGGCTTCACCTTCTTGGAGGTGAATGGCCGGGTCCGAGGGTTCAAAGGTCTGGGGAAGATCATAGCAAGCGGCGCGCGGTCCTGTGGCCTTGCCGAGAAAACGGCCCACGGTCTGCGCAAATACCGCCTGACCGCCATCGCCGAAGCTGGCGGATCCACTCACGCGCTTATGGCGTGGGGCGGGCATAAGACGCTGGAAGAAGTCGCCCATTACACCCGCGCAGCCGAAATGAAGCGGCTGATCAGCGGAACGGAACAAAAACGGACCGGAGTATCAACCCGATCCTAGCCTGTATCATATCGTGCAACCAATTGTATTTACGCGCATAAACTCGATTGGGTAATCCCTACCAGGGATCGCCCCCGCCCAGAACCGCACGGGCCATCAGCACCCGCTGCGGCTGGATCCCGGCATCCGCCGCAAAATCCAGCACGCGCTGATCCTGCTCCAGCAGAAAATCCAGTACGAATTGCGCGAATTCCGGACGCCCCGCCATGCGGCGCAGCCCGGCCACGTCCGTTCCCGACTGCGCCAGCAGGGCCGAGACAAGCTCGGCATCCCCGGCGATATGGCTGAACCCAGCATCGGCGATGTCGCGGGCCTCGGATGGTGTCATGCGCGTGTCGTCTTTCTCGGCTTTTCCGGAGGACCGGAAACGATTCCTTAATCTTTGCGGCGGCAAGATGCGCGCAAGGGCAAGAGGTGTAAAGCAGGCAGATGAACGTAGCTGGACGCATTCTGGTCGCAGACGGCGCACCGAAGACGCGGATCAAGATGAAGGCGCGGCTCAGTTCCGCCTGCTACGACGTCACCGCCGCCGGTTCGGGGGTCGAGGCGCTTCGCATGGCCGCATTGGTCCAGCCGCAACTGGTGCTGATCGGCACCAGCCTGCCCGACATGACCGGCGCCCAGCTCTGCGCCCAGTTCCGCACCCAGTTGGACGGAGCCGAGATTCCGGTCCTGGTCCAGGTTCAGGGTCCGCAGCGCATCGCCGCGCTGCAGGCCGGGGCCTCGGCACTGATCGACGGCATGGACGACGACCTGACGCCTTTCGCCCGTATCCGCGGCCTGATGCGGGGTGACGGCCAGTCGGACCGCGGCGGCATCGGCACGCATCCCGATTTTGGAATGGCCGAACCGGTGGCCGAGTTCCGCCATGATACGCGGCCCAGGGCGGTCTTCGTGGCCGGGCAGCCGGCCATCGCGCTTGGCTGGCAATTCTCGCTGCGGGACAGGCTGGATTTTTCGATCTCGATCAGCGACCCGGACCGTGCCCTGTCGCAAGCGGCGCGGGGCCACGTGCCCGACCTTTACCTGATCGCGGGGGACATCCAGCAGCCGGGCGACGGGCTGCGCTTGTTGTCCGAACTACGCTCTCGGCCGATGTCGCGGGATGCGGGCTTCGTCGTCGCGCTTCGTCCCGATCGGGCTGACCTGACCGCGATGGCGCTCGACCTGGGGGCGGGCGATGTCCTGACCTCGGACCTGACGCAGCCCACCGCAGCGATCGAGGCAGCGATCCGGATCGAAGGGCAACTGGGCCGCAAGCTGGCCTGTGACCGCAAGCGCGAGGAAACGCGACGCAACATGCGGTGGGCGATGACGGATCCGCTGACCGGGCTTCACAACCGTCGCCACGCATTGCCCCGCCTGGCCGAGCTTTTCGCCAACTCGCTTCGCCACGGAGGCGGGCTTGCCGTCATGTTGCTGGATCTTGACCGGTTCAAGCTGGTGAACGACCTGCACGGCCACGCGGCAGGCGATGCCGTCCTGCAGGCCGTCGCCCATCGCATGACCGCCAGCCTGCCCCCCGATGCCCTGATCGCCCGGATGGGAGGAGAGGAGTTTTTGGTCGTTCTGCCCGATTGCGACGCCCAGACCGCTCATTTGCTGGCCGAGGATGTGCGTCGTGCCATTGCGGCGCCTGCCATTCCCCTCCCCCCGGAATCCGGCACGGGCGCATTGTCGATCACGATCTCGGCCGGGATCGCTGCATTCGATCGCGGCCCTGCGTCGGCGAACGACCTTGACAGCGCGCTGCTGCTGGCGCGGGCGGATCGCGCACTTCTCAGCGCGAAATCGTCGGGCCGGAACCGGATCGTGGTCGCGCCCGCTGCCCTTGCCGCCTGAGGCCCTGCGACATTCGGACCGCTTTCATTTCGGGCCATGGCACCCTAAATAGGGCGGGAACGGAAAAGGAATGTGCGAATGTCCGGACACACTGCATATCCCACCACCGACAGGCCGCTGAAGCCTGCCCTGCTGCGCGGGGCGATGCGGCGTTGCCCGGCCTGCGGCCAGGGCCCCCTGTTTCACGGTTATCTGACCGTCCGCGACCATTGCGATCAATGCGGCGAAGATCTGTCCCATCAGCGTGCCGATGACGGGCCGGCTTACCTGACGATCCTGCTGGTCTCGCATCTGGGCGCGCCGCTGTTGCTGGCGATCTATATCGCCTTCCGCCCCTCGGCGATGGCGATGCTGATCGGCTTCGGACTGGGGGCGATCATCCTGTCTCTGGCTTTGCTGCCGGTGATCAAGGGGGGCTTTGTCGGCTTCCAATGGGCGCGCCGGATGCATGGCTTTGGCGACGCCCCCCCGTCGCGGGCCGAACCGGTCCATCGCGAAAAGGTTCCCGCCGCGTGACGGACGCCCCCGCCGACACACCGATCCGGGACGCCGCGACGGTGATCGTCCTTGACCGCAGTAGCCCGAACGGCCCGACGGTCTTGATGGGGCAGCGGGGATCCGGTGCGGCCTTCATGCCCTCGAAATATGTATTCCCGGGCGGCGCTGTCGATGCAGCGGATGCAGATGTGCGCTTTTCGGCACCGTCAGATCCTTCGCAACACCACCGTCTTGCGGCCGAACCGGCCCGGGATCCGGCTCCCACCCCCGAAAGCCTGCTGGCCGCCGCCCTTCGCGAACTGGCCGAGGAAACGGGAATGCTGACTGGCGCTGCTGGTCCCGCACCCGAAGGCTGGGACCATTACGCGCGCGCCGGACTAAGCCCGGATCCCGCTGCGCTGATCTTTCTGTTCCGCGCCATCACGCCGCCGGGCCGGACCCGGCGTTACGACGCGCGGTTCTTTCTGCTGGACGCAACCCGTCTGCACGGCGACCGCAACGATTTCAGCGCCGCCTGTGATGAGCTTTCGCACCTGCACTGGGTCCCCCTTGATGAGGCACGCGCACTGGACCTGCCCTTCATCACCGAGGTGGTGATGGCCGAAGTCGCGGCGATTGCCCGCACTCCGGCCCAGCTGGCCCCGCCCGAGGCCGTGCCCTTCTTCGACAATCGCGCGCGCGAGCCGCGTTTCCTGCGAATCCGCTAGGATTCAGCGCCCCGAAAATTTCGGCCGGCGCTTTTGCAGGAACGCCCCGACGCCCTCGGCGAAGTCCGCCGTCGCGGCCATGCGCGCCTGTAGCCGGGCTTCGACCGCAAGCTGTGCCTCGATCCCGTTCGACGCGGATTCAAGGACGGCCTCGCGGATTGCAAGATAGGATTGCGTCGGACCCTGCGCCAGCATTGCCGCCCTTTCGGCGACGCGGGATTCGAACTCGGCATCCGCGACGGCTTCCCAGATCAGGCCCCAATCCGCAGCCTGACGCGCACTGACCGGCTCGGCAAAGAACATCATGCCCTTGGCTCGCGCCGTTCCCACCGCGCGCGGAACGATGAATGTCCCGCCCGCGTCTGGGATTAGGCCGATGCGGCTGAAGGCCTGCACGAAACTGGCGCTTTCCGTCGCGATCACGATGTCCGTGGCCAGCGCAAGGTTCGCCCCCGCCCCGGCAGCCACCCCGTTCACCGCAGCAATCACCGGCACCGGAGCCGAGGTGATCGCCTTCAGCATGGGTTCGTATTCTTCGCGCAGGATACGCTCGACATCCATGCCTGCGGATGCATCGGTCAGATCCTGCCCCGAACAGAAAGCGCGTCCGGTCCCGGTCAGCACGACGCAGCGCGTGCCAGGGGGCAAAGCGGTCAGCGCGGCCGCGATCTCAAAGCGCATCCGGCTGTTCAGCGCGTTCATGACCTCGGGCCGGTTCAACGCGACCCGGGTGATATCATCCTGATGCAAAACGGTAATGGTCTGATAGGTCATGCGTCCTCCGCTGGCTTGGCGGCATCCTGACCGCAGTGGAGGGCCCGGAAAAGCGCGACCTCGCGTCAGTCGCGCATCAGTCTGTCCAGCCGTGCGCTTTCCTCGGGGTCCAGCGCCTCCTCATCGGGTTCGCCACGCCTGCGCGAGCCGATGAAGCGCCACGCGACCAGCAGGGCCAGCAGCGCCATGACGGGTCCAGCAAGATACAGCACCCAGTTGATCCCGCGCGCCCGCGGCTCGAACAGGACATATTCGCCGAAGCGATCGACGACCGCATCCAGCGCTTCGGTGTCGCTGTCGCCCGCGACCAGCCGCTCGCGCAGGTAAAGCCTCAGATCCCGGCTGATCGGCGCGTTGGATTCGTCTATCGTCTCGCCCTGGCAGACCGGACAGCGCAGGACCTGCGAGATCTCCCTTGCCCGCGCCTCAAGCGCAGGGTCGGACAGCATTTCGTCCGGCTGAACCGCAAGGGCGGGCGTCGCGACCAGCAGCGACAGGCAAAGCAGCAGAAAGCGCATCCCCCCTACTCCGCGGGGCCGGCAAGCGGCGCAAGCCCGCTGCGTGCGCCGGCGGCCACGCGATAGCGGCGGTCGGACAGGCTGACAAGCCCGCCAAGCGCCATGAAGAAGGCGCCCAGCCAGATCCAGCTTGCGAAGGGTTTGACATAGCTGCGCACCGCCCAGCCCCCACCCTTTTGCGGATCCCCGATGACCAGATACAGGTCGCGGAACAACCCGTTCTGGATCGCGGCCTCGGTCGTGGGCATACCCTGGACTGGGTACAGCCGCTTTTCGGGGTAAAGCACGGCGACGGACTGCCCGTTGCGGGTCACGCTCATTCTGGCGATGGTCGCGTCATAGTTGGGGCCAGGCCGGCCCTCGACCGATTCAAGGGTGATGTCATAGCCACCGACATTGAAGGTCTCACCGACCTGAGCCACGCGGATATCCTCGACCTGCCAGGCCATCAGCAGGCTGACGCCGATGAATGTGACCCCAAGCCCAGCATGAGAGATCGCCTTGCCCCAGTCCGCGCGCGGCAGACGCCACAGGCGCTGCAGGCCTGACTTGCCCGTGCGCAACCACAGATCCATTGCCGCGCCCACGATAAGCCACGACCCCAACGCCGCACCGATCACCGCCAGCGCGGAATTCCCCGTGGACAGCGCATAAACCAACCCAGCCACTGCCAGCGCCAAGACCAGCGGGGCGCGCAGCGACGGCAGCACCTTTTCCAGTCGCCCTCGCTTCCACGGCAGAATGGCTCCCAAAGGCAGAACCAAGGCCAGCACGATCATGAAGGGCGTAAAGGCCTTTTCGAAGAAGGGCGGACCAACCGACAGCTTGCGATCCCACAGCATTTCGGCCACCAGCGGCCAGATCGTCCCGATGAAGACTACGAAGGCCGCGACCGCCAGCAGGATGTTGTTGAGCACAAGCGCGCCCTCCCGCGATACGGGAGAGAAGGCGCTTTTCGACTGCATCGCTCCTGCGCGGAACGAATACAGCACCAGCGCTCCACCAACAAATACCGCCAAAATCGCCAGGATGAAGACGCCTCGTTTCGGGTCATTGGCAAAGCTGTGGACCGAAGTGATGACGCCAGAGCGCACGATGAATGTGCCGATCAGCGAAAAACCGAAGGCCATGATCGCCAGCAGGATAGTCCAGCTTTTCAGCACCTCGCGCTTTTCGACGACGATGGCCGAATGCAGCAGCGCGCCCGCCAGAAGCCAGGGCATGAAGCTGGCATTCTCAACCGGATCCCAGAACCAGAAGCCGCCCCAACCCAGTTCGTAATAGGCCCACCACGACCCAAGCGCGATGCCGATGGTCAGAAAGATCCAGGCGGCCAGGGTCCAGGGCCGCACCCAGCGCGCCCAGGCGGCATCCACCCTGCCCTCGATCAGGGCGGCGACGGCAAAGCTGAAAGCCATCGAAAGCCCGACATAGCCGAGGTACAGGAACGGCGGATGGAAGGCGAGACCGGGGTCCTGCAACAGCGGGTTCAGGTCACGCCCGTCGAACGGAGCATTCTCAAGCCGCAGGAACGGGTTCGAGGTGAACAGGATGAACGCCAGGAACGCCGCGCCGATCGCGCCCTGGACAGACAGCACCCGCGCCCGCAGCCGGGGGGGCAGATGGACGTCGAACACAGCCGCCGCCGCGCCGAACAGCGCAAGGATCATCACCCATAGCAGCATCGACCCTTCGTGATTGCCCCAGACGCCCGAGATCTTGTAGATCATCGGCTTCGCGGTATGCGAATTCTCATAGACGAGACGCACCGAAAAATCCGAGTTAACGAAAGCAAGTGTCAGCGCGACAAAGGAAATCGCGATCAGCCCGAACTGGGCCAGTGCGGCCGGACGGGCGCTTTCGATCCAGCCGGTCCAACCACGAGCCGCACCGATGAACGGAACCGTCATCTGGAACACGGCTACGGCAAAGGCAAGGATCAGGGCAAAATGGCCGATTTCCGCGTTCATTGGTTCCTCCGGACAGGTTGGCGGAGGATAACGATCTCAGCCCGGGCAGGCCAGCCCTTGCAGCCACCCGGGCGATCACAGCCTGGCTAGTTTCGGCCGTAGGACTGCGCCCAATCCCTCAGCGCAGCATTATCCGCGAAATCCCCAGAATTTGCGGTTGTCAGTGAGGGCGGCGATCCCTGCCCGGTGTCGGGCCCCGCGGGGGTCTTGCTGCCCGGCCGTGGCCGGGCGCGAAAGTAATGCGCCTCTCTTGCGCCGAAATAGAAACTGATGATTGCGCCAAGCAGCCACCACAGCGGTTCCGGGACAAGGTTGAGGTTCGTCATCCGCAATCCGAACCCCACCGGCTCAACCATCGCATAGACGAAAAGCGCCAGCGTTCCCATGGTCAGGACCGGGCGCGGCAGCCGGTTCAGTCTGTCAACGAACCCGTCGAACCATGTCCGGGGCTTGGGTGGAGTAAAATCTACGGCGCACAGGCTGCATGACACCACCTCGTCATCTGCCCCCGTCTGCCGCGCCGCGCCTTCGCACAGGATCTCTGCCACGCCACTTGCGGCATTCGCCACCACTGCGGCGGTGCCGTTGCTTCCCAGCACCCGCTCGATCATGCCCATGCCGCGGTCCTTTTCTGATGTTCCGCCAGCGTCAGGTGATACCTGGCCGAGACGAACTCTTCGGCGCGCAGGATCCAGCCACCCTTGCCGCCGGACGCGGTGCGGGCATATTTGCGGCTGGCCGGTCGCGCATCCGCCAGCGCGTAATAGTAATTGCGGCGGGCGATCCCGTAGGCATCGGGCAGATAGCCGGCGGCAGCAACATCGGCACGACGGGCGGCATCGCTGGTGCGCGGCCCGACGATGCCGTCATCCGTGGCCGCAAACCCCATCCGGCTCAGCAACCGTTGCAGGATGCGCACGGCATTCGATCCGGCATTCACATACATGTCGAAAACCGGCGCCTGCACCGATTGCGGCAGATCACCCAGGCGCGGCGTGCGGAAATAATGCTCAACAAAAATCCGCTGGGCATCTGATCTGGTCAGCGCCTTCACATCGGCATTGTTGACCCTTCCGTCACCCGTCCGGTCCATCCCCAATCGCTGCAATGTGGCCAGCGTCACGCCGTATTTCGTGGCCCCGCCGGGATCGTCGGGATCGTTCACATAACCGCCTTCGCGCGCAACGATTTCGGCTGCGATCTGGTCGATTGTCTTCATCTGGCGTCCCTTTCCACAAGCTGCGGAAAGGCTGGCGCCGGGCGGTTAACGTCTCGTTAACCCGACGCGCGTTGCGCCTAGCTGCTCGGATCCTCGTAGACGCCCTGCGCTTTCAGCGAGTCGATGACTTCGCGCGGCATATAGGTTTCGTCATGCTTCGCCAGGATCTCGGAAGCGACAAAGGTGTCACCCTCCATCTGGCCGGTCCCGATCATTCCCTGACCCTCTCCGAACAGGTCGGGCGGAACGCCGGTGAAACTGACGGGGACCGAGGCCCCGCCATCTGTCACTCGGAAGGTGACGGTTTCGCCCGCACCACGGACAAGGGTACCTTCTTCGACAAGCCCTCCAAGGCGGAAAACCTCACCGGGCCGTGGCGGGTTTTCGGTCATCTGGCTTGGCGCGCGGTAAAGGTTGATGCCATCGCGGAAGCCATAGCCGATCAGCCCGACCGCCAGTACCAGCGCGACCGCTGCGGCGACGAGGATCTGGATACGTCGCTTTTTCTTAAGCGATTTCATCAGACAACAACCATTTCTTCAGGCAGCTTCAAAGTGGATGGCCTGACGCATGAACTGTGTGGCCTTGCCCGAGACCCGTTCCGGATCGCCGGTGGTCAGGAAGCGTGAGACGGTGCCCGTCCCCCGGAATTCGGGTCGGCGCTTGAGGTAATCGTCAAGGCTTTCGGCCACCAGGTTCGCCTGAGAATAGACCTTGACCCGCTGCCCCAGCGCCTTCTGGAAGGCGGCCTGCACCAGCGGATAATGCGTGCAGCCAAGGATCGCGGCCTCTGGGACGGGCATCCGGCGCAGCAGCGCCTCGACATGGCTGGTCACAAGCGCCTCGGCCAGGATCTCGTCGCCCATTTCGATCGCATCGACGACACCGCCACAAGGCTGCGCCTCGACATCGACGCCGATGGCGCGGAAGGCAAGCTCGCGCTGGAAGGCGCGGCTGGCGACGGTCGCCGGCGTCGCGAACAGGGCGACGTGCTTCACCTCGACCTCGCGCGGGGGGGAGTTGTCGCCCCAGCGGCGCTCGGTCAGCGCCTCGATCATCGGGACGAAAACGCCCAGGACGCGCTTGTTCGGGGGCAGCCAGGTTTCCTGCATGCGCTTCAATGCGGCAGCCGAGGCCGTGTTGCAGGCCAGGATCACCAGGTCGCAACCTTCGGCCCAAAGCCGTTCGACGCCGGCGCAGGTCAGGTTGAAGATGTCGTCGGCATCGCGCACGCCATAGGGGGTGTGCTTGTTGTCGCCAAGATAGACCAGCGGCAGATCGGGCAACCGGGCGGCAATGGCGTCCAGCACCGTCAGACCACCAAGACCCGAATCGAATACGCCCACCGCCATGATCAGCCTCCTGCTTGCGACGGGCCCTTTTAGGCTGGAGCGCGCGCGAACGCCACGATTTATGTCATTCGGCGGCCTGTGCCAGCGGGGAACCACCTTTGCGGAAGGCGTCCAGCAGCGCCAGACGCCGCTCGGCGGCGCCGGCTGCGGCAGCATCCTTGACCGGTCCATAGCCTCGCACGCTCAATGGTAATTCGGCCAACTCGCGCGCCAGTCCCATGGTGGCCGGACCGACGGCGGACAGGACTTCGCGCATGTCGCGTTCGAACTCGGCAATCGCCGCGCGCTCGGCCCGACGCTCGGCACTGCGGCCAAAGGGGTCAAGCGCGGTGCCGCGCAGCCCCTTCATGCGTGCGAGCAACCGGAACAACGGCACGATCCAGGGACCGAATTCACGCTTCAACGGACGCCCGTCCGGGTCGCGCCCCGGCAGGAACGGAGGCGCAAGGTGAAAGCCAAGCCGCGCATCACCCTCGAACTCTTCGGCAAGCTGGTCCGCGGTCGTCAAGTGAAGGCGCGCGACCTCGTATTCGTCCTTATAGGCCAGCAGCTTGTAATATCCCTGCGCCACGCTGTCGCGCAGCTCGGGCGGTGCCAGGTTCACCAGTTCACGGAAGCGGCGGGCCAAGGCCTCGTCCTGGTAATCCACCAGCCGCGCCGCGCGATATTCGACGGGGTCCACCACCTCTGCCTGCTCCGTCGGAGCGCGCAGAAGGGCTTCGGCAGCGTCGCGCTCCACCATGGCCCAGCGACCGACCTGGAAGGCGCGCTGGTTTTCGGCAACCTTTGCGCCATTCATCTCGATCGCTTTCAGGATCGCGCTCTCGGTCAGGGGGACCAGTCCCTGCTGCCATGCGGCACCCAGGACCAGCATGTTGGAATAGATGGAATCCCCCAGCAGCCGCAAAGCCAACGTCGAGGCATCAAGGAACGAGACCCGGTCCCCAAGCCGCGCCTGCAGCGAAAGGCGCAGCCGATCCGCGGGGATCTGGAAGTCGCGCTTACGGGTGAACTCACCGGTAATGATCTCGTGATCATTCACGACCGCACCCGTCCGGCCCTTGGTCATCAGGCCGATGGTCTTGGCCCCCGCCGTCACCACAAGGTCGCCACCGATGATGCAATCAGCTTCGCCCACGGCGACGCGGATTGCGCTGATATCCTCGGGGCGGTTGGCAAGGCGCAGGTGGATATGGACAGCGCCGCCCTTTTGCGCCAGCCCCGCCATTTCCATCATGCCCGCGCCCTTGCCGTCGATATGGGCGGCCTGTGCCAGAACCGCGCCGATGGTCACGACACCGGTTCCCCCGACCCCGGTGATGACGACGTTATGCGTGCCGCTGATCGCGGGCAAAGCGGGGGCTGGCAGGTTCGGCAGGTCCAAAGCGGCGGCCTCGGGCTTTTTCAGCTTCGCGCCCCGGACCGAGACGAAGCTGGGACAGAAGCCTTTGACGCAGGAATAATCCTTGTTGCAGCTCGACTGGTCGATGGCGCGCTTGCGTCCCAGTTCGGTATCCTTGGGGACGATCGAGACGCAGTTGGACTGCACCCCGCAATCGCCGCATCCTTCGCAGATGTCGGGGTTGATCCAGATGCGGCGGTCGGGATCGGGGAATTTGCCGCGCTTGCGACGGCGGCGCTTTTCGGCAGCACAGGTCTGTATATAGACAATGGCGCTGACGCCCTTGACCTGCTCCAGCTCCTTCTGCACCGCCAGCATCGAGGCCCGCTCCTCGAACCGCAGGCCCGAGGGGAACTGCGCGCGGTCGATCTCTTCCTTTTCATCATAGACCGCGATCACCGGTGATACGCCCATCGCCTGCAACTCGCGCACAATCTGCTGCGCCGTCAGCCCACCTTCGTTCGGCTGGCCGCCGGTCATGGCCACAGCATCGTTGAAAAGGATCTTGTAGGTGATGTTCGCGCCCGCCGCCTTGGCCGCACGGATCGCCAGAGATCCTGAGTGGTTATAGGTTCCATCCCCAAGGTTTTGAAAGACATGGGGTCTTTTGCTGAACGGCCCCTCGCCTATCCAGTTCGCGCCCTCCCCCCCCATATGCGTGAAGCCGACGGTGTCCCTGTCCATCCACTGGACCATATAGTGGCATCCGATACCGGCATAGGCGCGGGCGCCTTCGGGCAGACGGGTCGAGGTATTGTGCGGACAGCCCGAACAGAACCACGGCGTCCGGGTCGCGATCTCGGGGGCGTTGTCGTTGCGACGCACTTCGGTCAGGCGTTGCAGGCCGGCCTTGATCCCCTCGGTCCCGCGCCCCTCCTCGATCAGGATTCCGCCCAGCTTTTGCGCAATCATCACCGGGTCCAGCGCATAGCGGGTCGGAAACAGCTCTTCCCGCGTGCGGTCATGCTTCCAGCCAAGGACGCGTCGCCCGTGGCGGTTGTCGAAGATCGCCTCCTTGACCTGGATTTCGATCAGCTTGCGCTTTTCCTCGACGACGACGATGACCTCCAGCCCCTCGGACCATTCCTGAAAGGATTTCATGTCCATCGGCCAGGTCTGCCCGACCTTGTAGGTCGAAATGCCCAGCCGGTCCGCCTCGGCCTCATCAATGCCCAGCAGGGACATGGCATGGACAAGGTCCAGCCAGTTCTTGCCCGCCGCGACAAAGCCGATATGCGCACCGGGTTTGTTCCAGACCGGGCGATCGATGCGGTTGGCACGGGCAAACGCCTCGGCGGCGAAGCGCTTGTAGTCGATCATCCGCGCTTCCTGCGCGACGGGCGTATCTCCCAGCCGGATGTTCAGCCCGCCTTCGGGCATGGCAAAATCCGGCGTCACGAACTTCATACGGAAGGGATCGCCATCGACCACGCTAGTGGCCTCGACCGTGTCCTTCATGGTCTTCAGGCCGGTCCACACCCCAGCGAAGCGCGACAGGGCAAAGCCGTAAAGACCGAAATCAAGGATTTCCTGCACGCCTGCAGGAGAAAGGACGGGAATATAGGCATCCACCATGGCCCAGTCCGACTGGTGCAGCACGGTCGAGCTTTCGCCGGTGTGATCGTCACCCATCGCCATGATGACGCCACCATGCTTCGACGATCCGGCCATGTTGGCGTGACGCATCACGTCGCCCGTGCGATCTACGCCCGGCCCCTTCCCGTACCACAGTGCGAAGACGCCATCATGGCGCCCCTCACCCCGCAATTCGGCCTGCTGGCTGCCCCAGATCGCGGTCGCGGCCAGATCCTCGTTCAGACCCGGCTGGAACAGGACCTGCGCGGCCGTCAGTTCCCTTTTCGACTTCATCATCTGCAGGTCGACGCCGCCCAAGGGCGAACCGCGATAGCCGGTGACCAGCCCCGCCGTATCCAGCCCCGCCGCACGGTCTCTCGCCGATTGCATCAGCATCAGTCGAACCAGCGCCTGCGTCCCGTTCAGTAGAACGTGACGCTTCGTCAGATCGAATCGGTCCGCGAGGGAAAAATCCTGCACACTCATCTGGCCCTCCCAAGCTTGATGACTGGTATGGAGGCATTGTAGGTCAGCCTAGCTGACCGATAAAGGATTATCTTGCGCCCTCCCATATTGTCCGGTTGCACCTATATGCTAAGGGTTGCGAAAATTGCATGGCTGATAGAACACGAAAGCAATATTATGGATTGGGACAAGCTTAGAATATTCCACGCCGTCGCGGATGCGGGCTCGCTCACCCATGCGGGCGACGTGCTGCATCTGTCTCAATCCGCCGTCAGCCGCCAGATCCGCGCGCTTGAGGATTCGCTGGGCACCACACTGTTTCACCGTCACGCGCGCGGCCTGATCCTGACCGAACAGGGCGAATTGCTGTTCGAGGCGACGTCATCGATGGTGCGCAAGCTTGACACCACCGCCGCCCGGATACGGGACAGCGAGGAAGAGGTGTTCGGTGAACTCAAGGTCACGACGACCACTGGCTTCGGGACCATGTGGCTGGTGCCGCGGCTGGCCAAGCTTTACGACCGCTACCCCGATCTCAAGATTGACCTGATGCTGGAAGAGCGCGTTCTGGACCTGCCCATGCGCGAGGCCGACGTTGCCATCCGCATGAAGGAACCAGCGCAGCAGGACCTGATCCGGCGGCGGCTTCTGAACATCCGGATGCGGCTTTATGCCACGACCGAGTATCTTGAGCGCGCGGGAACGCCGGAAACGGTCGACGACCTGCGCCCGCATCGCCTGATCTGCCAAAGCCCGCAAACGCCGCAGGTCAGCTCGGGGGCGGTGCTGGTCCAGCAGTTGCTGACGCACAACCTGACCTCGATGCTGATGGTCAACAACTATTTCGGCGTGCTTCAGGGCGTGCTGAACCATGTCGGCATCGGTGTCCTTCCAGATTACCTGACTGCCGACTTCCCGAATCTGACCCGCGTCCTTCCCGAGATCGAGTCCGGCGAGGTTCCTGTTTTCCTGGCCTTCCCCGAGGAATTGCGCACCTCGCGCCGCGTCACGGCCTTCCGCGATTTCGTGCTGGAAGAGATCCAGTCGATCCGTCGCCTACAGTCGGAAACCGATCTGTGACGGGTCCAGCGTTCCCCTGCGTCATGGGCGTGTCGGACAGCCATTCGTTAACTGCATATCCGGCATGTCATATCTGCGGCCTTTCATCCTTGAATGGTTCGCTTACTGCACATATCTGAGGCTGCGAAGGAGATGGTTTGAGGAAACTCTCATCACCTTCAACCTCCCTGTTGGACTTAGGCCGGGCTTTATGCCCGGCTTTTTTTTGCCCATTCTGCAGCGACCGCCCGGACCGGAAAACAAGCCTTTGGCTGGCCATCCGCATCATCCTTGACCGATGCTGCGCGCGGCCCCTTTCCTAATGCCCCGCCGCCGCTTAAAAGGCCCCGAAATCCGGGGAAAAGGGCGCGAAAATGAACGAACCGCAGATCACCGAAGACCTCATCGCCGCGCATGGGCTGAAACCCGACGAGTATCAGCGCATCCTTCAGATCATCGGACGCGAGCCGACCTTCACCGAGCTTGGCATCTTCTCGGCCATGTGGAACGAACATTGTTCCTATAAATCCTCGAAAAAATGGCTGCGCACTCTGCCCACCACCGGGCCGCAAGTCATCTGCGGCCCCGGCGAGAACGCGGGCGTCGTCGATATCGGCGACGGTCAGGCCGTGGTCTTCAAGATGGAAAGCCACAACCACCCGTCCTATATCGAGCCGCATCAGGGTGCCGCGACCGGTGTCGGCGGCATCTTGCGCGACGTGTTCACGATGGGTGCGCGTCCGATCGCCGCGATGGACGCATTGTCCTTTGGCTGTCCCGAACACCCCAAGACCTCGCATCTGGTCAAGGGCGTGGTCGAGGGGATCGGCGCCTATGGCAACGCCTTTGGCGTGCCGAACGTGGGCGGCGAAGTGCGCTTCCACCAATCCTATGACGGCAACTGCCTCGTGAACGCCTTCGCGGCGGGTCTGGCCGATGCCGACAAGATTTTCTACTCGGCGGCGTCGGGCGTCGGCATGCCCGTCGTCTATCTGGGTGCCAAGACCGGCCGCGACGGCGTCGGCGGTGCGACCATGGCCTCGGCCGAGTTCGACGACACGATCGAGGAAAAGCGCCCGACCGTGCAGGTCGGCGACCCCTTCACCGAGAAATGCCTGCTCGAAGCCTGCCTCGAACTGATGCAGACCGACAGCGTGATCTCGATCCAGGACATGGGTGCTGCGGGTCTGACCTGCTCGGCCGTGGAAATGGGCGACAAGGGCGGCCTCGGCATCAAGCTGAACCTCGAGGCCGTGCCGCAGCGCGAAGCCAACATGACCGCCTATGAGATGATGCTGTCCGAAAGCCAGGAGCGGATGCTCATGGTGCTCAAGCCCGAGAAAGAGGCAGAGGCTCGCGCCATCTTCGTGAAATGGGACCTCGACTTCGCCATCGTTGGCGAGACCATCGCCGAGGACCGCTTCCTGATCCTGCACCATAACGAGGTCAAGGCCGACCTGCCGTTGTCGAAACTGTCCTCCAGCGCGCCGGAATATG
This sequence comes from Paracoccus broussonetiae, assembly GCF_031854425.1. Taxonomy (NCBI): domain Bacteria; kingdom Pseudomonadati; phylum Pseudomonadota; class Alphaproteobacteria; order Rhodobacterales; family Paracoccaceae; genus Paracoccus; species Paracoccus broussonetiae. Next base: position 99,981 of record NZ_JAVRQI010000003.1, on the reverse strand, counting down.
ACCGTCCGTGGGTCGAGACCCCAACAGCCGAGGCGCTGCCCGCCTTGCCCGCGATCACGCCCATCTCGGCGCTGAGGGCCCTGATCGGCTCGCCCAGCTATGCCCACAAGGCGTGGGTCTGGGAGCAATATGACACGCAGGTCGGCGCCGACACCGTGCGCCGCCCCGGTCTGGGCGCCGGCGTCGTGCGCGTCCATGGCACCGAAAAGGCGCTGGCCTTCACCAGCGACGTGACGCCGCGCTATGTCAAGGCAAACCCGTTCGAGGGCGGCAAGCAGGCCGTGGCCGAGGCTTACCGCAACCTGACCGCCTGCGGCGCGCTGCCGCTGGCGACGACCGACAACCTGAACTTCGGCAACCCCGAAAAGCCTGAGATCATGGGTCAGCTCGTCGGCGCGATCAAAGGCATCGGCGAGGCCTGCGCCGCGCTCGACTTCCCGATCGTGTCGGGCAACGTCTCGCTTTACAACGAGACGGATGGAAAGGGCATCCTGCCGACCCCGACCATCGGCGGCGTCGGTCTGATCGCCAATCTCGAAGACCTGATCGCGGGCCTGCCCTCTGCGGGCGATGTCGCCATCGTGATCGGCACCACTGTGGGCCATCTGGGCCAATCCGCCCTCGCGGCCGAAGCCTTCGGGATCGAGGCGGGCGATGCCCCCCATGTCGATCTGACCGCCGAGCGCAAGCATGGCGAGTTCCTGCGCGCCAATGGCAAGCTTTTCTCGGCTGCGACCGACCTGTCGGATGGCGGCCTTGCACTGGCGGCGTTCGAGATGGCCGAGGCCGCAGGTCTGGGCCTTGCGCTCGACTCGTCGGATATTGCCCAGCTCTTCGGCGAGGATCAGGCCCGCTATCTGGTCGCGGCGACCGAAACCAATGCCGGAAAGCTGGCCGAAGCCGCGACGGCAGCGGGTGTGCCAGTCGCCGTCGTGGGACGCTTTGGGGGCGAGACCGTCACCTTTGGGACCGATGCCGCGCCGCTGACCGAACTCTCAGCACTTTATCGCGACGCCTTCGTCGAGCAACTGAACCTCGCCATCGCCTGAACGTACAAAGGCCGGGCCAGGTGCCCGGCCTTTCCTTTGTCGCAATGGCCCTTGGCGCGCGACCCTGCTAGCCTGCCCGCAATTGAAAGGACCCCCTGACATGAGCGGCTGCGCCTGCGGACATCACCACCCCCATCACCATCATGCACCGGCCACTGGCGGGGCCGAGATCGCGCTGTCGCGGCCGCTGGTCGCGCTGTCGGGACGGCTGACCTGCGCGGACATGGCGCAAATGATGCTGGCGCTGGACCTGCTGCCCGATCATGTGAAGCTGAGCCGGGCCGAGCCGGGGAACCTGCGCTTCGATCTTGCCCAGACCGAAGATCCGCTGGTCTGGCGTCTGGACGAACTTTTCGCCGATGCCGAGGCCTTTGCCGCGCATCAGTCCCGCACCGCGGCCAGCGACTGGGGCCAGCGCAGCCGGGATATTACCCGCGCCTTTGAACGGACAGAGACCCTGCCCCGCATTCGTCCCGAACACCCGCTTGAGGCCGCGGCAATTTCGGAACTGCTGCGCCAGTCCTTCGGTGGCGGGGACGAGGCGCGGCTGGTCGAAATGCTGCGCGATCAGGACGATCTGACGCTGTCGCTGGTCGCTGAAGCGGCGGGCTGCATCCTTGGACATGTCGCGCTGTCCCCGCTGCAGGCGGAAGGACCGGCGCTAGCCCTTGCCCCCGTGGCCGTCCACCCGGCCGTGCAGAGGCGCGGGATCGGGGACGCGTTGATCCGCGCGGCGTTGGCCGCGGTTCCGGGGCATACGATCGTGGTGATGGGCGATCCGGCCTATTATGCCCGCTTCGGCTTCCAGCCGGTGGACCTGGGCTCGCCCTATGCCGGACCCTATCTGATGGCACTGGGCCCGGCGCTGCCCAAGGGCAGCGCCATCACCCATGCAAGGGCCTTCTCGGCGCTTTAACCGGCCTGCGGTTCGGGATCCGCCTGCATGGGTTCGGCCGCCCTTGGCAGACGCAGGCGGACGCGTTTCACGCGGCGGGGATCGGCATCGATGATCTCGAACTCGACGCCGCTTTCATGGGGGACGACCTCTCCCCTGACCGGAACGCGACCGGTCAGCATGAAGATCAGCCCGCCCAGCGTGTCGATCTCCTCCTCTTCCGAGGAAAGCCGCAGTCCGGTTTCAGCCTCGACCTCCTCAAGCGGGGCACGGGCTTGCACCAGCCATTGACCGGGTTGCTCCAGCATCAGCAGGCCGCCGTCGATCTCGTCATGCTCGTCCTCGATCTCGCCGATAACTTGCTCGATCAGATCCTCGATGGTGACGACGCCATCGACCCCGCCATATTCATCGATCACCATCGCCATGTGGATGCGTTTCTGCTGCATCTGCTGCAGCAGCACGCCGATCGGCATTGAAGGCGGGACGTAAAGCAGCGGACGCAAAAGCGGGCGCAGCGCGAATTTGGCGGGCGTCGCGGCACCGAAGCCGTATTTCAGCGCCAGATCCTTCAGGTGGATCAGGCCCAGCGGGCTGTCCAGCGTGCCCTTGAAGACCGGGATGCGCGAGAACCCGTGCTCGCGAAAGATCTCGACCAGTTCCGGCAGCGTCGAGGTGACCGGAACAGCCACGATTTCCGCCTTGGGCACCGCAACGTCATCGACGCGCAGTCGCCGCAGGTTGACCATGCCAAGCGCGGTCTTGCTGGGGCCCTTTGCCCCCGCACCCTGCGGGGACGAAGGCTCGCTTTCGGCTTCACCTCCGCCGAAAGCACCAAGGATACGGCCAAGAAAGCCGCGCGATTGCGGAAGATCCCGCCCGTCACCGCCGACGCCATCCGCCCAAGAGGCCGGGTCCGCGGAAACGGGGGTGTCGGGACTTCGATCGTTGCTCATGTTTCCAGTTCCAGATAGGGGTCAGGTATGCCAAGGCTGGACAGGATCGACCGCTCGGCATCCTCCATTGTCTCTGCATCCTGATCGTCGATATGATCATATCCCGCAAGATGCAGGATAGCATGGACCAGCAGATGGGTTGCATGGTCGGCAAAGGGCTTGCCCTGCGCCTCGGCCTCGCGCCAGCAGGTATCGAACGAGATCGCGATATCGCCCAGTTCGTCGACCTCGGGCAATTCGGGAACCTCGCCCGGCGCACGCAGGTCGAATTCGATCGCGGGCCAGCTCAGCACGTTGGTGGGGGTCGGCTTGTCGCGGAACTCGGCATTGAGGCCGGCAATGCGCGCATCGTCGCAGCCCATGACCACGATCTGGAAATTTTCCAGCCCCAGCCAGGAACCGACGGCGCGCGCTGCGCGCTGCGACATGCCCAGCAGATCGGCATCGTCCCAGCGGGCGTCCTCGATCACAAGATCGACGATGCCCGGACTTTGCTCGTCATGCGCGAAGTGATCAGACATCCGCCTGTCCCCCGGTCGTCGCGACAAAGCGCGGTTCCCGGCGCGGGATGCGCTGTCCGCGTTCGTCGAATGCTTCGCCGCGTGCCAGCGCCGCCTCGGCTTCTGCATCATAGGCCTCGATGATGCGCGCGACCAGAGAATGGCGCACGACGTCCTTGGCGGTGAAATAGCTGAAGCTGATGCCCTTGATATCCTTCAGGATCTTCTCGGCATCGACCAGACCCGAATGGATGCCGCGCGGCAGGTCGATCTGCGTGCGGTCGCCCGTGATGACCATGCGAGAACCTTCGCCAAGACGGGTCAGGAACATCTTCATCTGCATGGTGGTGGCGTTCTGCGCCTCGTCCAGCACGACGAAGGCGTTGGACAGCGTCCGCCCACGCATAAAGGCCAGCGGTGCGATCTCGATCCGCTTTTCTTCCATCAGCTTCTGCATCTGCTTCGAGGGCAGAAAGTCGTTCAGCGCGTCGTAAAGCGGCTGCATGTAGGGATCGACCTTTTCCTTCATGTCGCCCGGCAAAAAGCCAAGACGCTCGCCCGCTTCGACGGCGGGGCGGGACAGGATGATCTTGTCGACATGGCCGCCGATCAGCATGGTGACCCCGACCGCGACCGCGAGATAGGTCTTGCCCGTCCCGGCCGGACCGATGCCGAAGGCCAATTCGTTCGCGAACAGGTTGCGGACATAGTCCTTTTGCGCTTCGGTCCGGGGCTCGACGGTCTTCTTGCGGGTGCGCAGCTCGATATGGCCGGTCTGGAACATCTCAAGCTGCTCGGCCGGCGTCATCGGCTCCTGCGGCTGTTCAACGCCCATGCGCAGCGCGGCCTCGATCTCGGGCAACTCGACATGGCGACCCTGTTCAAGGCGGGCATAAAGTGCCCGCAGCACCTGCGCAGCCTCGGCCTGCGCATCGGCGGGGCCGACAACGGAAAGCAGGTTGCCGCGGCGGAGGACATGAACCTTCAGTGCCTCCTCGATCCGCGCCAGGTGACGGTCATGAGGGCCGCACAGATCGATCAGCAACCTGTTGTCGTGGAATTCCAGCAGGGTTTCGCCGGCAGTGGTGGTCGCGGGGGCAGTCGGGGAAAGACCCAAATTCGTCTCCGGTCAGGTCAGGAACACAATCTTCATGGTTGCAACTGCGCGGGATTCGCACAAGACCCCGTTCCGAGATGACGCGGATCTGCGCAGGCGCTGGTGCATATATAAGCATTCATGCGCCGGCTTGCGACCCCGGCACAAGGGCCCGACCGGCGATGAAATCCCGCAGGTATTCATCCTCGGCCGCATCCATGTCCGAAACCGGCCCCTGCCAGCGGATGCGCCCGCGATCCAGCAACGCCACGCGGTCGCCGATGCTGCGCACCGAACTCATGTCATGGGTAATGGTGATCGCGCTGGCGCCGGTCTCATCCACGATGCCGCGGATCAGGGTATTGATGGCAGCGGCGCGGATCGGGTCCAGCCCGGTTGTCGGCTCGTCAAAAAAGATCACGTCCGGATCCGCGGCGATGGCACGGGCCAGCCCGGCGCGCTTTCGCATCCCGCCCGACAACTCGGCCGGGTAAAGATCGGCGACCTCGGCGCCAAGGCCCACCCGGGCCAGCTTGTCCAGGGCAACCGCCCGCGCCCTTGCCTTCGGCATCTCGCGCAGCAGGCGAAAGGCGACGTTGCGCCAGACCGGCAGGCTGTCAAACAGCGCGGCGTTCTGGAACAGCATCCCGAAGCCCTGCATGAAGGTGGCGCGCTGATCGGCAAGCGGCCTGCCGTTCCACAGGATCCGGCCTGCATCCGGCCGTTCAAGGCCAAGAATCGACCGCAGCAGCACCGATTTCCCGGTCCCCGAGCCGCCGATGACGACAAGGCTTTCGCCCCTCGCCAAAGTCAGGTCGATGCCGTCCAGAACCCGCTTTGGCCCGAAGCTTTTGGTCAGGCCCTGCACCTCGATCATCAGAAGAACAGCCCCGTCAGAACGAAATTCGCAGCCAGGATACCGACCGAGGCCGCGACAACCGCGTTCGTGGTGGCGCGCCCCACCCCGGCTGCCCCATTCCCGGCATTCATGCCGAACCAGCAACCTGACAGTGCGACGACGAAACCGAAGAAACCGCCCTTGATCAGTCCAGAGACCACATCCCAGCCTTCAAGATAAGCCCAGCTGTTCGACAGATACGTGACCGAGTTGAAGCCAAGCGCGTTGACCCCGATCAGCCAGCCGCCCATGATCCCGATCACGTCACCGACCCCGACCAGCACCGGCAGGGACAGGATCGCCGCCCAAAGCCGGGGCGAGACCAGCCAGCCGACCGGATCCGTCGACAGCGTCACCAGCGCATCGACCTGTTCGGTGACGCGCATCGTTCCAAGCTCTGCCGCGATCGAGCTTGCAACGCGCGCCGCAACCATCAGCCCGCCCAGGACCGGGCCAAGTTCACGCGCCATGCCGATGGCGACGATCGCAGGCACCACGTCCGAAGCCTGGAACCGCTCGCCCCCCGAATGGATCTGAAGCGCCAATGCCGCGCCGGTGAACAGCGCGGTCAGCCCGACGACGGGAAGTGACAGCCAGCCGATATGCAGGATCTGGCGCAAAAGCTCGGCCGGATGCGCGCCGACGCGCGTCAGGCCCTGCGCTGCAAAGATGGAAACCCGGCCCGTGGTCCGGGTCAGCGTCATCGCAGCCCTTCCGATCAGCCGGACTGGCGTCACGAATAAGTCCGTGCGTAGCGTTGCCCCAGCGAGGTCAGGATCTCGTATCCGATGGTTCCCGACAGGTCGGCCAAGGCATCGATCCCCTGCGCCGCGTTCAGGATGGCAAGCTTTTTCGGAATGTCCGGCAGGTCGGTGACGTCAACGGTGATCAGATCCATCGAGATGCGGCCCACAACCGGGCAGGCGCGCTCACCCGCCCAAAGCCGCAACTCGCCTTGACGCGCGAGTGCCCGCGCCAGCCCGTCGGCATAACCCGCTGCGACGGTCGCGACGCGCGAGGGCCGCTTCGCGGTCCAGCTATAACCATAGCCTACGGATTCCCCGGCCTTGACGTCGCGTGTCTGGATCACCGGCAGATCAAGGCTCAGGACCGGGCGCGCCTCGGCAAAGGGCAGACCGCCGTACATGCCGACGCCTGGCCGCACGATGTCAAAATGGTAATCCGCACCCAGAAGGATTCCACCAGTCGCCGAAAGCGAACGCGGAACGCCGGTTCCGTCGGTCATCGCGCGGAACGCGGCCAGCTGTTCGGCATTGGCAGGATGTTCGGGTTCGTCGGCGCAGGCCAGGTGCGACATCAGAAGGCTGGGGCCAGCCGCCAGCGCTTCGGACCGGATCGCGGCCCATTCGCCCGGCTCCAGCCCCAGCCGGTTCATGCCGGTATCAAGCTGCAGGCCAAACGCGCCGCGCGGCCGCAGTGCACGGTCGCGGAAAAACTGCTCGGGGCTGTTCAGAAGCGGGATCAGGCCCGTCAGATCCTGGCCTTCCATGTGCCCGGACAGGACGAAGATGCGGGCGTCATCGCCCAGCAGGGGACGCAGGGCGCGCCCCTCGGCCGCCAGGGCGACGAAGAACTCGCGCACTCCGGCCTCGTAAAGCGCCGGCGCGACCCGCGCCGCGCCAAGCCCATAGGCGTCCGCCTTGACCACCGCCGCCGCGCGCGCACCGGGCGCCCGCTCGGCCAGCGATTTCCAGTTGGCCTGAATGGCCGAAAGATCGATGCTCATTCCCATGTGCAGCGGCATGGCCCGTGGCCCGGCTTTCGTCAAGGGCTTTACATTTTGCTGTTTGCACGTCGAGCTTGCAAACGACTTTGCAAATATTCGCAATTCTACTTTCCGCAATGCGGCACAGGTTCTACCTTGCCGAAAAATGGGGGACCGCAGATGAAGGACATCCTTGGCCAACTGGAAGCCAGACGCCGCGATGCAAGGCTTGGCGGCGGCCAAAGGCGCATCGACGCCCAGCACGCCCGCGGCAAGCTGACCGCACGCGAACGGCTGGAGCTGCTGCTGGACGAGGGCTCCTTCGAGGAATTCGACATGTTCGTCCGTCACCGTTCGGTCGATTTCGGGATCGACGCGGACCGCCCGTATGGTGACGGAGTCGTGACGGGCTGGGGCACGATCAACGGCCGCATGGTCTATGTCTTCTCGCAGGATTTCACCGTCTTCGGCGGCTCGCTGTCCGAAACCCACGCCCAGAAGATCTGCAAGATCATGGACATGGCCATGCAGAATGGCGCACCGGTGATCGGGTTGAACGATTCGGGCGGCGCCCGCATTCAGGAAGGCGTCGCCTCGCTTGCCGGCTATGCCGACGTGTTCCAGCGCAACGTGCTGGCCTCGGGCGTGGTGCCGCAGATCTCGGTCATCATGGGTCCATGCGCAGGCGGCGCGGTCTATTCACCGGCGATGACCGACTTCATCTTCATGGTGAAGGACACGTCCTATATGTTCGTGACCGGTCCCGATGTCGTGAAGACGGTAACGAATGAGGTCGTGACCGCCGAGCAGCTTGGTGGCGCATCGACCCACACCAAGAAATCCTCGGTCGCCGATGGCGCCTTCGAAAACGACGTCGAGGCAATGACGGAAATTCGGCGCCTGGTCGATTTCCTGCCGCTGAACAACCGCGAAAAGGCCCCGACCCGGCCCTTCTTCGACGATCCCCACCGGATCGAGACCAGCCTTGATACCCTGATCCCCGACAACCCGAACCAGCCCTATGACATGAAGGAGCTGATCCTGAAGGTCGCGGACGAAGGCGACTTCTACGAAATCCAAAAGGATTACGCGGGCAACATCATCACCGGCTTCATCCGCATCGAGGGCCAGACCGTCGGCGTGGTCGCGAACCAGCCGATGGTGCTGGCGGGTTGCCTTGACATCGACAGTTCGCGCAAGGCCGCGCGCTTTGTGCGCTTTTGCGACGCGTTCGAGATCCCGATCCTGACCTTCGTGGACGTGCCGGGTTTTCTGCCGGGAACCGGGCAGGAATATGGCGGGGTCATCAAGCACGGGGCCAAGCTTCTGTTCGCCTATGGCGAGGCGACGGTGCCCAAGGTCACTGTGATCACCCGCAAGGCTTATGGCGGGGCCTATGACGTCATGGCGTCAAAGCACCTGCGCGGCGACTTCAACTATGCCTGGCCGACCGCCGAAATCGCCGTGATGGGGGCAAAGGGCGCGGTCGAGATCCTGTATCGCAGCGAATTGGGAGATCCCGAAAAGATCGCCGCCCGGACCAAGGATTACGAGGACCGCTTCGCCAATCCCTTCGTGGCCGCCGAAAAGGGTTTCGTGGACGAAGTCATCCAGCCCCGCTCGACCAGACGCCGCGTCGCAAGGGCATTTGCCAGCCTGCGCGGAAAAAAGCTGACCAATCCTTGGAAAAAGCACGATAATATCCCGCTGTGATTGGACAGCCCGGAGAAGATTTGATGACACGTCCCGCAGCGGTATGCGCAAGCCTTGCCCTGTTGGCCCTGCCCGCAGCGGCAGAGATCAAGGGCGACGCGAACGAGGCGATCAGGCTGCCTTCGGGCGCCGTCGCCTATTGGCAGGAAACGCTGCACGACAGCGCGGGGGGGACAGGCCTGACCTATCGCTTCCGTTTCGTAATGCCCGACCTTGCCGCGCGCGTCCCCTCGACCGAGGGATCGGCGACGGAACCCGATGACGCGGACCGCGCCCCGATCGAGATCGACACCGAAACCGCCGAGGTTCAGGGCGGGGATGGCAGCGACGCCGATGCCAATGGCGCGGGCGAATACCTGGACGACAGGTCGGTGGAGATCGGCGCCGCGACTCCCGACACCGACCCCGCTGCCGCCGATGTCCAGGCCGAGGAGGACGCCGACGCGATGGTTGACGAACCCGCGCTTCCGGCGGCTCCGGACGCGCTGGCGCAGGATCCGGTTCATGACGATGTCGTGTGGCTTTGTGAAAACTGGGTACTGCCACGGATCGCCAGCCCCGGCCCTCGGCCGACGCAGATCATCGTCAGCCTGGCCGACAAGAAGATCTCGTTCGGAACCTATGATCCTGATGTCCTTCAGCTTTTCGAGGCGTTCCGCCTGCCCGCGGATCGCAATGCCTGCGAATGGGAACCCTGGTGATGTGCCCTTGCCCTGCTGATGCAGCCCTGCCACAGCCCTGCAACCCCGGCGCCATTCGTCCGGGCCCTGCCTGTGCCATCCCGGACCCGGTCTATATGGTCGGTCAGTGGTCGCCCAGAGTGGCCGAATCTCAACCGAGCAGTCGGGATCTTGCGGTCCCGCTCAACAGGAGCACGACAGCATGTCGAAGAAACTTGCCCTGGCCCTGGTCCTTGTCGGCCTGGCCGCAGCCTGCGCCAAGAAAGAGCCTGAAGTCATCACCCCCGCGCCGGTCACGACCGAGCCGGTCTTCCAAGGCAAATACGGCGCCAACTAAGCCTTTTGCCAAGCGCGGGCTGCATGGCGGCCCGCGTCTCGCACGCTCGGCCCGTTGCCCGCTTGAACACCTTATTCAAGAACGGGGCAGATCATGCTGAAGCATCGCGGTTTTCCCGGCCGCCTTCCGGGAACGGATTTCCAGTTCACCATTCGCCGCGCCAACAAGAAGGGCGCAACGCCGCTTGTCCGGCGCGAGCGGTTTCGCGACCGCAGGGCGCCCGACCGCAAGGCGGACGAAGGCTTCATGGCCGCACTGATCCAGTGTTTCGGCGAAGAAGCCTTTGTGCGCGGCAACCTTGATGCCGGTCGCCTGTCCTGGCTGATCGGACGCGAGGTGGTGCCCATCGGAAAGCTTGATCCGGTCGATTACGAGCAGGAATTGCGCATCGACATGAAGCGCGCCCAAGCCAGTTTCCCGGCCCTTTTCGCGGCGGACGCCCCCACCTTCGATTGGGACGATATCGACTGGGGCGACGACGAGGATTGGGACGACGAGGAATGAGCGGAATGCCGCGTAGCTGTGACATTTCACATGGAAGTCAGTTCCGGCTGACACACCCCCATGCAATATTGCAACTACCTCATTCACGAATGGCCCGCAAACGGGCCAATAATACAGGCAAAGAGCTATGCAAAATTCCGTCATCCTCCGCCTTTCGGGCGCCGTGCTTCTGGTTGCGGGTCTCGCGGCCTGCGAACCCAGCCCGTATGGCGGTTCGACCCTTTCGCCCGACGCGCAGCGTGCGGCAGGCGGCGCCCTGGCGGGTGCAGCCGTCGCCAAGATCCTTGACGAGAATGTCGCCACGGGCGCACTTATCGGTGCTGGCGCGGGCGCACTTTGTGACGACGCCGGCGTCTGCCAGCGCCGCTACTGATCCCGAATACCGGGTTGGCCGCGGCACGCAATGTCAGCTCGCGGCCCCTTTTACGGAGTATAGACCATGTCGAAGAAAATCGCCGCCGTCCTGGCTTTCGGCCTTCTGGCACTTGCCGGCTGCACCCAGGGCATCAACCCGACCGATACCGACCGCGCGCTTATCGGTGCCGGCACCGGCGCGGTCATCGCTGACCTCTCGGGCCATAGCGTCCTTGGCGGTGCTGCCGCTGGCGCTGCCGCCGGCGCGCTTTGCGACGACGTCCGCCTCTGCCAGTAACGCTGGTCATCTGAGCGTCGCGCCCGGCTTCGGTCCGGCGCCCATCGGATTTAGCCGTCCCGGTCCAGTACCGGGGCGGCTTTTTCATTTCCGCCTGCGGGCATAGGGGGAACGCATGTTCAAGAAGATCCTGATCGCCAACCGTGGCGAAATCGCCTGCCGGGTCATCAAGACCGCAAGGAAGATGGGCATTTCGACCGTGGCGGTCTATTCCGATGCGGATCGCAACGCGCTTCACGTCAAGATGGCGGACGAGGCGGTCCATATCGGTCCCCCGCCCGCGAACCAGTCCTATATCGTGATCGACAAGATCATGCAGGCGATCAGGCAAACCAGTGCCGAAGCTGTCCATCCGGGTTACGGCTTCCTGTCCGAGAACATGAAATTCGCCCAGGCGCTTGAGGCCGAGGGCGTGGCGTTCATCGGTCCGCCCTCGGGCGCGATCCAGTCGATGGGCGACAAGATCACCTCGAAGAAGATCGCGCAGGAGGCGGGCGTCTCGACCGTTCCGGGCTATATGGGATTGATCGCGGATGCCGAAGAGGCGGTGAAGATCTCGAAAGAGATCGGATATCCGGTGATGATCAAGGCCAGCGCCGGCGGCGGCGGCAAGGGGATGCGCATCGCCTGGACCGATCAGGAGGCGCGCGAAGGGTTCGAAAGCTCGAAGAACGAGGCCGCAGCCAGCTTTGGCGACGATCGCATCTTCATCGAGAAATTCGTCACCCAGCCGCGCCATATCGAAATTCAGGTTCTGGCCGACCAGCACGGGAATTGCGTCTATCTGCACGAACGCGAATGCTCGATCCAGCGCCGCAACCAAAAGGTGATCGAGGAGGCGCCTTCGCCCTTCCTGGACGAAGCGACCCGGCGCGCGATGGGGGAACAGGCCTGCGCTTTGGCGCGCGCCGTGGGGTATACCAGCGCGGGGACGGTGGAATTCATCGTCGATGCGCAGAAGAATTTCTACTTCTTGGAAATGAACACCCGCCTTCAGGTCGAACATCCCGTGACTGAGCTGATCACCGGCATCGACCTGGTCGAGCAGATGATCCGCGTCGCCAATGGCGAGCCGCTGCCCTTTGCCCAGGAAGATCTGAAGATCAACGGCTGGGCGATCGAAAGCCGCCTTTACGCCGAGGATCCCTATCGCAATTTCCTGCCGTCGATCGGGCGTTTGACGCGTTATCGCCCCCCGGCGGAGGTCGCTGACAGCGCGCATGTCGTCAGGAACGATACCGGCGTGTTCGAGGGCGGCGAGATCAGCATGTATTACGATCCGATGATCGCCAAGCTGTGCACCTGGTCCCCGACCCGCCATGAGGCGATCGAGCAGATGCGCCTTGCGCTGGATGAGTTCGAGGTCGAGGGCATCGGCCACAACCTGCCCTTCCTGTCGGCGGTTATGGACCACCCGAAATTCGTTTCCGGCGACATCTCGACCGCCTTCATCGCCGAGGAATACCCCGAGGGGTTCCTGGGCGCGGCCCTGCCCGAGGCCGAGATCATCCGGGTAGCCGCCTCGGCCGCCGCCATGCATCGCGTGGCGGAAATCCGGCGCACCCGCATTTCCGGACGGCTGGACAACCATGAACGCCATGTCGGGGAGCATTGGGTGGTGACGGTTTCCGGGCGCGAGTTCCCGGTTCGCATCACCGCCGACAAGCAGGGTTCGACCGTCGAGATCGAGGGCCGTAAGCTGCGCGTCGAAAGCGACTGGCTGCCGGGACAATCCCTGGCCCGCATCGCGGTGGATGGTGCGCCCTTGGTGATGAAGGTGGACCGGCTGCCCTCGGGCTTCAGGCTGCGTGTGCGGGGGGCCGAGCTGAAAACCTATGTCCGCCGCCCGCGCGCGGCCGAGCTTGCGCGCCTGATGCCCGAGAAGCTGCCGCCCGACACCTCGAAATTCCTGCTCTGCCCGATGCCGGGGCTGGTCGTGCGCGTGAACGTCGCCGCCGGTGACGAGGTGCAGGAAGGCCAGGCGCTGGCCACGGTCGAGGCGATGAAGATGGAGAACATCCTGCGTGCAGAGCGCAAGGGCGTCGTCAAATCCGTGAACGCAGCCGCAGGCGAAAGCCTGAAGGTCGACGACATCATCATGGAATTCGAATGATGGCCCGCCCCGGCGGTCCTGACCTGCCCACGTTGCGGCCCGCCACGGGCCGCAACCTTCAACAGCGCGATTAGGGAATCATGCCGCTTCTGGACGGTTATCTCAGCCCACCCGCGCAGCAGGCGCTGATTGCCGGACTGTTCCTGTCGGCAGGCTGGTGGGTGGTTGCCCTTCAGAACCGCAGACGGGACGCCAAGCTGCGGGCCGAGCGCGTGGACGATATGCAACGCGCCCTGGTGGCCGAGGTGCGTGCCCATGTCGTCGCGCTGGAGCGTCAGGTCCAGGACGACAGCCTGGACGGTATCCTTGCGCAGATCCAGGACGGGGATGCCCGGCTGGTCATCGCACATGGCGGCAATGACCGGATCTTTCGCGCGGTTCTGGCCGAGATCCACGTCCTGCCCGGCGCCGTGATCGATCCGGTGGTGATCTATTACCGCCTGGTCGCAGTCATGGACGCAATGGCCGATTCCATCCGGCGCCTGGCGCGCAATCATCCCGACCGCGCAAGTGAGATGATGGTGGATTACTTCCTGTTGACTCAGGAAACCCGCGAAGCCGGGCTTGATGTTCTGGAGATCCTGACGGCCAGCCTGCGTGGCGGAGAGGCCGAGATCCAGGCGATGCTGCGTCAGCAGCGCGAGGATGCGGGCAGCAGGCTACGAACCACCCTGCCGCAGGAGCTGGCGCAGATGCGCGAGCGCCTCAATACGCGATTTTCGGACCGGAGCGGCCTTTGATGGGTTTCAGGCCGATCACGCTGGTAATTTCGTTGGCGCTGCGCGCGCGCGCCAGCCGCTCGATCAGCGATTCAAGACGCGGATCGGGTTTGCCGCGCGGGGCCATGGCCGACGCGGTATCGTCGGCTTTGCGCGGCGAGGTCGATTTGGCCATGTCGGAACCCCTTTCATTCGGGCGCAGCCTGCGCCCTGCCTTCAAGATAGTGTGCCCGGGCCCCTGCCGCAATGAACTTGTTGCGAGTTTCGCAACGACCTATGGCAGCGCGGCACGACCGATCTCGCGCCGGCGCAGGGGGAACTTGTCAATCGCGCGGGTGATTTCGCGCACCGAACGCGGCGCGGGCATGCGCTGCTTGACCTGGCCGTCCTTGTCCATCAGCACGACCGAAAACCCCTCGGGGCGCAACTGCTTGCGCCAGGCGCTGGCTGCCGCGGGATCGGTATCCGTGATCACCACCACGTCGCGGATCAACAACGCGGCCGGATCGCGTCGCAACTGTGCCAACTGGGCGGTGAAATCGGGGTCCGCCGCCGTGTCGGCAAAGATGACCAGCGGCCGGGCCTGCCAGGTGAATTCCGCGGGCTCGACCTCGGACCCCGACAGGATCTGCAACTCGCCCTCGGGCAGCTTGCGCGACATGGGCTTGGCCTCGCTGGTCGCAGCAGGCACCTCGCCGCGCACAAAGGGGCTATGGCCATCGTCGGCCCCCTGGGGCCTTGGCCCCATCGCCGCCAGCAGCGGCACCGCAATCAGAAAGATCAGCCGTTTCAGTTTCATCGCCCTCTTGCCTCTTGCATCATATAAGAGCCGCCGGGCGCCGCGAAAGGATGTCAGATGAGCAAAAGCCCCGAAGCCCGCCTTGATGATTGGAAAAAACTTGCTTCGAAGGAGCTGAAGGGGGCCGATCCCGCCAGCCTGACCTGGCACACGCTGGAAGGGATCGAGGTCAAACCGCTTTACACCGAGGCCGATACCACCGGCCTGCCCCACCTTGGCAGCCTGCCGGGAATCGAGCCATTTACCCGCGGCCCCCGCGCGACGATGTATGCGGGGCGGCCCTGGACCATCCGTCAATATGCGGGCTTCTCGACCGCCGAGGAATCGAACGCCTTCTATCGCAAGGCGCTGGCGGCGGGACAGCAGGGCGTCTCGGTCGCCTTCGACCTTGCGACCCATCGCGGCTATGACAGCGACCATCCCCGCGTCGAAGGCGATGTCGGCAAGGCAGGCGTTGCCATCGACAGCGTCGAGGACATGAAGATCCTGTTCGACGGCATCCCTCTGGACCGGGTTTCGGTCTCGATGACGATGAACGGGGCCGTCATCCCGATCCTCGCCAGCTTCATCGTCACGGGAGAAGAACAGGGGCATCCGCGTTCGGTCCTGTCCGGCACGATCCAGAACGACATCCTCAAAGAGTTCATGGTGCGGAACACCTATGTCTATCCGCCCGAACCCTCGATGCGGATCATCGCCGACATCATCGAATACACCTCGAACGAGATGCCGAAGTTCAACTCGATCTCGATTTCCGGCTATCACATGCAGGAAGCGGGCGCGAACCTGGTGCAGGAGCTTGCCTATACGCTGGCGGACGGGCGCGAATATGTCCGCGCGGCGCTGAAAACCGGCATGGATGTCGACCAGTTCGCGGGGCGTCTGTCCTTCTTCTTCGCCATCGGCATGAACTTTTTCATGGAAGTCGCCAAGCTGCGCGCGGCCCGTCTGCTGTGGACGCGGATCATGAAGGAATTCGATCCCAAAAAGACCGGCAGCCTGATGCTGCGCACGCATTGCCAGACCTCGGGAGTCAGCCTGCAGGAGCAGGATCCCTATAACAACGTCGTCCGCACCGCCTATGAGGCGATGGCCGCGGCGCTTGGCGGCACCCAGTCGCTGCACACCAATGCGCTGGACGAGGCGATCGCGCTGCCGACTGAATTCAGCGCCCGCATCGCCCGGAACACCCAGTTGATCCTGCAGGAGGAGACGGGCATCACCAATGTCATCGATCCGCTTGCCGGCAGCTATTACGTCGAAAGCCTGACGGCAGAGCTGGCTGACAAGGCCTGGGCGCTGATCGAAGAGGTCGAGGCGATGGGCGGGATGACCAAGGCCGTGGCCTCGGGGATGCCGAAGCTTCGGATCGAGGAGACGGCGGCCCGTCGTCAGGCCCAGATCGATCGCGGGGACGAGGTCATCGTCGGCGTGAACAAGTATCGCCTGACCAAGGAAGATCCGATCGACATCCTCGACATCGACAATCACAAGGTGCGCGAGGCCCAGATCGCACGGCTGAACAGCATTCGCGCCAGCCGGGACGAGGTGAAATGCCAAACCGCGCTTGAGGAACTGGCGCGGCGCGCGAAGGAAGGCGGCAACCTGCTCGAAGCGGCGGTCGAGGCCGCCCGCGCCCGGGCCAGCGTGGGAGAGATCAGCATGGCGATGGAAAAGGAATTCGGCCGCCACCGGGCCGAGGTGAAGACCCTGGCCGGGGTCTATGGCGCCGCCTATGAGGGTGACGACGATTTCGCGCAGATCCAGCGCGACGTCGAGAAATTCGCCGAGGATGAGGGCCGCCGCCCCCGGATGCTGGTCGTGAAGATGGGCCAGGACGGCCATGACCGCGGCGCCAAGGTCATCGCGACCGCCTTTGCCGATATCGGCTTCGACGTCGATGTCGGCCCCCTGTTCCAGACGCCCGAGGAAGCGGCACAGGACGCCATCGACAACGACGTCCATGTCGTCGGCATCTCGTCCCAGGCGGCGGGCCACAAGACCCTTGCCCCGAAACTGATCGCGGCGCTGCGCGACCAGGGCGCCGAAGAGATCATCGTGATCTGTGGCGGCGTCATCCCGCAGCAGGATTACGACTTCCTGAAGAAGGCGGGCGTGAAGGCGATCTTCGGTCCGGGGACCAACATCCCCACGGCGGCGCGCGACATCCTGTCGCTGATCCGGGCAGCACGACCGGCCTGACACGGGGCCTTGCCGGTTCCGCTTGGCGTCGCGGCGATATCTGTGGAACAAGAAGGGCGCGCCGCCGCTGCATCGGCGGCGCGCCATCAATGCGAGGATACCATGCCCATCCGCCCCGCCACGCCCGAGGATCTGCCCGAGATCCTCGCCTTCTGGAACCCGATGATCCGCGAAACCACGGTCACCTTCTCGTCCGAGGAAAGAACGCTGGAAAGCCTGGGCCAGATGATCGCTACACGCCGTGGCAAGGGGCGCGAATTCCTGATCGCCGAGGAAGACGACCAGATCATGGGCTTTGCGACCTATGACCAGTTCCGGGGCGGCAATGGCTATCTCCACGCGATGGAGCACACGATCATCCTTTCCGGTCAGGCACGCGGCCGTGGGCTTGGCCGCCACCTGATGCGCGCGGTCGAGGATCATGCCCGTGGCGGGGGCGCCCATACCATGGTCGCCGCCGTCTCGGCCGAGAACGAGGGCGGCGTCGCCTTCCACCTGGCGCTTGGCTATGAACCGGTCGGTCGCCTGCCGCAGTCGGGGCGCAAGTTCGGGCGCTGGCTGGATCTGGTGTTGCTGCAGAAGATCCTGTGACCGCGCCTTGCCAGCCCGCGGGGCCTGTGAAAGAGTCCCGTGAAACGACGAGGACGGCATGAACGACGGTCGCAACGGCACGGTCAAGCAGATCATCTGCATCAAGTGGGGCACGAAATTCGGGCCGGAATATGTCAACCGCCTGCACGGGATGATTGCGCGCAACATCACGCCCCCGTTCCGGTTGTTCTGCTTTACCGATGACGGGACCGGGCTGCATCCCGACATCGCCGTCCGCCCCCTGCCCGAGTTCGAATATCAGGCCCCGGTGAATACCCGTGGAAAATGGCCGAAATCGCGGCTTTGGGGCGATCTGGGCGACGTGACGGGCGTGGTCCTGTTCCTTGACCTCGACGTGATCGTGACCGGCAGCCTTGATGAATTCTTCAGCTTCGGTGATCCCGACGATACCGTCCTGGGTCTGAACCCGAACACACCGCTGGAAAAGCTGGGCCAGACCTCGGTCTATCGGATGCGGGTGGGCAAGCTGAAACCGCTGCAGGATCTGTTCCGCGCCGATCCGCAGGGGGCTGCGGACAAGTACCGCTATGAACAGCGCTTCGTCACCCGCAACGCGCCGGGCGGCGTCAAGTTCTGGCCGCGGCGCTGGCTGGCGCATTTCCGCATGCAATGCGTGCCGATCTTTCCGCTGAACTACATCCGCGAGGCGCATATCCCGAAGGGAACGCGGATCGTCATCTTTCCGGGCAACCTGAACCCGCCCGACGCGATCGAGGGGCGCTGGGACCACAAGACCCCGCCTCTGGCCGCGATGGACCATCTGCGCGCGACCTTTGACGGGCGTCGGCGCGAAAGCCTGTCGAAGCACCTGCGCCACTATCTGCGGCCGGTCAGCTGGGTGAAAGAGCTGTGGCGCGAATAGGCGCCCCGCCCGAGACGCATTATACCCTGCCCGCCGATTTCGCGGCGACGCTTGGGCATTGCGTGGCCACCTTCGGCTGGCTGGAAGAGATCATCAAGCGCACCATCTATGCGCTGGACAAGGCCCGGCTGGCTGACGACCTGACCGAACGAGAATTGCACGCCTGGCTTTCCCGCATGTCCAGCCTGGCCGACGATTCGATGGGTACGCTGATCGAACAGCTGGACGCCGCCATGCGCCGCCATCCCGGATTGCCGGATCGCGATCGCCTGACCCAGCACCTGAACGAAATCAAGCGGCAGCGGAACCTGCTTTGCCACGCCTCGTGGCGTCCGACCGACGATCCCGCGCGCTGGCATCCCGCCTTCGTCAACATGAAGGGCGAGATCTTCGACCACGCGCTGACCGTGGCCGAGCTTGAGGCAATCGGCCGCACCACGGTCGAGATCGGCAACCGCGTCCTGGGCGTCATGCGGGCGACCGGGATCCAGGGCCATTGGTCCGGGGATGATGACGGCTAAGCCACGCGTTGCAACGCGATCCGCCATCCGCTAACACCGCCTCACCTGTAGAAAAGAGCTTCACATGACCGCCCAGAACTCGGGGCAAGACGCCTCTCCGCTTCGTCTCGGCATCGCTGGCCTCGGGACGGTCGGCACCGGCACCGTCAAGATCCTGCAGAGACATGCCGCGCTGCTGGCGACGCGTGCGGGTCGCCCCATCTCTGTCACCGCCGTCAGCGCGCGCAGCCGCGCCAAGAACCGCGACATCGACCTGTCCGGCTATGCCTGGGAAGACGACCCGCGCAGCCTTGCCGTGCGCGACGACGTCGATGTCTTCGTCGAACTGGTCGGCGGGGATGAGGGCGTGGCGCGCGAGGCCGTCACCGCCGCGCTGAAGGCCGGCAAGGATGTCGTGACCGCGAACAAGGCGCTGCTGGCGATCCACGGACAGGAGCTGGCCGAACTGGCCGAGGCGAACGGCTGCGTCCTGCGCTTCGAAGCTGCAGTCGCGGGCGGGATCCCGGTCATCAAGACCATGACCGAGTCGCTGGCCGGCAACGACATCCGACGCGTCATGGGCGTGATGAACGGCACCTGCAACTATATCCTGACGCGGATGGAGAATGCGGGCCTGCCCTATGACACCGTGTTCGAAGAAGCCCGGCAGCTTGGCTATCTTGAGGCCGATCCGACGCTGGACGTGGGCGGCATCGACGCCAGCCACAAGTTGGCGATCCTGGCCTCGATCGCCTTTGGCACGCGCCCGACCTTTGGCGCGGTCGAAATCGAGGGGATCGAGCGGGTCAGCATCGACGACATCCGCCGCGCCGCCGACATGGGCTATCGCATCAAGCTGCTGGGCGTCGCCCAGATGACCGGACGAGGGCTGGAACAGCGCATGTCCCCCTGTCTCGTGCCCGCCGACAGCCCGCTCGGACAACTTCAGGGCGGCACCAACATGGTGGTGATCGAAGGCGATTCGGTCGGCCAGATCGTCCTGCGCGGCGCGGGCGCGGGCGAGGGTCCGACCGCCAGCGCCGTCCTGTCCGACATCGTCGAGATTGCGCGTGGCGTGCGCATGCCGGCCTTTGCCCAGCCCGCCAGTCAGCTTTCCACCCCCGTCAGCGCCCGCACCGCCGTTCCCGCCGCCTATTACCTGCGACTGCAACTGGCCGACAAGCCGGGCGCATTGGCGAAGGTCGCGACGGTGCTGGGCGATGCCGGGGTCTCGATCGACCGGATGCGCCAATATGGCAAGCACGACACCGAGGGCGTCGCACCGGTCCTGATCGTCACCCACAAGACCACGCCCGAAGCCATCGACCTGGCCATCGAGGCGCTGCCGCGCACCGGCGTCATCCATGGCGAGCCGGTCGAGCTGAGGATCGAGGAAGTCTGAACAGCCCTCGCCCGCTCCCGTGGGCGGGCATCTAGGTCTGCGACAGGTGCCGCAGCCCGTGGGTCACGTCGGCCCGGACCGCCAGCCGCAGGCCGGGTTCGTCCCCGGCCCGCAGCGAGGCCAGGATCAGGCGGTGATGACGCGGCGGCTCTTGCCGCTTCACCCGGCCGTAAAGTGCCCGCATGGTCGGCCCCAGTTGCAACCACACCGTCTCCAGGATCGCGAGCATGGCCGGGGCCTGCGCGCGCAGGTAAAGCGTGCGGTGAAACTCCAGATTGGTGCGGATATAGCCCACGGCATCATGCCCCTCGGCCGCCTCGCCGATGGCGGCATTGATAAGGGCCAGCCGGTCGATCAGCGCCTGGTGGGCCCTGGGCAGGGCGCGCGTGGCAAGCTCTGGCTCGATCAGGGCCCGCAGCGCGGCCAGTTCCTCGATCCGCTCGACGGAAAGCTCGGGGGTCGAGATCCGTCCGGAAGAGGACAGCGTCAACGCGCCTTCGGCCACCAATCGGCGCACGGCCTCGCGCGCGGGGGTCATCGAGACGCGGTGCTCGGCCGCCAGTCCCCGCAAGGTCAGCGGCAGGCCGGGCGGCAACTCGCCCAGCATGATGCGGCCGCGCAGGCTGCGATAGACGCGTTCATGGGCAGAAATTTCTGCGGGACGGATGGGAAGCTTGTTCATCCCGCACGTGTGATCACAAATGCGGTCAAGGTCAACCGTCCTGTCCCTGAAAACGCCAGGCCAGCAAGTCATGCCCGTTCTGCCGCAACCAGCCGCGATGGCGCTGGTAATCGGGTACAAGATGCGCGGTGGTCGCCCAGAAGGCCGCGGAATGATCCATATGCGCCAGATGCGCGACCTCGTGCGCGGCGACGTAATCCAGCACAGCGCGCGGAGCCATGGCCAACCGCCATGAAAACATCAGGCGACCATCATGGGTGCAGCTGCCCCAGCGGGACCGCGTGTCCCGCAGCGAGATGGCGCGGAAGCTTTGCCCCAACCGAGCGGCGTGGTGGTCACAGGCCGGGACCAGCCGCGCGTGGGCCAGATGCTTGAGATAGGCGGCCACGACCACGCCAACCGGGCGACCGCTGGGCACCAGAAGCCGATCCCCCTCGATTCGCGCGGACCGCACTGCGGCGGGGGTAACGGTCACGTCGAACCCCTCGACCGGCAGGACGGCGCCGTGGCGGATGACGCTGGGAACCGGCATGGTCGCTCTTATCCGTCGAAGCCAATCGACACGGGATTCGACGAAGGCACGCCCCTCGGTCAGGCTGGCTTTCGTGGGCAATGTCAGGACCACCTGCCCCTCGGCACGCGTGACCCGCAAGGTCATGCGCCGCGCGCGCGACGACCGGCGCAGAAGCACCGGAATATCGCCGCCCACAAGGAACCCGTCATCCTGTCCGGTCATGCTCTTGAACCTGTCCCCCTGCTTGGTTACCTATAGCGCCTTGACCGGTGCCCGCACGCAAGGGGAAAAGGCTTTGACAGCCTGCACCACCTGTGGCAGGGGACAGCGGATTTACCTAACTGCGGCGGAAAGAGATTACCATGCCCAAAGAGGAATGGGGCACGAAGCGTCTGTGCCCCCACTGTGCGACCCGCTTTTACGATCTGACGAACGACCCGATGACGTGCCCGGCCTGCGGCAACGTCTTCTCGCTGGAAAGCCTGACGAGCGGCCGCTCGCGCTCGCTGATTGCCGAGAAGACTGCGGCGCGCGGCGAAGACCGCACCGACCTGGTGGATGACGAGGATCTGGACGATGATGCCGACACCGGCGATCTCGACGACGATCTGCTTGACGACGACGATGACGACGGCGACGTGTCGCTGGACGATATTGCCGATGTGCCGGATTCCGACGAGGAGTGATCCCGTCGCCGCATGAAATCGAAAGCCCCCGGCAGCAAGTCTGACCGGGGGTTTTTCATTCCGACCATGCGGACATGAAAAAGGGGCGCCCCGATGGACGCCCCGAATACAAATGCCGGTCGGATCAGGCCGCGCGCGAAACCAGCACGGCACCGACTTTCTTCTGGGCACCGGCCTCGTCGATGCCGCTGACGGCGGCGACCTCGCGGGTCAGGCGGTCCAGCGCGGCTTCGTACAGCTGACGCTCGGAATAGGATTGCTCGCGCTGGTCGTCGCTGCGATGCAGGTCGCGCACGACCTCGGCGATCGACATCAGGTCACCCGAGTTGATCTTCTGTTCATATTCCTGGGCGCGGCGCGACCACATGGCCCGTTTCACGCGAGCCTTGCCTTTCAGCGTGGCAAGCGCCTGTTCAACCAGATCAGGGGTCGACAGACCACGCATCCCAATCTCACTGGCGCGCGCAGTGGGGACACGCAGGGTCATCTTGTCTTTTTCGAACGAGATGACGAACATCTCAAGGCGCAGGCCGGCGACTTCCTGCTCTTCAATGGAAACGATACGGCCCACGCCATGGGTCGGATACACCACGAAATCATCGGGGCGGAATTCAGTCTTCTTGGATTTCGACATTGAGCTTCCTTCACAGCGGCGCCCGTCCACGGCGCAAAAAACCCCAAAGGCGGGTTCGCCCCAACCTTCTGGGCCAGCATAGATGATTTTTCCCTTAACCGGGCAGTCGGCAGGGCAGGCAGCATCGCCGGACAGGCCACTCTCGCGACCGGTTCGGCGACTTATGTCATATAGATATCACAAAATCAGGCCGAAATCAAAGGTAGCGGAATGGACAGCATCCCGCCTTGCCGCGCAGCGATTTGCGCCGATATTTCAGCGAAAAGCCAGCGGAATCGCGCCAATGCTTCGCATTCCCGCCGCACGAATCGCGGCGAAAGGACGCAAGGTCACGAAAGGTTCAATCGCCTTCGCCCGGCGCTTCCGAGAAGTACTTCGCAAGTTTTCCGGACTGGCCGTCCATTTCCTCGTAACCAGGCATCGGCTCTTTCTTGCGGGTGATGACCGGCCAGAGTTCCGAGTATTTCCGGTTGAATTCCACCCACTGCTCCATGTCCGGCTCGGTGTCCGGGCGGATGGCGTCCGCGGGGCATTCAGGTTCGCAGACACCGCAGTCGATGCATTCGTCCGGGTGAATGACAAGCGTGTTCTCACCCTCGTAGAAGCAGTCCACGGGGCACACCTCCACGCAGTCGGTGTATTTGCACATGATGCAGTTATCGGTGACGACGTAGGTCATGGCGGCAAGCTATCCTGTATCTTGCCGGCTAGTTACGCTTCGGCGGTCGATCATTCAAGGCCGCGACGCTGGAAAAGACGGCCATTGGCCAAGGTCGGGCCGAAGCCGGACGGACGTTTTCAGGAAGGCCCTTCCGGCGGAAACCGGTTCGCCGTCACGGGCTCTTCAAGCCCCGACTTCCTCGTACAATCCAACCGCCTCGCTGGAGGGCCCGCGGCGTTCGCCAAGCATCAGGACGCGCAAGGCGCGCACGCGGCCATGCGCCGAAACGGTGACGACGTCACCCGGCCGGACGATCTGTGCTGGCTTGGAGCAGGGATTGCCATTCAGGCGGATGCCACCCTGGCCGACCGCGTCGGCGGCCAGGGTGCGTGTGCGGAAAAGACGCGCGTGATGCAACCAGCGATCCAGCCGGATGCTTTCCGCCATCCCCCCTTCGGTCACGTCTTGTTCTTGAGCGAGGCAAGAATCGCGAAGGGGCTGTCCGGGTCGATCTTCTTCTCGGTCTTAGGGGGCCGGGCCTCGAAGCTTTTGGGGGCTTCGTGGCGGGGTTTGCCCTTGCCGCCGTCATGACGCGGCTTGCCCTTGGGACCGCGATCCGAACGCTCGCCGCGATTGTCGTCGCGGCGCTTGCCTTCGAACCGGTTCTCGCGCGGCTTGCCCTGCGGCGCTTCGCCCGAGGCATCGCGCTCGCGGCGCTGACCGGCATCGCCGGAACGGCGGCCCTGCCCCTGCGGCTGGCGCTCGCCATTGCGCTCGCCCCCACGCTCGCCGCCACGTTCGGGACGGCGGTTGCCGCGCGGGCGCGGCGCCCAGGTGAAGGTATAGAAGGATTCGACCTCGGGCGCAGCTGCCTCGACCGTCTCGACTTCACCGGCCTCGACCGCCTCGGCGGCAGCAGCAGCGGCCTCCTCGGCCTTACGGGCGGCCTGCTCGGCTTCCCACTTGGCGCGCGTTTCGGCGACGAGGACGCTTTCCTCCTCGGTCAGCGGACGGTCGTGATCGGCGGGTTCCGGTGCGGCCTCGACCACGGCGGGCGCTTCCGCGCGAGCCTTCGGACGCTCACCCTTTTCGGCGTGATAGCCCAGGCCCTGCATCAGGCCCGAGAACTGCTCAAGCGTCATGCCGGTGATCGACAGCATGTCGGGCGTCGCTTCGAAACCGGCGCGGCTGTCCTGCGTGCGCAGCATGTCGGCCAGACGCTCCAGCATGTCGATGCGGATCGCGCGCTCGCCTGCAGGGTGATAGCCCGACAGCGTGTAATAGCCCTTGGGCACATCCGGCAGATTGGGGATGGTCACCAGGCCCGGCGGCGGGCTTTCGGGGAATTCGCCCATGCCCTGATCCAGTCCCCACAGCACCAGCCGCAGCCGGGTCGGCGCGGGCTTCAGCAGCGCGGGCTGGAAGATCGTGAACTGGCCGAAGCGAACGCCGTGCTTGCGCAGCAGGCCGCGCGCGTCCTGATCCAGATCCTTGACCTCGTTCGCCACGCCTTCGCGCGGCAGGACGCCCAGCGCCTCGACCAGACGGAAGGCAAAGCCGCGGGCCAGGCCCAACAGCGTCTCGTCGTTCTTCAGCGTGTTCAGCGGCTCGAAGGCGGTCGCCACCTTGCGGTCGATGAAATGCTGAAGGCGGCGACGCACCTTCTCGACGATCTCGGGGCCGGCCTCTTCGTCCACGAAGGGCTCGACACCGGGCTTCAGCGCCTCGGAACCCTTGACGAGCTTGCCAACGGCCGAGCTGCCCCACATGAGGCCGCCCTGCTCGGTAAAGTCCAGCTCGGTATCGGGAGCGTTATAGAACCTGTCGGCCCGAAGATGGAATTCGGGGCGCAAGGCCTCATAGGCGGCGCGGGTCAGCGTCCGCGCCTCGTCCCCGGTTGCATTCGGATCGGCGCGGAAGCGGAAACCTTCCAGACGGCCGGCAAATTCGCCCTCAACCGTCACTTCGCCCTTGTCGTTCACCTCGGCCAAAAGGCTCTCCTTCTGCTTGAGCCGGCGCAGCAGGACAGATGTGCGCCGGTCCACGAATCTTTGCGTCAGAGCGGCATGCAGCGCATCCGACAAGCGATCTTCTACAGCGCGCGTCTCGGCGCGCCAATGGCTTTCGTCCGAAACCCAGCCACTCCGCTGCGCGACATAGGTCCATGTCCGGATGAATGCCAATCGTTTCGACAGGGTATCGATGTCCCCCTGCACCTTGTCGATGCGCTGGATCTGGCCCGCCAGCCAGTCGCTGGGAACCCCGCCTTCCTGCAGAAAGCCCAGGATGCGGGCCAGCAGCGTCGAATGCTCGGCGGGCGAGATGCCGCGAAAATCGGGAATCCGGCAGACATCCCACAGCAGGCGGACATCCTTCGGATGGGTCATGCGATCGCGAATCTCGGGCATCGCGGCCAGCGCCTTCAGCGCGCGCAGGTCGTCCGCCTCGCGTCCCCGGGTCAGCCATTCGGACTGGGGACTGGTCTCAAGGCTTTGGATCAGCCGGTCGACAGTGCCGAATTCCAGCGCCCCGTTGCGCCACATCAGGCGCGAGATCGGCTGGAAGCGGTGATTCTCGATCGCTTCGATCAGCCCGTCTTCCAGATGCCCGGCATCGCCGGTAATGCCGAAGGTGCCCGGCTCGGTATGCCGCCCAGCGCGCCCGGCGATCTGTCCCAGCTCATGCGGGAACAGCGGGCGATAGCGCCGGCCGTCGAATTTCTCGGTTCCCGAAAAGGCGACATGCTTGATGTCCAGGTTCAGCCCCATGCCGATGGCGTCGGTCGCCACCAGGTAATCGACCTCTCCGGCTTGATACATCGCGACCTGAGCGTTCCGTGTCCGGGGCGAGAGCGCCCCCATGACGACCGCGCAACCGCCCTTCTGGCGACGGATCAGCTCTGCCGTGGCGTAAACCTCGTCGACCGAGAAGCAGACGATGGCCGAGCGCGGCGGCATCCGGCTGATTTTCTTCGACCCCGCCCATGTCAGGGTCGAGAAACGCTCGCGCCGCATGAACTGCACGCCCGGCACCAGCGCCGCGATGGCGGGACGCATCGTGTCGCTTCCCAGCAGCAGCGTCTCGTGCAGGCCGCGCATGTTCAGCAGCCGGTCGGTAAAGACATGGCCGCGCTCGGGATCGGCGCAAAGCTGGATCTCATCTATGGCGACGAAATCCGCGCCAACCTCGGGCATCGCCTCGGTGGTGGCGACCCAGTATTGCACCCGGTCGGGGACGATACGTTCCTCTCCGGTGACCAGCGCCACGACCGAGGGGCCGCGTGCCTTCACGATGCGGTCATAGACCTCGCGCGCCAGCAGGCGCAGCGGCAGGCCGATGACCCCCGTGCGATGCGCCAGCATCCGTTCGATCGCGTAATGCGTCTTGCCAGTATTGGTCGGGCCGAGAACGGCCGTGACCCGTGATCTGTCCTGCATGTCAGGCGTCCGTGCCCTTTGTCTTGTCTTCCAGACGCTCGACGGCGTCGGCTGCATCTTCCTGATGCGGGTGGATCTTCAAGCTGGCGCGATATGCCTCCAGCGCGCGCTTGTCGTCCCCCAGTTCCTCGAACATCGCGCCAAGCTGGGTCAGGGCGCCGAAATGCCGCGGCTCCAGCGTCAGCGTCCGCGCCATGTCCGAGATCGAGGGACCGACCTGCCCCTCCAGATAGAACGCCACCCCCCGCAGATACCAGCCCCCCGCAAAATCCGGGGCATGGTCGGTCAGGGCGGTCAGATGGCCGATCGCGGCTTCGGTATCCCCTGCATCCAGTGCCGCCTCTCCACGCTTGTAGAGCAGGTCCATCGCCGCCGAGCCCGAGCGTGACCAGATTCGCAGGATATCGGTTTCCGCCCGCGCCCATGTCTCGCCATCCGGTTGGGCCAGTTCGGCAAATAGCAGATCCAGATCCTCACGCTCCTGCAGGCGGGCATCGGCGGTGGGCAGGTCCGGCTCGGCCGGTTCAAGCCCGGTCGGGGGTTCTGCCATCTCTGGCGAATCGGGATCGGGCGCGGTGCCGGGCGGTGCTCCATCATCCTTGGGTTGCGGCGCATCCGGGGGCGAAAGCTGTTGCGCCAACGCATGTCCCGACATGGCCGGCGACAGGATCAGGCCTGCCGCCACGGCAATATGGAAAAGGGGGCCTAGCCATCGCATATCCACTATGTAACTTTCCACCCAACCCATTTCCAGACACAGTCAAGGGAGAATTCAGATGAGTAAAGTGGTCGAGGCAGCCGTCGCTGCTCTGGATCCCAAAGCCAAGGGCTTTGATGGCACCGCCAAATTCGTGATCGAGGGCGAGGGCAGCGTCTACATCGACGCCAATGGCGCACGCGCGGCGGATGATGAGGCGGACGTCACGCTGACCGCCAGCCGCGAAACCTTCGAGGGGCTTCTTTCCGGCGACGTGAACCCCACCATGGCCTTCATGACTGGCAAGCTGAAGGTCGATGGCGCGATGGGTACCGCCATGAAGCTGGGCGCCCTGCTGGGCTAAGACGCGGCATCCCCCGTGGACCCCGCGCCCTTCCGGTCCCTGCCCGGCGACCCCCACCCGCTGGCCCGGCCTTTCTGGCTTTGGGCCGAGGACGGGGTTCGCCTGCGGGCCGGACATTGGGCCTCGGACCGGCCACGGGGCAGCGTGCTGCTGTTTCCGGGCCGGACCGAGTATCTTGAAAAATATAACGCCCTCGCGCTGGACCTTTGCAGCGCCGGGCTGGATGTCCTGGCAATGGACTGGCGCGGACAGGGGCTATCGGATCGCCTGATCGCCGACAGCCGCCCCGGACATATCGGCAGCTTCAGCGATTATCAGCGCGATGTCGTCGAACTGGTCGTCGCCGCGAACGAACTCGACCTTCCCCGCCCCTGGCATCTGCTGGCCCATTCGATGGGCGGCGCCATCGGGCTTGCGGCACTGCAGGACGGGCTGCCGGTCGACAGCGCGGTGTTTTCCGCGCCGATGTGGGGATTGCACCTGCGTCCGCCGACCCGGCTTCTTGCCATCGCCATGACCGCTCTCGCCCAGCGCCTGCGTCTGGACGAACGCGCGGCGCTTGGCTCGGGCGGGTATGAACCCTTCGTGCTGAAATGCCCCTTCGAGGGCAACCTGCTGACCACCGACCCGGTCCGTTGGGGCCGCTTCGTGGCCGAGGCCGCCTCCTGGCCCGAACTTTCCCTTGGCGGCGTGACCAATCGCTGGCTGGGGCAGGCCCTGGCCGAATGCACGCGACTGGCCGCCCTGCCCTCGCCCGATCTGCCCGTCCTTGTCGGGCTTGGCAGCGACGAGGCCATTGTCTCTGCCCGCGCAATCCGCAGCCGTGTCGATGGCTGGGCCGGCGCGCAGCTGATGCTTCTGCCCGGTGCCCGACATGAGCCGATGATGGAGCGGGAAAGCGTGCGCACCCCCTTCCTTCGGGCGATCCTCCAGCATTTCGGCACAGTGGCGCACTCCGTCTGACAACTTCCTTGCGGGCGATGCCTTGCGGCTGGACGGCTTAACAGCCAAATTCCTTGGCAATCGAAAGGATTGACCATGACGACTTCCGCCGCGATTCGCTTTCCGTCCCCGATGCTTGGCCGCACGATTCCCCGCGACGAGAACGCCCTGCCCAGCGCCGCCCATGGTGCCGACCTGGGTCAGCTGCCGGACTGGGATCTGACCGATCTTTACCCCGCGCCGGATGCGCCCGAGCTGGCCGATGACATGGCCGCGCTGCGCAAGGATTGCTGCCAGTTCGCCCGCGACTATGAGGGACGCCTTGCCTCGCTGGACGGGCCGAAGATGCTGGAATGCATCGAGCGCTATCAGCGGATCGACACTCTTGGCGGGCGGCTGATGTCCTATGCCGGGCTGCGCTATTACCAGAACACCACCGATGGTGAGCGCGCCAAGTTCCTGGGCGACCTTCAGGACCAGATCACCGAACACACGACGAAGCTTGTCTTCTTCAGCCTCGAGTTCAACCGCATCGCCGACGACCGCTATGCCGAGGTCTTTGCCGATCCCGCCGGTCCCGGCCGCTACAAGCCGGTCTTCGACCGCATGCGCGCCATGCGTCCCTATCAGCTTTCGGATGAGCTGGAGCGCTTCCTGCACGACAACTCGGTCGTCGGTGCCGCCGCCTGGAACCGCCTGTTCGACGAGACGACCGCCGGCCTGACCTTCGATGTCGAAGGCGAGGAAATGGGGATCGAGGCGACGCTGAACCTGCTGACCGACCACGACCGTGCAAAACGCGAGGCTGGTGCACACGCACTGGCCAAGGTCTTTGGCAAGAACATCAAGCTGTTCGCCCGCGTCCACAACACGCTCGCCAAGGAAAAGGCGATCGAGGACAAATGGCGCAAGATGCCGACCTCGCAAACCGCGCGGCACCTGTCGAACCATGTCGAACCCGAGGTGGTCGAGGCGCTCAGGAATGCTGTCACCGCCGCCTATCCGCGCCTGTCGCATCGCTATTACCGGCTCAAGGCGAAATGGCTGGGGCTGGACAAGCTGCAGGTCTGGGACCGCAATGCCCCCCTTCCGAACGAAACTCCGCGGCTGATCCCTTGGGCTGACGCGCGCGCGACGGTTCTTGACGCCTATGCCGGGTTTTCCCCCAAGCTGGCGGATCTGGCCGAGCCCTTCTTCGACAAGGGCTGGATCGATGCGGGCGTGAAGCCGGGCAAAGCCCCCGGTGCCTTCGCCCATCCGACCGTGACGACCGTGCATCCCTATGTGCTGCTGAACTATCTGGGCAAGCCGCGCGACGTGATGACGCTGGCGCATGAACTGGGCCACGGCGTCCACCAGCGCCTTGCCAGCGCACAGGGCGAGCTTCTGGCTTCGACCCCGCTGACGCTGGCCGAAACAGCTTCCGTCTTCGGCGAGATGCTGACCTTCCGCGCGCTGCTGGCCAAGACCACCGACCCCGCCCAGCGCAAGGCCCTGCTCGCCGGCAAGGTCGAGGACATGATCAACACCGTCGTGCGCCAGATCGCCTTCTATGACTTCGAGTGCAAGCTTCACGCCGCCCGCGCGGAAGGAGAGCTTACCCCGGACGACATCAACGCGCTTTGGATGTCGGTGCAGGGGGAATCGCTTGGCGATGCGTTCGAGTTCATGCCGGGCTATGAAACCTTCTGGACCTATGTGCCGCATTTCGTCCACTCGCCCTTCTACGTGTATGCCTATGCCTTTGGCGATGGCCTGGTGAACGCGCTTTACGCCGCCTATGAGGACGGGCTTCCCGACTTCCAGGACAAGTATTTCGCCCTGCTGGCGGCGGGCGGCTCGCAGCATCACAAGGATCTGCTGGCACCCTTCGGCCTTGACGCTTCGGACCCCGCATTCTGGGACAAGGGTCTGTCGATGATCGAAGGCTTCATCGACGAGCTTGAGGCGATGGAGGCATGATTCATCTCGAGCCGATCGGCTGGGACGAATACGATCGCGTGGCCCATATCAGGGTCACGCCCGAACAGGAGCCGTTCTGCGGGACCATCGCAGGACATTTCGCGTCCGAGGAAACCGGCTGCGACTTTCACGCCGTCACCCGCGGCGCCCTGCCGGTCGGTTTCTTCAAGATCGACCGCGAATATCCCTCGCGCTTCGATTTCGCTGCGGAGGGAGAGCTTGGCCTGCGGGCCGTGATGATCGACCGGGCCGAACAGGGGCGCGGAAGCGGAAAAGCCGCGATGCTGGCGCTTGGCCCCTATCTTGCCCGACACTATCCGGCAGCCGGGAGCTGCGTGCTGACGGTCAACGTCGTCAACCCGGCGGCGCGCGCGATCTATCTTGCGGGCGGCTTTGTCGATGATGGCGCGCTGTATCACGGCGGCCGGATCGGTCCCCAGCACATCCTGCGGCTGCGTTTGCCGAAATTGGCGGTCGCCTAGCCGGACGGCCTCGCCTATTCTGCCGCCGCAATGATTGGGAGGAACGCCATGATCCGGCGCATCTTTTTCGCCCTGCTGGGGCTTGTGGCAATCCTGGCGGCGGTGGTTGCCTATTTCGGGCCGGGTTATGTCGAACGCAAGCTGAACCCCGTTACCGGCCCAGCTGAAGGCTGGCCCGTCTCGCCCCAGGCACAGGCGCTGCATGACAGTCTGGTCATCGGCGACTGGCACGCCGACACGCTGCTGTGGGACCGCAACATCCTGCGCCGCGCGGATCGCGGCCATACCGACATTCCGCGCCTGGCCGAAGGCAACGTGGCCGTCCAAGTCTATACCACTGTCACCAAAAGCCCGCGCGGGCAGAACTACAGCCACAACTCGGCCGAGGCGCCCGACAACATCACGCCGCTTTTTATCGGCCAACTGCGCCCGGTTCCCAGCTGGTTCAGCCTTAAGGAGCGCGCCCTGACGCAGGCGGCCGCTCTGTCCCGCGCGGTGGAAGAGGACCCGCAGGCGGTCACGATGATCCGATCGGCCCAGGACCTGCAGGACCTGCTGGAGGCGCGGCGAAACGGCGCGCACACCGTCGGCATCCTGCTGGGGACAGAAGGCGCACACCCGCTTGAAGGCAATCTCGACAATCTTCGCGTCCTTTACGGCGCGGGCTTCCGACTGATCGGCCTGACGCATTTCTTCGACAACGAGCTGGGCGGCAGCCTGCATGGCGAAGGCGGAGAAGGATCGGGTCTGAACGAATTCGGAGAGCAGGTCGTGCGCGAGATGCTGGACCGCCGCATGATCATCGACCTGGCCCATGCCAGCCCGCAGATGGTGCAGGACGTGCTGGACATGCCGGGAACGCGGCCGATCCTGTCCCATACCGGCATCCACAGCCAATGCCCCAGCCCGCGCAACCTGCCCGATGATCTGGTCAAGGCGATCGCGGCCAAGGGCGGCGTCATCGGCATCGGTTATTGGGCGGATGTTGTCTGCGGCGACAAGCCCGCCGACATCGCGCAGGCAATCCGCGCCGCGATCGCGCTGGTGGGCGAGGATCACGTCTCGCTTGGTTCGGACTATGACGGCTCGGTCGATGCGCCCTTCGATGTGTCCAATCTGGCGGTCCTGACGCAGGCGCTGATGGATGCGGGCCTGTCCGACGACCAGATCGCAAAGGTCATGGGCGGCAACATGATGCGCTATCTTGCCGAGACGCTGTGACCGCGCCAGTCTGCACCCAAAATCGGAGGAAATCATGCTGACCATCTATGGCGTCATCCGCTCGCGCGCATCGCGCGTCGTCTGGCTTTGCCACGAGCTGGGCCTGCCTTTCGAACATGTGCCCGTGATCCAAGCCTATCGCCTGCCCGATCCAGATGCGCAAGGCGCGCCCTTGAACACGCACTCGCCCAGCTTCCTTGCGATGTCTCCGGCGGGCGCCATTCCGGTCATCCGCGACGGCGATCTGGTGTTGACGGAATCGCTGGCCTGCACGCTTTACCTTGCGCGCAAGCACGGCCAGCCCTTCGGTCCCGCCGATGCGACCGAAGACGCGCAGATGCTGCAATGGAGCTTTTGCGCCGCAACCGCGCTTGAGGCGGATGCCCTGACACTGCTGTTCCTGCACCGACCGGGCCGGACCCAGTCGGGCGCGGATCAGGCCGCCATCGCGAATGCGGCCGAAAGGCTGGTCCGCCCCCTGTCGGTGATCGAGGATCATCTGTCCCGCGGCGCCTATCTGGTCGGTGGTCGTTTCACCGTCGCCGACATCAACATGGCCGAGGTGCTGCGCTATGCCCAAGGCTATCACGAGTTGATGGACCGCTTCCCCGCGACGACCGCCTGGCTTCAGGACTGTCAGGCCCGTCCCGCCTTCCAGCGCATGTGGAAAGACCGTTCGGCCGAGCCGGAATAGAGACAGCATATCGCGGCCGGGACACTATCGCTTGGGGTTTTCCCCGAACCGGCCGCTTCCCCTTGCCCAGACCTGCCACGGCATGAGATAACCCCGCTTCAGAAGAACAAGACGAGCAGGTGCGATGGCAGACGATCTCTTTCCGGTCTCGGACAAGGCAGCCGAGAGCTATTCGGCATCCTCCATCGAGGTGCTGGAAGGACTCGAGCCCGTTCGCAAGCGCCCCGGCATGTATATCGGCGGCACGGATGAACGCGCGCTGCACCATCTTGTCGCAGAAATCCTCGACAACTCGATGGATGAGGCCGTGGCCGGCCATGCCAGCCGGATCGAGGTCGAGCTGCTGGCCGATTACTCGGTCGTGATCCGCGACAACGGCCGCGGCATCCCGATCGACCCGCATCCCAAATTCCCCGGCAAATCGGCACTGGAAGTCATCCTGTGCACGCTGCACGCGGGCGGCAAGTTCTCGGGCGATGCCTATCAGACCTCGGGCGGGTTGCACGGCGTGGGCGCCTCGGTCGTGAACGCGCTGTCGGACACGATGGTCGTGCAGGTCGCGCGCAACCGCGAATTGTTCCAGCAAAGCTTCTCGCGCGGCATCCCCCAGGGCCCGGTCGAAAAGATCGGCGCGGCCCCGAACCGGCGCGGCACCACCGTCACCTTCCATGCCGACGAACAGATCTTCGGCCACCACCGCTTCAAGCCCGCGCGAATGCTGAAGATGGTGAAGTCCAAAGCCTATCTGTTCTCGGGCGTCGAGATCCGCTGGAAGTCCGAGATCGATGATGGCGAGACCCCTGTCGAGGCCACCTTCCATTTCCCCGGCGGGCTTGCCGATTACCTAACCGAGACGCTGGGCAAGTCTTCGACCTATGCCGACCGGCCCTTTGCGGGCAATGTCGACTTCAAGGAGAAATTCGGCGTTCCCGGCAAGGTCGACTGGGCGATCAACTGGACCCCCGCCCGCGACGGCTTCATCCAGTCCTATTGCAACACGGTGCCCACGCCCGAAGGCGGCACGCATGAGGCCGGTTTCTGGTCTGCGATTCTCAAGGGCATCCGCGGCTATGGCGAGCTGATCAACAACAAGAAGGCCGCCAACATCACGCGCGAGGATCTGCTGACCGGCGGTTGCGCCCTTGTCAGCTGTTTCATCCGCGAGCCCGAATTCGTGGGCCAGACCAAGGACCGGCTGGCCACCGTGGAAGCCGCGCGTCTGGTCGAGGGCGCGGTCCGCGACCATTTCGACAACTGGCTGGCGGCGGATACGAAGTCCGCGGGCGCGATCCTGGACTTCCTTGTGCTGCGCGCCGAGGAGCGCCTGCGCCGCAAGCAGGAAAAGGAAACCGCCCGCAAGACCGCAACCAAGAAGCTTCGCCTGCCCGGCAAGCTGGTCGATTGCTCGGCCACCAACCGCGAAGGGACCGAGCTGTTCATCGTCGAGGGCGACTCGGCAGGTGGCAGCGCCAAGATGGCGCGGGAACGCACGACGCAGGCGCTGCTGCCGCTGCGCGGCAAAATCCTGAACGTGCTGGGCGCGGCCAGCTCGAAACTGGGGTCCAATCAGGAAATCAACGATCTGTGTCAGGCGCTTGGCGTCAACATGGGCAGCAAGTTCAATGTCGAGGATCTGCGCTACGACAAGATCATCATCATGACCGATGCCGATGTCGACGGCGCGCATATCGCCTCGCTCTTGATGACCTTCTTCTTCACCCAGATGCGGCCGATGATCGACAAGGGGCACCTGTATCTGGCCTGCCCGCCGCTTTATCGCCTGACGCAGGGCGCACACCGCATCTATGTCGCCGACGACGCCGAGAAAGAGGCCTGGCTTGCCAAAGGCATCGGCGGCAAGGGCAAGATCGACGTGCAGCGCTTCAAGGGTCTGGGAGAGATGGACGCCAAGGACCTGAAAGACACGACGATGAACCCCAAGACGCGCAAGCTGATCCGGGTGTCCATCGACGAGGACGAGGGCGGAGAGACTGGCGATCTGGTCGAACGCCTGATGGGCAAGAAACCCGAGCTGCGCTATCAATTCATCCAGGAAAACGCGCAATTCGCGGATACTGCCGAACTGGACGTCTGACCCCGGCGGCAGGACCGGGGCGAAAGCCATTTTCTGTTAGACTTCTTCGCGCAAGGGCCTAGGGTCGGTTGGGATTCACTCGACAAGACCCACTCCTCCCCTTGCCCTCCCAAAGGAGAAGTCGTCATGCCTGAACGAATTCGGGACGGCAGCTTTGCCTCCGCCTTGGAAAACTGGATCAGCACGGGCACCGGCAATCAGGTGCAACTGGATGCGGCGACCGGAAATGCCGTGATCTTCAATGGCGGCGGCTCGGCAGGCGGGGCAACCTTGTCCCAGACGGTGGCCGTCACGCCGAACCAGACCGCGACCTTCTCCATCGATTTCGGCAAGCTGGGATTGGGCGGCGCGGTGGCGCGGTTGCAGGTCCGCATCTTCTACCTGGACAATGGCAATCAGGTCGAACTGCTGAACCAGACCGCAACGGATGCGACCGGACCCACCTATGCCAATCGCAGCCCGGCGGCGCTGGACCAGTCGATCACCGGCAGCTTCACCATCCCCGACGGTGTGACCGAGGTCGTGGTCGAGGTCATCGACGGGACCACCAACACCACGAACAACGACCTCGTCGTCGACAATGTCTCGCTGGACGTGCTGTGCTTTTGCGGCGGCACCCTGATCGAGACCCCGACCGGCCCACTTCCGGTCGAAGGACTGAAGGCGGGCGACCTTGTGGTGACTGCGCAAGGCAGCGCGCCGATCCGCTGGGTCGGTCGCAGCCGCGTCGCCGCAACCGGCAAGCTTGCCCCGGTCCGGATCGCGGCGGGCGCGCTTGGCAACGGGCTGCCGCGCCGCGCACTGCTGGTGTCGCGCCAGCACCGGATCCTTGTCCGTTCGGCCATCGTGCAAAGCATGTTTGACCTGGGCGAGGCGCTGGTGCCAGCGATCAAACTTGTCGGTTTGCCCGGCATCGCGGTCGAGGAGGGTCTGCCTGAGGTCGAGTATTTCCACCTGCTCTGCGACCGGCACGAAATCCTTTACGCCGAAGGCGCCGCCGCCGAGAGCCTTTACCTGGGGCCGCAGGCCCGGCGCTCGCTGTCACCCGAGGCCGTCGAGGAACTGACCGCGATCTTCCCCGAGTTGATGGACGGACAGCCCGGGCACGCGCCCGCCTGCTTCCTGCCGGACCCAAGGGACAGCAAGCGGCTGGTGGCGGGCCATGCGGTGCAGGCCTGCGCCCTGCAATGATCCCCTAGAAACGCATCCCGACCGAGAAGCTTGCCCCCTCGGTCCCGATGCCGAAGCTGGCCGCCCCAAAGGTGAAGCCGATCAGCGCGCCGGTCCAGACCTGTTCGGGCGTGTGCTCTCCGGCGTGAACGCGGCTCCACCCGGTCAGCCCGGCCGCGCCATAGGCCGCCGCCCCGGCCCAAGGGTCGTCCTTGAAGCATTTCCCGGCAAGGTCGGACGCGCCGAAGAAAGCGGCGGCGGTATGGCCCGAAGGAAACCCCTTGCCCTCGCCCGAGGGGCGGCGGGAAATCGGCTCACCATCAAAATACTGCTTCATTCCCCAGACCAGCGCGGCTTGCAGGACGCCGCGCACGGCAAAATCCTCAAGCCGGTCCTGATCTGCCGCGCAGACCGCCGCGGCCAGAGGCAGACCGTATTTCATCGCCGTGCCGAAATCCTCGAACGGGTCGGCCACGGCTGACACCGGCATGGCCAGTGAGCAGGCGCACAGCGCCGCGACGATCCTTGTCATGCCGCCTCCCAGATCAGATACCCGCCGCGCGCGGCATGGGCCGGTTTCCAGCATTTGCCACGCATCCTGCCGCAGGCACAGCACCGGACGCAACGCCCGCGCCCTACTCTCCCAGTCGGATCACCCGGTCCATGCGTCCGGCCAGATCAAGGTTATGGGTCGCGATCAAGGCGGAAAGCCCCGTTTCGCGCACCAAGGTCATCAGGACGTCAAAGACCTTGTCCGAGGTGCCGGGGTCAAGGTTGCCCGTCGGCTCGTCCGCCAGCAGAAGCGAGGGCGAATTCGCCAGCGCCCGGCAAAAGGCCACGCGCTGCTGTTCGCCCCCCGACATCTGCGCGGGTCGATGCCCCGCGCGATGCGCCAGTCCGACACGGGCCAGCAGATCCTGCGCACGCGCCTTGGCAGCGCTGTCGGCGACGCTGTTGGCCAATTGGGGCAAGACGATATTCTCGGCCGCCGAAAACTCGGGCAGCAGGTGGTGGAACTGATAGACGAAGCCCAACTCGCGCCGCCGCGCCTCGGTCCGGACGCGGTCGTTCTGTCGGGTCATGTCGCGCCCGTTCAGAAGCACCCGTCCGTCGTCCGCGCTATCCAGAAGCCCGGCAATATGGAGCAGCGTCGATTTCCCCGCGCCCGAAGGCGCGACCAGCGCCACGACCTCGCCACGCCCGACCGTCAGCGACAGATCGGCCAGCACCGGTACCGGCGCGGGGCCGCCCTTGCCATAGGTCTTGGATATCCCCTCAAGCACCAGAACGTCACTCATAGCGCAGGGCCTCCACCGGGTTCATGCGCGCTGCGCGGCGCGCCGGAAAGATCGTGACGACAAAGGACAGGACCAGCGACAGCCCCACCGCCTTTGCAATGTCGATACCGCGCAGCTTTGCCGGCAGTTCATAGATCCCGCGCACCGACGGATCCCAAGCCCCGCCGCCCGAGAACCAGTTCACGAAGCTCATGACATGGTCGACATTCAGCGCGAAGATCACCCCCAGCACGACCCCGGCGATCGTGCCGATTACCCCGGTGAATGCCCCGCACAGGAAAAAGACGCGCAGGACCGCGCCTTCGGTCAGGCCCATGGTCCGCAGGATGCCGATGTCGCGCCCCTTGTTCTTGACCAGCATGATCAGTCCCGAGGTGATGTTCATCGAGGCGATCAGCACAAGGATCGACAGGATGATGAACATCACGTCATCCTCGACATCCAACGCCTTCAGGAACGACCCCGAGGCATCGCGCCAGGTCCAGACTTGCGCCCGGTCGCCCGCCGCCTCCAGCAGTTGCGGCGTCCAGTCGTCGACCCTTTCGGGATCATCGACAAAGACCTGAATTTCGTCCGCCACGCCCTCGCGGTTGAAATAGCTTTGCGCTTCGGCCATCGGCATATAGATGCGCGTGCGGTCGATGTCATAGCGACCGGCCGTGAAGACATAGGTCACTTCATAGCTTTCGACGCGCGGTGCCGTCCCCAGCGCGGTCTGCGCCCCGTCCGGAGAGATCAGCCGCACACGGTCGCCAAGGTTCACCCCCAGTTCCCGCGCAAGGCCCGACCCGATGGCGATGCCTTTGTCGAAATCGTCGATACTCCCCACGCCCGTCGCCGGATCGGCGATCCGTGGGATCGCCTTCAACGCGTCCAGCGTCAGCCCATAGACCTCGGCCACATTGTTCGCGTCGTTCTGGCTGGCCATGACCTGACCGCGCACGACGGGCGTGGCGCGGACCACGCCGGGCAGCGCCGCCATCTTGGCGGCCAGCGCGTCGAAATCCTCGATCCGGCCGGGGGTGATATAGGTTTCCTCGGTCAGGTCGTTATAGAACGAGGTCGGCGCGTAATAGACCGTGCTATGGGCATTCGCGCCCAGAATCGTGTCCACGAATTCGGCCCGGAATCCCGCGCGCACGGCCAGCGTGGCGATCAGCGCCATCACGCCCAGCGTGATCCCGATCAGGCTGATCCAGGTCATCACGCTGACCCCGCCCTCGGCCCGTCGCGCGCGCAGATAGCGCCATGCGATCATGAATTCATAGCGCGAGAAAGGGGCCGGATTTGCCATCGATCACCTGTCTTTCGGTTCGAGCCTGATTGGCGTGTCCCGCGCCTTTATGCAAGCCAACAAGGGTGTGACTGCCTGCCCGGCATCACAACGGGCCGGGCCTGCGCTCTTCGGACAGCATCACGTTCGCCTCGACCTGGCCGATACCCGGCAGGGTCATGATGCGACGCCGCAGGATGCGCTCGAAATCCGCGATGTCGCGGGCGCGGACACGCAGGCGGTAATCGAACTGCCCCAGCACATGCTGCACGGTCTGGACCTCGGGGATGGCGGTGGCGGCGCGTTCGAAATCTTCCAGACTGGTGCGGCCCTTGGCAGCCAGTCGAACCCCCAGAAAGACGGTCACGCCAAAACCCAGCGCGGCCTCGTCGACCACGATGCGCCGGCCCGCGATCACCCCTGCCTCGGTCAGACGGCGAATGCGCCGCCATGTCGCGGGCTGGGTCATGCCAAGGGCGCGCCCGATCTCGGCGGCGCTGCGCGTCGCATCCGCGGCCAGAAGCCTCAGGATCGCAAGGTCGGTGGCATCGGGGGAAAAGGCCGGGCCGCTCATAACGGCAGCTCCTGCACGTCCTTGATGTTGCTGACCAGCATCAGCGCATCGGAATCCGAGACATGGGGCAGCGTCAGGATGCTTTCGCGATAGATCTCCTGCCAATGCGCCATGTCGCGGGCAATGACGGAAAGCCGCAGGTCGACCGAGCCCAGGAAATTCTGGATCTCGGTCACCTCGGGCACCAGTCGCGCGGCAGCGACAAAATCGTCGAAGGCGCGGGGCACGGTCTTGTCCAGCGTGAAGCGCAGGCTGACCTGCACCTCGTATCCCAGCTTGCGCCAGTCGATGCGGGTCTCGATGGCGCGGATCACACCGGTTTCGCGCATCCGTTCCAATCGGCGCCACAGGCTGGCCGCAGTCACGCCGGCCCGCTCGGCCAGTTCCGCATTGCCGATGCCGGGATCGGCCAGCAATTGGCGCAAAATGCGCCGATCCGTCTCATCAGGCATGATTTTTTCACCTCATGATCGTGAATGACATGATTCTTTTGAATTTTCCACCATGAATGCGAAGAATGCACAGAACTGTCCCCGTTTGCCTGCTAAAACCCCGACATCGGATATGAGGAGAGACGCTGATGCGCGTTTACTATGATCGCGATTGCGACGTGAACCTGATCAAGGACAAAAAGATCGCCATGCTGGGCTATGGCTCGCAAGGCCACGCCCATGCGCTGAACCTGCGCGACTCGGGCGCCAAGAACGTCGTCGTCGCGCTGCGCGAAGGCTCGGCCTCGGCCAAGAAAGCCGAAGCCGAAGGTCTGAAGGTCATGGGCATTGCCGAAGCGGCCGCCTGGGCCGATCTGGTCATGTTCACCATGCCCGACGAACTGCAGGCCGAAACCTACAAGAAATACGTCCATGACAACATCCGCGAAGGCGCCGCGATTGCCTTTGCCCACGGTCTGAACATCCACTTCGGCCTGATCGAGCCGAAGCCTGGCGTCGATGTCATCATGATGGCGCCGAAGGGCCCCGGCCACACCGTCCGTGGCGAATACACCAAGGGCGGCGGCGTCCCCTGCCTGTTCGCGGTCCACAACGACGCGACCGGCAAGGCGCAGGACATTGCCCTGTCCTATTGCTCGGCCATCGGCGGCGGCCGCTCGGGCATCATCGAGACCAACTTCCGTCAGGAATGCGAAACCGACCTGTTCGGCGAACAAGCCGTCCTGTGCGGCGGTCTGGTCGAACTGATCCGCATGGGCTTCGAAACCCTGGTCGAAGCTGGCTACGAGCCGGAGATGGCCTATTTCGAGTGCCTGCACGAAGTGAAGCTGATCGTCGACCTGATCTATGAAGGCGGCATCGCGAACATGAACTACTCGATCTCGAACACCGCCGAATACGGCGAGTATGTCTCGGGCCCGCGCATCCTGCCCTACGAAGAGACCAAGGCCCGCATGAAGGCCGTGCTGTCCGACATTCAGACCGGCAAGTTCGTGCGTGACTTCATGCAGGAAAATGCCGTCGGCCAGCCCTTTTTCAAGGCGACCCGTCGCATCAACGACGAGCATGAAATCGAGAAGGTCGGCGAGAAGCTGCGCGCCATGATGCCCTGGATCTCCAAGGGCAAGATGGTCGACAAGGCCCGCAACTAAGACTTGCTCCGAAAAGCCCCGCCCCGTGCGGGGCTTTTCTTTCCCGGACAGGACGCAGCAATGCAGACGGCGCTGACATTCATCATCGCGGCCATCGCCGAAATTGCGGGGTGCTTCGCCTTTTGGTCGTGGCTGCGGCTGGATCGCTCGGCCCTGTGGGCGGTGTCGGGCGTGGCCTCGCTGATCGTGTTCGCCTGCGCGCTGACGCTGGTTCCCGCCGATGCCGCCGGCCGCGCCTATGCCGCCTATGGCGGGATCTATATCGCCGCCTCGCTGGTCTGGCTGTGGGCCGTCGAAGGGATGCGCCCCGATCGCTGGGATCTGACCGGGGCCACCATCTGCCTGATCGGCACGGCGGTCATCCTGTTCGCGCCGCGCGGCGGCTGAGCCGCGCTATTCCTCCAGCACTTCCAGCACGCCCGGTACCACCCGCAGGGCCTGCCGCGCCGGAGTGGTCAGGGGCGCATCCTCGGTAATCTCGATATCGACAAGATCGTCGCCATCCTTCAGCCGCAGGGTGATCGGACCCCTTGCGCGCGAGGGAGCGTTCACTTCGGCCTGAATGCGGGCCAGGGCCGCTGCAATCCCCGGCACCGCGTCAAGGCCGGTGATCTCGACGGCAAGGCGGTTCGCTCCGGCATCGGCCACCGCCTGTTCCAGCGGCACCACGCTGCGCGCCAGCAACTTCACCTGTTCGCCCGAAGGTTCGACCTGCACCTGCAGGACGACATTCTCTCCCGGCTCAAGGTGCTGGCGATGAGCATCCAGAGTGTCGGAAAAGACCGTGACCTCGTAAAGCCCGGTCGGATCCGACAGGCCGACAAAGGCGAAACGTGTCCCGCGTGCGGATTTCTTCTCTTGTCGGAAGGCCACGGTTCCCGCCAGCGAGGCGACCAGCGCCCCGTCCTGCGCGGCCTGTGTCACCTCGGCCAAAGTCTGCACGTTCTTGCGCCGCAGCGCGGGCAGGTAATCGTCCAGCGGATGCCCGGAAAGATAGAAACCGACCGCGGCATGTTCCTCGCCCAGCTTCTCGGCTGGCATCCAGATCGGTGCGACCACGGCGCGCGGCGGCGGCAGATCCTCGCCCCCGCCGAAAAGCGACGACTGGTTCGAAGCCGCGGCCTCTTGCACCGCCGACGACCACGCCACCAGACCATCGAGTGATTTCAGCACCTTGGCGCGGCTTTCCTCGATCATGTCGAAGGCCCCGGCGCGGGCCAGCATTTCCAGCGGCCGCTTGCCGACACGGCGCATATCCACGCGGCGGGCAAAATCATGCAGGTCACGGAAGGGTCTGTCTCCCCGCGCCTGGACGATCATGTTCATCGCGTCGACCCCCACGCCCTTGAGTGCACCCAGCGCATAGACGATGCGGCCATCCTTGACGCTGAAGGTCGCAAGCGAGCGGTTGACGCAGGGCGGGACCGTCTCGATCCCCATGCGATCCGCCTCACGCTTATAAACGGCCAGTTTGTCGGTCAGGTGGATATCGCAGTTCATCACGGCGGCCATGAACTCGACCGGTTGGTTCGCCTTCAGCCATGCGGTCTGATAGCTGACCACGGCATAGGCGGCGGCATGCGATTTGTTGAAGCCGTAGTTGGCGAATTTCTCAAGCAGGTCAAAGACCTCGCCCGCCTTCTTCGCATCGACGCCGTTCCCGACCGAGCCCTGGACGAATTTCGGCCGCTCCTTGGCCATCTCCTCGGCGATCTTCTTGCCCATGGCCCGGCGCAACAGATCGGCGCCGCCAAGGCTGTAGCCCGCCATGACCTGCGCGATCTGCATCACCTGTTCCTGATAGACGATGATGCCCTGCGTCTCGGCCAAGATCGGGTCAATCGACGGATGCAGCGATTCCAGATCGCGCAACCCGTTCTTGACCTCGCAATAGGTCGGAATGTTCTCCATCGGGCCGGGGCGATACAGCGCCACCAGCGCGACGATATCCTCGATGCAGGTGGGCTTCATGCGCCGCAGCGCGTCCATCATGCCCGAGCTTTCGACCTGGAACACCGCGACAGTTCGGGCGCTGGCGAAAAGCTCATAACTGGGCACGTCGTCCAGCGGGATGGCGTTGATCTGATTTTCCGCCCCGTCGGCGGGTTCGTAAAGTTGGCGCCCGTCGGCGGCGACGTGCAGGGGACGCCCGCCCCCGTTGATCAGATCGACCGCGTTCTGGATGACGGTCAGGGTCTTGAGGCCCAGGAAGTCGAACTTCACCAGCCCGGCTTGTTCGACCCATTTCATGTTGAACTGCGTCGCCGGCATGTCCGAGGCTGGGTCGCGATACAGCGGCACCAGCTTGTCCAGCGGCCGGTCGCCGATCACCACCCCCGCGGCATGGGTCGAGGCATTGCGCAGCAGGCCTTCCAGCTTGGCGGCATAGTCCAGCAGCCGGCCCACCACCTCTTCCTTGGCGGCCTCGCGCAGGCGTGGTTCATCCGCCAGCGCCTTTGTCACGGAAACCGGCTTAACCCCCTCGACCGGGATCATCTTCGACAGGCGGTCCACCTGGCCGAAGGGCAGTTGCAGCACGCGCCCGACATCGCGGACAGCCGCCTTGGACAGCAGTGCGCCGAAGGTGATGATCTGGCCGACCTTGTCGCGGCCGTATTTTTCCTGGACGTAGCGGATGACCTCTTCCCGCCGGTCCATGCAGAAGTCGATGTCGAAGTCCGGCATCGACACCCGCTCGGGGTTCAGGAAGCGTTCGAAAAGCAGGCTGTAACGCAGGGGATCAAGGTCGGTGATGGTCAGCGCATAGGCCACCAGAGAACCCGCACCCGAACCCCGCCCCGGCCCGACCGGAATGCCCCGATCCTTGGCCCATTTGATGAAGTCCGCAACGATCAGGAAATAGCCGGGAAAGCCCATCTGCTCGATGATGCCCAGCTCAAAGCGCAGCCGCTCTTCATATTCCTCGACGGGGACCGCATGGGGAATGATCGCAAGGCGCGCGCGCAGACCGTCCCAGGCCTGACGGCGCAATTCCTCGACCTCGTCCTCGGCGAAGCGGGGCAGGATGGGCTTGTGCTTCTTGACGGCAAAGGCGCAGCGGCGGGCAATCTCGACCGTGTTCTCGATCGCCTCGGGCAGATCGGCGAACAGGGTCGCCATCTCGGCCGGGGACTTGAAGTAATGGTCCGGCGTCAAGCGGCGGCGCGGCGCAGTCTGATCGACATAGGCCCGGTCGGAAATGCAGATCAGCGCATCATGCGCGGCGAACAGGTCGGGTTTCGGGAAATAGACGTCATTCGTCGCGACCAGCGGCAGGTCGAGATCATAGGCAAGATCGATCATGCCCCCTTCCGAGGCCAGTTCCTCGGGCATGGGGGCGCCGTTGCCGTCCTTGTGGCGCTGAAGTTCGACATAAAGCCGGGTCGGAAATGCAGTCCCGAGCTGCTGCAGCAGGGCGCGCGCCTCTGGCATACGCCCCTGTCCCACCAATTGCCCCAGCGGCCCGTTCGCGCCGCCGGTCAGGCAGATCAGCCCCTCGGCATGGGCCGCCAGCTCT
The DNA here is from genome assembly GCF_031854425.1 of Paracoccus broussonetiae. NCBI lineage: Bacteria > Pseudomonadati > Pseudomonadota > Alphaproteobacteria > Rhodobacterales > Paracoccaceae > Paracoccus > Paracoccus broussonetiae. The sequence continues at coordinate 55,260 of NZ_JAVRQI010000003.1, read as the reverse complement.
TCGGGCAGAATATGGGGCAGAGAACTGCCCTCACGCAGGTAAAGACAGCTGGAAAGCGCCATCAGGTTGAGCCAGCCTGCCTCATTTTGCGCCAGTAGCACGATGGGACCGGTCGTTTCGGCCTGCAGCGTCATCTGGCAACCGACAATCGGCTGAATCCCGGCGTCCTGCGCCTTGATCGAGAACTCCAGCCCGGCGAACAGCGCGTTCGTATCGGTCAGGGCGACCGCGGGCATTCCGTTTTGTGCTGCAAGATCAGCAAGTTTCTTGACCGGCACGGCTCCTTCCAGCAACGAATGTTCGGAATGCGTGCGCAGGTGGATGAATCGGGGCGAATTTTCCGGCATGGCGCCAATCTAGGCCCGACCTGTCCATCTGTGCAATTGCCCGATGGCGGAAAACCGCTAATGCTTGCCTGAAAAGTGAGAAGAGGCGCGGGACGTGACGAATATTTTCCAGGCTGAGGGCCTGGGCAAGACCTATCCGGGCGTCCGCGCCAATGACGACGTCTCGTTCACCGTCGACGCCGGTGAAATTCACGCCCTGCTGGGCGAGAACGGCGCGGGCAAGTCGACGCTGGTCAAGATGATCTATGGCCTTGTCCGCCCGGACGATGGGCAGATGACGTTCATGGGTACGCCCCACATGCCCGCCGATCCCCGCGCCGCGCGGGCGGCGGGGGTCGCGATGGTGTTCCAGCACTTCTCGCTTTTCGATGCACTGACCGTGGCCGAGAATATCGCGCTGGGGATGGAGAACCCGCCCCCTCGGCCCGAACTCGCGCGCCGCATCCTCGACCTGTCGCAAAGCTATGGCCTGCCGCTGGATCCGGCGCGGCGCATCGCATCGCTTTCGGCAGGGGAACGCCAGCGGGTCGAGATCCTGCGCTGCCTGCTGCAAAACCCGCGCCTGCTGATCATGGACGAACCGACCAGCGTCCTTACGCCGCAAGAGGCCGAGATCCTGTTTGCCACGCTGCGCCAGCTTGCGCGGGCCGGGACCGCGATCCTGTATATCAGCCACAAGCTGGACGAGATCCGCACCCATTGCGACCGGGCGACCATCCTCCGCCAGGGCAAGGTCGTCGGCACCGTCGATCCCCGCGCCCATTCGGCCCGCCAGCTTGCCGCAATGATGGTCGGTGCCGAGATGCGGGTCATCGACCGGACGGGCCGTAAACCCGGCGCGCGAATTCTGACGGTTAACGCGCTTGCGACCCATCCGGCGGGTGAAGGTGTCACCTTGAAAAATCTGGCCCTTGCGCTGCATTCCGGCGAAATCCTGGGCATCGGCGGCGTCGCCGGAAATGGACAGGAGGAGCTGCTTTTGGCCCTGTCCGGCGAAATCCCAAGCGCGCCCGGCACCGTGCTGCTGGAGGGCACCGACCTGTCCGCCGCGGGTCCCGAAACGCGACGCCGCGCCGGACTTCTGGCCGCGCCCGAGGATCGCCTTGGCCACGCCGCCGTGCCCGAGTTCAGCCTGATCGAGAACACGCTGCTGACCTCGGCCTCGCGGCAGGGCCTTGCCCGGCATGGGATCATCGATCACACGGCCGCGCGCGCCTTTGCCGAGCGTGTGATCTCGGCCTTCGACGTCCGCACGCCCGGCCCGGGAACTGCGGCAGGCGCGCTGTCGGGCGGCAACCTGCAGAAGTTCGTGATCGGCCGCGAAGTCCTGGGAAGGCCGCGTGTGCTGGTCGTGAACCAGCCCACCTGGGGGGTCGACGCAGGGGCCGCCGCCGCGATCCGGCAGGCGCTTCTGGACCTTGCCGCCAGTGGCGCGGGGATCATCGTCATAAGTCAGGATCTTGATGAATTGCTGGAATTGTCCGACCGCTTCTGCGCGCTGAACCAGGGGCGGCTTTCCGCGCCCCGCCCGACCGAGGGCCTGACGATCGACGAGATCGGCCTGATGCTGGGCGGCGCCCACGGGATGGAGGTCGGCCATGTTCCGGCTTGAACCCCGCGCCAGCGTCTCGACCGGCTGGCAGGTCGCGACGCCCGTCCTTGCCGTGATCGCGACGATGCTGGTGGGCGGCTTGTTGTTCGCAGCACTGGGGTTCGATCCCGTCGCCGCGATCCGCACCATCTTCTGGGACCCGCTTTTCGGCCCGGCCGCAGGCTATTCCCGGCCACAGCTTCTGATCAAGGCCGGTCCGCTGATCCTGATCGCGGCAGGGCTGGCGCTGGGATTCCGCGCGGGCATCTGGAACATCGGGGCCGAGGGGCAGTACATCATCGGCGGCATCTGCGGGGCGTCGGTGGCGCTAGCCGCCTATCCTCTGGACGCTGTCTGGATCTTTCCCGCGATGATTTTGGCCGGTGCACTTGGCGGCTGGGCCTGGGGGATGATCCCCGCGATGCTGCGCAACTGGTTCGGCGCGTCCGAGATCCTCGTCTCGCTGATGCTGGTCTATGTCGCGCAAAAGGTCGCGGCCTGGGCGGCTTTTGGCCCGTTGAAGAACCCCGAGGGGTTCAACTTTCCCGGTTCGCGCAACCTGCAGCAATATCCCCCCGCCTCGAACCCCGAACTGATCGCGAATACCGGTCTGCATTGGGGCGTCATTGCCGCGGTGCTGGCCCTGCTGGTCATCTGGCTGGTCATGTCGCGCCACATGCTGGGCTTTCACATCCGCACCGCGGGGGCCGCCCCGCGCGCCGCCCGCTTCGCCGGGGTCCGCCCCGAGCGGCTGGTCGCGCTGTGTCTTGGTCTTTCGGGGGCGATGGCAGGTCTTGCCGGCCTGTTCGAGGCCGCGGGCCCCGCCGGCCAGATCACCGAGAACTTCGGCTCTGGCTACGGCTTCACCGCGATCATCGTCGCGTTCCTGGGACGGCTGCACCCGCTGGGTATTCTGCTGGCGGGCCTGTTGCTGGCGCTGACCTATATCGGGGGCGAGCTGGCGCAGATGATGCTGCAACTGCCCGCCGCGACCGTGCAGGTGTTCCAGGGAATGCTGCTGTTCTTCCTGCTCGGCTTCGACCTGCTGACCCGCTACCGCATCCGGAGGAGCACATGATCGATCCGGTCACGGTATTCGTCCTGCTTCTTGGCGCCGCCACTCCCATCCTGTTCGCCGCCCTGGGGGAACTGGTGGTCGAACGCGCCGGCGTCCTGAACCTGGGGGTCGAGGGCATGATGATCGGCGGTGCGCTGGCGGGCTTTGCCATCGCCCATGCGACGGGCAGCCCCGCGCTTGGCTTTGCCGCGGCGGCAGTGGCGGGAATGGCCCTGTCGATGATCTTCGCGCTGCTGACCCAGTTCCTGTTGTCGAACCAGGTCGCGACCGGGCTTGCCCTGACCCTGTTCGGCCTTGGCCTGACGGCAATGTTCGGCAAGCCCTATGAAGGGGTCAAGGCACCCGCGATGATGGCGGGACCACTGGGCCTGAACCTGATGATCTGGCTGGGGATCGCGCTTGTCCCCGCGATCTGGTGGTTCCTTGCGCGGTCGCGCGCGGGCCTGATCCTGCGCGCCGTGGGGGAAAATCACGACGCCGCCCACGGGCTTGGCTATCCCGTCCGTAAGGTCCGCATCGCCGCCCTTGCCTTCGGCGGCGCGATGGCGGGGCTGGGCGGGGCCTACATCTCGATCGCGACCGTCCTGCAATGGACCGAGGGCATGACCGCAGGCGCAGGCTGGATCGCACTGGCGATCGTCGTCTTCGCGCAATGGAACCCATGGGGCGCGTTGGCGGGGGCCTGGCTGTTCGGCGGCGTCACCGTCCTGCAGTTGCGCCTTCAGGCGGCGGGGGTGGCGGTGCCGGTCCAGTTGCTCAGCATGGCGCCCTATCTCGCCACGATCATCGTGCTGGTGCTGATCTCGGCCCGGCAGAAATTCGGCCGCTCGGCCGGCGGTGCCGCGCCCGGCTCATTGGGCAGGCCCTTCCACACGCTGCGCTAGGGCGGCGGTTTCCAACAGGAGAGAGTACATGAAACGCAGAACCCTTCTTGGCAGCGCCGCCGCGTTGATGGCGGCATCGGCCCTGCCCGCCTTTGCACAGGACGAAAAGCTGAAGATCGGCTTCATCTATGTCGGCCCGGTCGGCGATGGCGGCTGGACCTTCCAGCACGATCTGGCCCGGCAGGCGGTGGAAAAGGAATATGGCGACAAGGTGGAAACCACCTTCATCGAAAGCGTGCCCGAAGGCGCGGATGCCGAACGCGCGCTGACCCAGCTGGCACTGGCGGGCAACAAGCTGATCTTCGCAACCAGCTTCGGCTTCATGGATGCGACCGTGAACGTCGCCAAGAAATTCCCCGACATCAAGTTCGAGCACGCGACCGGCTACAAACGCGCCGACAACCTGTCGACCTATGACGCGCGCTTCTATGAAGGGCGCGCGGTTATCGGCACCATCGCGGGCCGCATGACCAAGTCGAACAAGATCGGCTATATCGGCTCCTTCCCGATCCCCGAGGTCGTGCAGGGCATCAACTCGGCCTTCATCCACGCCCGCAAGGTGAACCCCGATGTCGAGATGAAGGTGGTCTGGGTCTATAGCTGGTTCGACCCCGCGAAAGAGGCCGATGCCGCCGCTGCCCTGATCGCCGAGGGAGTGGATGTGTTCATGCAGCACACCGACTCGACCGCGCCACTTGCCAAGGCACAAGAAGCGGGCGCGCTCGGCTTTGGCCAGGCCTCCGACATGTCGGCCTTTGCGCCGAAGCCGCGGATTTCGTCGATCGTGGACAACTGGGCACCCTATTACATCAAGCGCGTGGGTCAGGTGCTGGACGGCAGCTGGCAGTCGCAGGGCGTGTGGCTGGGCATCGGCGACGGCGAGGTCGTGATCGGCGAGATCACCGACGCCGTCCCCGCCGAGGTCAAGGCCGAGGCCGAAGCCTTGAAGGCCAGCATCGCCTCGGGCGAGCATCACCCCTTCACCGGCCCCCTGAAAAAGCAGGATGGCAGCGACTGGCTGGCCGACGGACAGAAGGCCACGGACGAAGAGCTTTCGGGCATGAACTTCTACGTCGAGGGCATCACCGCCCCGATGCCGAAGTAAGCCATCGCCGAAACGAAAAACCGGGGCCACAGGCCCCGGTTCACGCAGCGCGAAGGCCGCCTATTCCAGGTGGCTTTCCATGAACCACAGATCCTTGTCGGCCGTGCGCGACGCGCCGGTGAACAGGTCTGCCGTATCGGCATCGCCCGCCTCGTCGGTCGTATCGATGGCGGCACGGACCTTGGCGCCATAGTCCCGCATACGTTCACAGACCGCCTTGATGTGATCCTCGGCCTTCGTCAGATCGGTCGGGTATTCCTTCAGCGAACTGGCCTTGGCCACCTTCTCGACCGTGCCCACGGCCACGCCGTCCAACTGCTGCACGCGTTCGGCCATCTCGTCGACATGGACCTGGAGGTTGGAAAAGACGGTGTCGAAAAGTTCGTGCACCGCGATGAAGTTGCGGCCCTTCACGTTCCAATGCGCCTGCTTGATCGCCGCCGAAAGGGCGACGGCATCGGCAAGCCGGGCATTCAGCTCGGCGATCGCGGTCTTGCGGGCATTGTCGGTAAGGCCTTGAAGATTGACGGCCATGACGGTTCCTCTTGCTATCGGGTCCGCCCTGTCAACACGGCGCGCGCGCGCCCGGTTCCATCTCGCAAGCCTGATTGAAACAAAACGAAAAAGGCGGTGCTTTCCCCGTGGAAAGCACCGCCTTCGATCCGCCAGAAAGCGATGGTCTGATCAGACCGCGCCCTGGATGAATTTCACGGCATCGCCGAAGGTCTGGATGGTCTCGGCGGCGTCGTCCGGAATCTCGATCCCGAATTCTTCCTCGAAGGCCATGACCAGTTCGACGGTATCCAGAGAATCGGCGCCCAGATCGTCGATGAAGGAGGCGCTCTCGGTCACCTTGTCCTCGTCAACGCCAAGATGCTCGACGACAATTTTCTTCACGCGATCAGCAATATCGCTCATGTCTCTTCCTCATTTTCGCGGGCATCCGCCCAAAATGTGACGGCTTGCGCCGACGACAGCCCAGGGCGGTTCCCCTGCGGCCTTATTCGCGGGATATAGCACGCGAACGTGATCTTGCAACCGGATAAACCGTAGATCACAGCATCGCCATCCCCCCGTTAACATGCAGGGTGGCTCCGGTGACATAGCCTGCCTCGCCGCTGGCAAGATACAGGACCGCTGCGGCGATTTCCTGTGCATTCCCCATGCGCCCGGCCGGGATCTGCCCAAGGATACGCCCCTTCTGCTCGTCGTTCAGCTTGTCGGTCATCGCGGTTTCGATAAAGCCCGGTGCCACGCAATTCACCGTGATCCCGCGGGACGCGACCTCATAGGCAAGGCTTTTCGACATGCCGACCAGCCCGGCCTTGGCGGCAGCATAGTTGCCCTGCCCCGGATTGCCTGTGGCCCCGACGACCGAGGTGATGTTCACGATCCGGCCCCAGCGCGCCTTCATCATGCCGCGCAGCACGCCCCGGCACAGCCGGAAGCTCGAGGTCAGGTTCACGTCCAGCACCTGCGCCCATTCCTCGTCGGACATGCGCATGAACAGGTTGTCGCGGGTGATCCCGGCATTGTTCACCAGGATATCGACGCTGCCCATTGCGGCGGCGGCGGATTTCGGCAGCGCCTCGACCGCCTCGGCATCGCCAAGATTGGCGGTGACCACATGGGCGCGCTCACCCAGCTTCGCAGCCAACTCCTGCAGCGGCGCTTCGCGCGTGCCCGACAGCGCAACGGTCGCGCCCGCCTTGTGCAATGCCTCGGCGATCGCACCGCCGATCCCACCCGATGCGCCCGTGATCAGGGCATTCTTGCCGGTCAGATCAAACATCCCAAGCCTCTTCACTGTTTTCGAAATACCCCGGGGGAATCCCGCAGGGATGGGGGCAGAGCCCCCGTTCTGGCTTCAGCCCTTCAGCGCGGCAATATCGGCAGGCGTGCCGATGTTGCGCGTCACCGCATCCTTCGCGATCCGCTTGATCATGCCCGACAGCGCCTTGCCCGAGCCGATCTCCCAGAACTCGGTGACGCTGGCCCCGGCCATGAAGGCAACGGACTCGCGCCAGCGGACCGATCCGGTGACCTGCTCGACCAGCAACTGACGGATCATCGCCGGGTCGGTGACTGGCGCGGCGCGCACGTTGGCGACGACCGGCACGGCGGGGGCCGTAATCTCGACGCGGGCCAAAGCCTCGGCCATCACGGCGGCCGCGGGTTCCATCAGCGCCGAATGGAAGGGGGCCGAGACCGGCAGCATAAGCGCTCGCTTCGCGCCCCGCTCCTTCGCAATCGCCGCCGCGCGTTCGACGGCGGCCTTGTTCCCGGAAATGACCACCTGGGCCGGATCGTTGTCATTGGCGGCCTGGCACACCTCGTCCCCGGCGGCTTCGCGCGCGATCTGATCGACGGCCGAGAAATCCAGCCCCAGGATCGCGGCCATCGCGCCCTGCCCGACCGGCACCGCATCCTGCATCGCGCGGCCCCGCAGGCGCAGCAGCCGGGCGGTATCGGCAAGTGACAGCGCCCCGGCCGCGCAAAGCGCCGAATACTCGCCCAGCGAATGGCCCGCGACAAAGGCCGCATCCTGGATCCCGTAGCCCTCGGCCTCAAGCGCGCGGAAAGCCGCGACCGAGGTTGCCATCAGCGCGGGCTGGGCATTCTGCGTCAGCGTCAGCGTCTCGATATCGCCGTTCCAGACCAGATCGGACAGTTTCTCGCCCAGCGCCTCGTCGACCTCGGCAAACACCTCGCGCGCGGCGGGATAGGCCTCGGCCAGCTCGCGCCCCATGCCGACGACCTGGGCGCCCTGGCCGGGAAATACGAATGCCCGCATCCTGCAGTCCTTCCGTTGTTATTTCCGAACAGCCTTAACGGCTGGCGGACCCGACGGCAACTGCGCTGCATCAGCGTGGAATGACGATTTCGGCCCGCAAACCGCCCAGCCTGGTGCCGTTGACCAAACGCAATTGCCCGCCATGCGCGCGCGCAATATCGGCCGCGATCGACAGGCCCAGCCCGACGCCCTGCCCCTGGTTCTGGTTGCGCGCGGGGTCCAGGCGCGTGAAGGGTTTCAGCGCCTCCTCACGTCGCTCGGCAGGGATGCCCGGCCCGTCATCCTCGACCGAGACGCGGAAATAGCTTGGTCCCAACGCCGCCTCGACCTCGACCTGGTCGCCATAGCGGACGGCGTTCCCGATCAGGTTCTCGACCGCACGGCGCAGGCTGTCCTGCCGAAAGGTCGCCTGCCCGGCCTGATCGCCCTGCATTTCGCCCAGCTGCACCTCCTGCCCGCCGCGCTGTGCATCCGCGACGATGTTTCGCACGAATTCCAGGGCCGGAACCGGGGCCGGTGGCGCATCCTGTGCCGCGTCGCGCGCATGGACCAGAAAGGTATCGATCATCCGGCCCATCGCGGTCACGTCGCCCTCCAGGGCGGCAATCTCCTCGGGTTCGGGCGGCAGGTCCGGCGACAGCATCGAGATGCCCAGCCGCAGCCGCGTCAATGGCGTGCGCAGGTCATGGCTGACCCCGGACAGCATCAGCTTGCGCTGTTCGTTCTGCCGTTCGATCCGCGAGCGCATTTCCAGGAATGCGGTGCCGGCGCTCCGGATCTCGGTCGCGCCGACCGGACGATAAGGGATGATCCGTCCCTTGCCATATTCCTCGGCCGCGCGCGCCAGACGACGGATCGGGCGCAACTGGTTGCGCAGGAAGATCGTGGCGATGGCCGTCATCAGAAGCGAAGTTCCGACCATCAGCACCAGCAACTGGTGCGGGTTCGAGGCGCTGACACGCTCTCGCGGGAAGACGAGTTGATAGGGACCAAACTTGCTGTCCAGCGTCACCCGCACCTCGCGCCGGTTGCTCAGGTCGACGCCGCGGACCTGCGCCACGCGGGAATTCAGTTCGCTGATGACAACGCGGCCGGACAGATCATAGAAGACCCGCCAGTCCCGCGCCGGTTCGGTCGCGGGCAGGATCAGCTGCAGTTCCAGCGGCCCCGCCTCGCGCTGCGCCGACTGGCGCGCGGCGTCGATATCGGGCGCCTCGTCGATCCGGCGTGCGATCAGGGCAAGCTCGCGCGTCATCCCGACGGTCATCTGCCGCGTGACGTCCTCGAAGTGTCGCTGCAGGAACATCACCGTGACGACGACGGTCACTGCCACCACCGGCAGGAACAGGATCAGCGCGGCGCGGCCGTAAAGCCCGCGCGGCATCACCTTCTTCAGCCATTCGAATTCCATTCCGCCACCTTCCGACAGGATCTGCGCCGGACCTTTGCCTGCCGCCCGGACGCGGGCTAGGTTAGCGCCATGACACATGCCTCGAAAGCCCTGCGGGTCATCACCGCTGCAAATCCCTCGCCCCTGACGGGACCGGGAACCAATACTTTCCTGCTGGGCCGCGACCGGATCGCGGTGATCGACCCCGGCCCCGACCTGCCCGAACATCGCGCGGCGATTCGGGAGGCGGCGGCAGGTGGCAGGATCACCCATATCTTCGTCACCCATGCCCATCTGGATCATTCCGGCGGTGCCGCGGCGCTGGCGCACGACACCGGCGCCCCAATCCTGGGCTTCGGCCCGCCCGAGGCCGGGCGCTCGCCCCTGATGCAGCGCCTGGCGCTGGAAGGCGGGCTGAACGGGGGCGAGGGGCTGGACCGCAGCTTCCAGCCCGACATCCTGCTGCGCGACGGCGACTCGGTCGAGGAGCGGGAATGGACGCTGACCGCGCTGCACACCCCCGGCCATTTCGCGGGCCATCTCAGTTTCCGCTGGGACGACGTGATCTTTTGCGGGGATGTCGTGATGGGCTGGTCCTCGACCTTGATCTCACCGCCGGACGGCGATCTTGGCGACTACTTCCGTTCGCTGTCGCGCCTGGGTGCCGAAAGCCCGGCTCGGCTTCTGCCTGCGCATGGCGACCCGATCGAGGCGCCTGCAACGCGACTGGCGGAACTTGCCACCCATCGGCGCGAGCGCACGGCCCAGATTCTTGCGGCGCTGCGGGACGCACCGGCGGATGCGGCAGCGCTTGCGGCGCGAATCTATGACATTCCCCCGCAACTGCTGCCTGCCGCGACCCGCAACGTGCTGGCACACCTGATCGCGATGGCCGAACTTGGCGTCGTCACACCCGCCGCCGCGCTGTCCGCGACCACCGTATTCAGCACCTCCTGACAGGTATTTGCCATTTATTTTCATCAACTTGTAAAGTTTTCAGAAAAAAGTGCGACACCCCTCTGGACGACCCCGAAAGCCGCGGCTATACACCGCCCCGTGTTCCGGCGTAGCTCAGCGGTAGAGCAGTTGACTGTTAATCAATTGGTCGTAGGTTCGATCCCTACCGCCGGAGCCAAAATCAAAGAAAGCCTTTGATGATGGCAAGAAAATGGCACCCACTCGGGTGCCATTTCTCGTTTCCGGGAACGGCTCCCGCCCGCCCCTGCAACATCTCCGCCTTCAGACTCTCAGCGCCCACAGGGCGAACAGCGGCTCATCCTCGGACCTCATCGCGTGGACGGCGTTCGGCGGCACGAAGAAGCTGCCGCCAAGACCGGGCTGGAACCAGTCGCGACCCGGCTTGCGGAAACTGCCCGGCGACAGGACCAGATAGGTCTCCTCGGGCGCGTGCTGGTGGTCGGGATAGCGGGTCTGCGGGGCCAGCAGGCTCAGCCCGATCCACATGTCCCGGCGCTCCTCGATCCCGCCCGGACCCAGCAGCATGGCATTGGCGTGACTGGACTGGAAATTGGCGCTGGCTGTCGCGTCCCCGGTCCTTTTCCGCCAGCAAAGCAGCGGCGAAAGCGCGCGGATCGCCTGCAGCAGATCCGCCAGATCCTCGTATTCCGGCCGTCGATCCAGCGCCGAATCCAGCCATTCGCCCACGACTGGCAGGGTGGCCGGGGCCGCACCGCTGTCGCCGGGGGCGGTCACAGCTTCGGCGATGCGTTGAAGCGAGGCCGGCGAACCGCCGTCATGTGCCCGCGCCTGCATCGCGGGCAAGGCGATATCGATAAACTCCTGCAAGGCCTGCGGTCGCGTCATGTCTTTCCCCTCCCTTGGAATCGATGGGTGCGCGACCATGCCGCGCGCCCGTTTCGGTTACAGATCCTTGACCAGTCGCAATGCGTCATAGATCGCCGCATGGGTATTCCGCGCCGCGACCGCATCGCCGATACGGAACAGGCGGAACCTGCCCTCGGGGTTCTTGCGGACCTCCTGCATCCCGCCGGTGCTCAGCGCTTCGTAATCAACCTCGCCCAGGTTCGAGGACAGCGGCTTCAGGTCGAAATACAGATCGTCCAGCGGACGCGTACCATGGTTGACGATGACCTGATCGACCAGCCGTTCGCGGGTCATGTCGCCGTAGTCGCTGCCCAGCACGGCGCGCAGCTGATTGCCATCGCGCGTCACCGATTTCAGCCGCCAGGTCACGGTAAAGGTGACGTCGCGCCGCTGCAGGCTGCGCATATAGGGCACCAGGTTCATCGCCATTACTTCGGGCGAGAAGCTGCGATCCGGCGTCACGATCTCGACCTTGGCGCCGGTCGCCGCGATTGCATCAGCCGCCTGCAGCGCGGCGTGATCGCCCGCGTCGTCGAAGATCAGGACGTTCTGTCCCGGCTTCACATCCCCCGCGAGGATGTCCCAGGCGGACGAGACAAGCTCGTCCCCCGCCTCCAGCACTTCGGTATGGGGCAGGCCCCCGGTTGCGATGATGACCTCGTCCGGGTTCGTCGCAAGGACGTCCGCCTCATCCGCGAAGGTGTTGAAGTTGAAGGTCACGCCATGCTTTTCGCACATCGCCTGCCGCCACGCGATGATCGAGATCATCTCGCGCCGACGCTCCTGCAGGGCGGTCAGGCGGATCTGGCCGCCGGGTCGGTCGGCGGCCTCGAAAACGGTGACGGCATGGCCGCGCTCGGCGGCGACGCGGGCCGCCTCCATGCCGCCGGGACCTGCGCCGACGATCGTGATGCGCTTTTTCGCCCCGGCCGCCGGAATGGTCTGGGGCATCGTCTGTTCTCGGCCCGTGGCGGCATTGTGCAGGCAGAAGGCCATGCCGCCCTGATAGATGCGGTCAAGGCAATAGTTCGCACCGACACAGGGGCGGATGTCATCCTCGCGCCCGTCGACGATCTTGCGGACCAGATGCGGGTCGGCCATGTGGGCGCGGGTCATCCCCACCATGTCCAGCAGCCCCGCCGCGATGGCATGGCGCGCGGTCGGTACATCGGGGATCTTGGCGGCGTGGAAGGTCGGGAAATTCGTGGCCTTGCGGATCGCCCCCGCGAATTCCAGGTGCGGTGCGTTCCGCATCCCCTGCACCGGGATCAGGTCGGTCAGCCCGGCATCGGTGTCGATATGGCCTTTCACCACGTTCAGGAAATCGACCATGCCGCTGTCGCGCAACCGGCGAGATATCTCGATCCCGTCCTGCGGGGTGATTCCGCCCGGCAGATCCTCGTCCCCGGTATAGCGGACGCCGACGATGAAATCGTCGCCGCAGCGCTTGCGGATCTCGCGCAGGATATCGAAGGTGAAGCGCAGGCGATTGTCCAGGTTGCCGCCATAGGGGCCGTCCAGATCGTTGGTCAGCGGCGACCAGAACTGGTCCATGAGGTGGCCATAGGCCTGAAGCTCGATCCCGTCGAGGCCCGCAGCCTTCATCCGCTCGGCGGCGTCGGCGTAATCCTCGATGATGCGGGCAATGTCCCAGTCTTCCATCTTTTTCGGAAAGGACCGGTGCGCAGCTTCGCGTTCATGCCCCGGCGAGACGACAGGCAGCCAGTCGGCCTTGTCCCAGCGGGTCCGGCGGCCCAGATGGGTCAGCTGGATCATTACCGCGGCCCCGTGATCGTGGCATTCGTCGGCCAACTTCTTCATCCAGCCGACGACCTCGTCCTTCCAGGCCAGGATGTTGTTGAAGACCGGCGGACTGTCCCGCGCGACCGAGGCCGAACCCGCCGTCATCGTCAGCGCCACCCCCGCCTTTGCGCGTTCGACGTGATAGGCGCGGTAGCGATCCTTCGGCATCCCGTCCTCGGGATAGGCCGGTTCATGGCTGGTGATCATGATCCGGTTGCGAAGCGTCAGGTGCTTCAACTGAAACGGCTGAAGAAGGGGATCGTTCGACATGGCTTTGCCTGCGGATGAGGTTGTTGCTGTCCCGAAAATCCGAAAACTGTTCACTCATGTCAATTCAAAAATCATCAATGAACACCCTGCGCCCAAAATTGAACATTTGGCTTGCCGCACCCTGTCCGACAGCCTATCAACGGCCTATGGAACGCACGGGCGCATCAGAAACGGGTTGGCGCGGGTCGCGCGAAGGCTGGCTGGAAGCGGGCTATCAGGCCCTGATCGAAAACGGCATCGACGCGGTGAAGATCCTGCCGCTGGCCAAGGGGCTCAACCTGTCGCGTACCAGCTTCTACTGGTTCTTCGAAGATCGCGAGGCGCTGCTTTCGGCACTGCTGGAGGGGTGGGAGCAGAAGACCACGAAGCCGCTGGTCGATGCGACGACGCATTACGCCGAAAGTCGGGCCGAGGCGATGTTGAACCTGATGACCTGCTTCCTGTCGCCGGATGCCTTTGATTCCCGTCTTGAATTTGCGGTCCGCAGTTGGGCCTTGCAGGACGAAAAAGTCGCTGCCCGCGTGAAAGAGGCGGATGAACTGCGGCTGGCGGCGCTGACTCGCCTGATGGAAAGCTGGGACGTTCCCCCGATGGAGGCGGATATCCGCGCCCGCACCATCTATCTGGTGCAGATCGGCTATATCTCGACCCAGACCAACGAGGACACCGAGACGCGGCTTGCCCGCATCCCGATGTATGTCCGCATCTATGCCGACCAGGAACCCGAGCCACGGGAAATCGCGCGATTCAACGCCCGTTTTCGTCGGCCGAACGCCTGATCCTGCCCCACCGGGCACCCGCAGGCGCCGGGTCACATGCATATTTTGTCTACGCATTGGCGCGCCCATTATTACGGCGCCCCCGCCTTGCGGAGCCCTAAGCGCTTGAAATTCGATCTGTTCAGTCAAGTCCGCTGCAAGTTCCACAGTGCATGTGAAATGCGCGCACATGAACCATAGTATGACAGTCATGAACATTTTGTTGCCAGCTGCGGGATGAGTCTGCTAGCCAAGTTGCAATGACGCCGGTTACGGACGAGGATCGACGACATGCGAGTGGGGATCATTGGCGCTACGGGGTGGCTGGGATCGGCCTTGGGGGGACACCTGCTGACGCGGGGTGTTGTCCCTGCCAGCGATCTTGTCCTTCTGAACCGCAGCGGTCCGCGCGCCGATTATCACGGCCACCGCGTCGAATGGGCCTCCAACGCGGACGCACTTTCGGCGGCGGCCGATGTGATCGTCGTATCTGTCCGCCCCGAAGACTGGGCGAGCCTGAAACTTCAAGCCGAAGGCAAGCTTGTCATCTCGTTCATGGCGGGGGTCGGCTCGGGCGTGCTGTCGAAATGCGGTGGCCGGATCGTGCGGGCCATGCCCAATGCAGCGGCCGAGATCGGGGCCTCCTATTCCCCCTTCTGGGCCGATGTCGGCACAACCCCGCAGGACCGTGCGACCGCCGCGCGACTGCTTTCGGCCATTGGCACCACCGATGAGCTGCCGGACGAAGCGCAGATCGACCTGATGACGGCCCTGCCCGGATCTGGCGCAGCCTATCCCGCGCTGATGGCCATGGCGATGGCGCGCTTCATGCAGGAGCGCGGTGTGCCCGCGGAAATCGCATGGCGCGCGACCGAGGCCGCGGTCTGCGGCGGCGCGGCCATGCTATCAGGGCGCATAGATCAGGCGGAAACGCTTGTAGAAGCCTATCGCGACTATCGCGGCACCACCGCCGCCGGAATTGATGCAGCCGAGGCGGAGGGCTTTTCGCTGGCCATCTCGCGCGCTCTCGAAGCAGCCACCGAAAAGGCGCGCCAGATGGGCGCGGCTTTCCAGACCTAGCCATACCGGGAATGCAGCGAGCTTCGCGGCGGTTCGCATGCATCGACATCAAATAGCCGCAACAGGGAAAACCATAATGAACAAACTTGCACTCGCCCTTGCAGCCGGTCTTCCCGCTGCGGCCTTCGCAGGCGCCGCCAGCGCCGATTGCGGTTCCTTCACCATCGCAAGCATGAACTGGCAAAGCGCCGAGGTGCTGGCCAACCTGGACCAGTTCATCCTGAACGAAGGCTATGGTTGCGATGCCGAGATTACGACCAGCGACACCGTCCCCGCGATCACTTCGCTGGTGGAAAAGGGCCAGCCCGAGGTGGTGCCGGAATCCTGGGTCGACCTGATGCCCGAAGTCGTGGCCGGGGGCCTGAAGGACGGCAAGATCGTCGAACTGTCGCGCTCGCTGTCCGATGGCGGCCAGCAGGGCTGGTTCATCCCCCGCTACATGCTGGACGAGCACCCGAACCTGAACAAGATCGAGGAAATCCTCGCCCATCCCGAACTTTTCCCCGCCCCCGAGGATGCCTCCAAGGGCGCGGTCTATAACGGTCCGCAGGGCTGGGGCGGCACCGTCGTCACCACCCAGCTTGCGAAAGCCTTCGATATCGAGGGCAAGGGCTTCACGCTGGTCGATACCGGCTCGGCCGCAGGCCTCGACGGCTCGATGGCGAAGGCCTACGAGCAGAAGGCGCCGTGGCTGGGCTTCTACTGGTCGCCCACTTCGATGCTGGGCAAGTACGATATGGTGCCGGTCGATTTCGGAATGCCGAACGACATGGCAGAGTGGAAGCGCTGCACCTCGGTCTCGGAATGCGCCGATCCCAAGCAGAACGCCTTCCCGCGTGACAACGTCTTCACGCTGGTGTCGAAAAGCTTCGCCGAAAAGACCGATCCGGCTGTCATCGACTATCTCTCGAAGCGCAGCTGGACCAACGACACCGTCAACACGCTGATGGCGTGGATGACCGACAATCAGGCCACTGGCGAGGATGGCGCGCGCGAGTTCCTGAAGACCCACGAGGACCTTTGGACCGCATGGGTCACGCCGGAAGCGGCCGAAAAGATCAAGTCCGCCCTCTGAAGCCGAAGAGGGGCGGCGTTCTGCCGCCCTGCCCTTCGCCCTGTCGGTAGCTACTGCCCAATGACGAGGTCGCGATGACTTGGTTCAACAAGTTTCCACAGCTGGATGACGGTTTTCTCCGTGATCTGAAGAAAGTCATCGACGATGGCTTCCGGTCCTTCACCCGCGCCTATGGCGATGCCATCGAAGGCCTGTTCGAACCGCTGCGCCATTTCCTGGTCTGGTCCGAGAACCTTCTGACCAATACGCCCTGGCCCATCATCCTGCTGGCCGTCGCGGCTCTTGCCTGGGGTGCCAGCCGCAGCATCCGCATCGTCATCGCCAGCATCGTGACCCTGTGCCTGATCGGCGCGTTCGGGATGTGGGACGATACGATGAAGACGATCTCGATGATCCTGACCTCGACCCTGCTGGCCATCGCGGTCGGGTTGCCAATCGGCATCCTGATGTCGCGGTCGGACCGGGTGCAGTCGGTGGTCAACCCGGTTCTGGACATCATGCAGACGATGCCGTCCTTCGTCTATCTGATCCCGGTCGTGATGCTGCTTGGGATCGGCAAGGTGCCCGGCCTGATCGCGGTGGTGATCTATGCCATCCCCCCAATGATCCGCCTGACCAACCTTGGCATCCGGCAGGTCGACCGCGAGGTGCTGGAGGCGGCGGATGCCTTTGGTTCCTCTCGCTGGCAAAGGCTGGTCAAGGCGGAACTGCCTCTGGCCCTGCCGACCATCATGGCGGGGATCAACCAGACGATCATGATGGCGCTGGCCATGGTCGTCATCGCATCGATGATCGGGGTGCAGGGTTTGGGCCAGCCGGTGCTGAAGGCGATCTCGAACCAGTATTTCACGCTTGGCCTGTTCAACGGTCTGGCCATCGTCGGCATCGCGATCCTGTTCGATCGCATCAGCCAGGCCTGGGGCCACCGGCTGCAGAAACATCGCGGAGGCGGCCATGTCTGAACCCATCGGGATCGAGATCAGAAACCTCTACAAGATCTTCGGGGCGCGTGGCGCCGAGTTCATCGACGCCATCAATGGCGGCATGACCAAGCAGGAACTGAACGACAACCATCGCCACGTCCTGGGCCTGCGCGACATCAACATCACAATTCCCGCGGGCGCGATCCAGGTCGTGATGGGCCTGTCCGGCTCGGGCAAGTCGACGCTGATCCGCCATATCAACCGGCTGATCGATCCCACCGCCGGACAGATCCTGGTCGAAGGGCAAGATGTCGTGCAGATGTCCCCCGAGGCGCTGCGCAGCTTCCGACGTCACAGGACCGCGATGGTGTTCCAGAAGTTCGGATTGCTGCCGCACCGCACCGTGATCGAGAACGTGGGCTATGGGCTTGAGGTGCAGGGCGTCGATTCCGCCCAACGCAACAAGACCTCGATGCGCTGGATCGAACGTGTCGGCCTGTCCGGATACGAGGCGAAATATCCCAGCCAGCTTTCGGGCGGCATGCAGCAGCGCGTCGGACTGGCCCGCGCGCTGGCGAATGACGCGCCGATCCTGCTGATGGACGAGGCCTACTCCGCGCTGGATCCGCTGATCCGCTATGACATGCAGACCGTTTTGCTGGACCTGCAGAAAGAGGTGCGCAAGACCATCGTCTTCATCACCCATGACCTTGACGAGGCGCTGCGCATCGGCGACCGGATCGCGCTTCTGCGCGACGGCTCGGTCATCCAGCAGGGCACGGGGCAGGACATCGTGCTGAACCCCGCCGACGACTATGTCGCGAATTTCGTCCAGCATGTCGATCGCGGCAAGGTCGTGCAGGTCGCCTCGGTAATGGAGCCCTTGGCCCCGGACGCGGGCGGGGTGCCGATGATCCGTTCGGACATCACCCTGACCGAGGCGCTGCGCGACATGATGGGCCGGGGCGTTCAGTGCCTTGGGGTCGAGGATGGCAGCGGACGGCCCGTGGGGCAATTGTCCCTGCAACGCGCGATCTCGGTCTCGGCAGGGGCCTGAGATGGCGCGGCCGCCCCTTGCGGATCTGGATGGCAGCCATTTCGAGGTCGTCATCATCGGCGCCGGCGCCGTCGGCTGTGCCACCGCCCGCGAACTGGCCGAGCGCGGCTATCGCACGCTGCTGGTCGATCGCGGGGACATCGGCGCGGGCACCTCGGCCCGTTCCAGCCGGATGCTTTATTCGGGCGTCGGCTATCTCGCCCCGCGTTATCCGCTGTGGCAGATGGTGCTGCACCCGCGCGACATGCTGGAACGCCTGCGCTATACGCGGCAGGTGATGCGGTGCCGGGCCGAACTGGTCCGGCTGATGCCGGGGCACCTGACGCGGCATTCCTTCCATTATCCGTTCCGGCGCGGAGATCGCTATCCGGCATGGCTGGTCGGCATCGGCTTCCGCTTGGCCGACGCCTTGGGCGAATGGGAATTCCCGCTCTCCTACCGCCGCAAGAACCGGGCCGATGCCGCCGGCCTCAGCCCGCTTGCAGCCGAACTTGGCGGTTCCCTGACCGGGGTCGGCCATTTCGAAGAATACATGTATGCCTGGCCCGAGCGGATCTGCGTCGATACCGCGCTGGATGCGGAACGTCGGGGCGCGATCATCCGCACCTATACCGCGGTGACCGGGCTTCAACGGACCGCCGACCGGTGGCAGGTGACACTGGAGGAACGCGAACCCCATGCGACGGGGATTGCAAACCTTACCGCCGATCTGGTCGTGAATGCGGCCGGTCCCTGGATCGACATGGTTCCGGGTGCAGGCCGCGGCCCCCGCGTCCTTGGCGTCAAGGGCGTCAACGTCATGGTCCGCCTGCCCGAAGGGTTCCGCGGGCTGGGGCTTGAGGCTTTTTCCAGCAAGGGTGAGCCCTTCTATGTCTTTCCCTGGCGCGACCTTCACTTCATGGGTCCCACAGAGACCGTCGTCTCGGCAGATCCGGACGAGATCAGGGTCGAGGATGCCGAGATCGACTATATCCTGGCCGAGGCGAACCAGCTGTTCCCGCGCCTGCGCCTGGACCGTTGCGATGTGCTGCACGCGTGGTGCGGGGTGCGCCCGACCTCGACCCTGGACGGCAGATCGCCTGTTCTGCCGGTCCGCGTCGTCGCAGATCCGGCTACGCCACAGCTGCTTGCCGTGACGGGTTCCACGATCATGCTTCACCGCCACGCCGCTCGCATGGTGGCCCGCGCGGTCGAAGAACGGCTTGGCATACGCGCCGACGGCCCCCACGGCCCCATCGTGAAGCCAGAGCCGCCGCAGACGGCCGAAGGGCTGACGGCGCTGGTGCACCGGGAACATGTCATCCGGCTGGGCGACCTGATCCGGCGACGGCTGCCCGACGGGCTTGGTCCCGACCTTGGGCTGGACCGGGCCGAGGAATTGTCCCATGCCCTTGCCGCGGCCAAAGACTGGACCGAGGACCGCCGGCACGCGGAGTTGCGCGACTTCCACGATGAGGTGGCAAGGATCAACCCCGCCCCCACAGGGGGTGGCTTCAGGCACGCGGCGGAGTCCGGTCAACCGGGCTGACCCTTACCGGCGAACCGGCCACCTGTCCAAGCCCGCCCTTCGGCATTTAAGGAGACCCTTGCGGATCTCCTTTCGTTTTCAGCCCGCCAGCAGCGCGGCGTTTCCGCCAGCCGCCGTCGTATCGACGCAAAGGTGGCGTTCATGCGCGACATGGGCCAGATCGGGCATGGCCGTGACCAGCTGGACGATCTCGCCCTCGCGTTCGGCCAGCGCCGCGGCATAGGCCCGGCCCTGCATCTCGTCCCCCCACCACAGCACGGCCGAAAGCTGCGGCAAGCGGCCCAGCGCCTCGGGCGAAAGATCGCCATCCGCGGCGACCGCCAGCCCGCCCAGCCGCTGGACCGCCGTGACTTGCGCCGCGACCGCGGCCCGGCCCGGACCAAGGCACAGAACCGGCGCACGAGTATGCGAGGACAGGCGGTTCAATTCCCCTGTCGGACCGGGCATCAGGCGCTCCTCGATCTTCTTCGGGGTCGCGCTCGACAGAGCGGCGCGCAACCGCGCCTCGTCGGCCGGGCCCTTCCATTCCATCCCGATGGCCGAAGGCTCGCCCGGCGCGAAGAAACGCGGGACATAGCGCGGGCCGCCCGCCTTCGGCCCGGTGCCCGACAACCCCTCGCCCCCAAAGGGCTGGCTGCCGACAACCGCGCCGATCTGGTTGCGGTTGACATAGATGTTGCCGACATGGATCGCGTCGGTAACCTCCTGCACGCGGCTGTCGATGCGGGTGTGAAGTCCAAAGGTCAGCCCGAAGCCGCGCGCATTGATGTCGGAGATCACTTTGCCCAATTCGTCGCCCTTGAAGGTCGCGACATGCAGGACCGGGCCAAAGATCTCGCGTTCCAGATCGGCGATGCCGCGGACCTTCAGCAGGGTCGGCGGGATGAACCAGCCCTGCGCCGGCGCGTCAAGCTTGTGGATCACGCGCTTGCCGTTGGCGGCAATGTAATCGGCAATGTCCTTCTGTGCCTTCGGATCGATCACCGGGCCGACATCCGTCTGCAAAGCCCACGGATCGCCCAAGACCAGCTCGTCCATCGCGCCCTTGATCATCTCGATCAGGTGCGGGGCGATATCCTCCTGCACGTAAAGGCAGCGCAGCGCCGAACAGCGCTGACCGGCCGACCGGAACGAGGATGCCACGACATCGCGGACCGCCTGTTCCGGCAACGCGGTGGAATCGACGATCATGGCGTTCAGCCCGCCGGTCTCGGCGATCAGCGGAGTTCCGGGGTGCAGATGCTCGGCCATGGTGCGCGAGATCGTCTGCGCCGTCGCGGTCGAGCCGGTAAAGACCACACCCGCGATCCGCGGGTCCGAGGTCAGCGCGGTCCCGACCACGCTGCCACGACCGGGCAGCAGTTGCAGCGCGGTGTTCGGAACGCCCGCCTGATGCAGCAGCTGGACGCCCAGCATCGCGATGACGGGCGTCGCCTCGGCCGGTTTCGCGATGACGGCGTTCCCCGCCATCAGCGCCGCGGCGATCTGGCCGGTGAAGATCGCCAGCGGAAAGTTCCACGGGCTGATCGCGCCGACAACGCCGCGCGGGGCCTGCGGGCTCGCCTCGCCCTCGGCGGCGTAATAGCGCAGGAAATCCACCGCCTCGCGCAGTTCGGCCACGGCATCGCCCAGCGACTTGCCCGCCTCGCGTCCAAGCACAGCGAAGATGCGACCGAAATCCGCCTCGTAAAGATCGGCGGCGCGGCGCAGGATGCGGGCACGTTCGGCGGCCGGAACATCCCAGGTGCGGGCGTCATCGATGGCGCGCGCGGCGGTCTCTGCGTCGACCATCATCACCTGCGCAATCGCCGCGCCCGTCGCCGGGTTCAGGACATCCTGCATCGCCCCGGTCGGCGGCGAGACGGTCTGCGGCATCGCATCGGGAATCGGCAAGTCGCGCGCGGCGCGGATCCGGGCCAGCGTCTCTTCATCGTTCAGGTCGAACCCGACCGAGTTCCGCCGCTCGTCTCCGTAAAGCGCGGCGGGGGCCAGCAGGGAACGCGGGGCATGCGCCGTCGCCAGCGCCTCGAACGGGTCGCGCGCGACCTCTTCGGGGGATACGCTTTCGTTGACGATCTGGTGGACGAAGGACGAGTTCGCCCCGTTCTCCAGCAGGCGGCGGACCAGATAGGCCAACAGGTCCCGATGCGCCCCGACCGGGGCATAGATCCGGCAGCGGCCCTTGGTTTCGTTCAGCACGATGTCATGCAGCCGCTCGCCCATGCCATGCAGGCGCTGGAATTCGAAGCGGATGCCGCCGACCATCTCAAGGACGGCAGCCACGGTCTGGGCGTTATGCGTCGCGAATTGCGGATAGATGCGGTCGGCATAGCCGATCAGCTTCTTCGCGTTGGAAATATAGCTGACATCGGTGGCGACCTTGCTGGTGAACAGCGGGAAGCCCTCGAACCCCTCGACCTGCGCGCGCTTGATCTCGGTATCCCAATAGGCGCCCTTGACCAGTCGAACCATGATCCTGCGGTCAAGCCGCGTCGCGGTCTGGTAAAGCCAGTCGATCACCTGCCCGGCGCGCTTGCCATAGGCCTGCACGACAACGCCGAAGCCATCCCACCCGGCCAGCGAGGGATCGGACAGCACAGCCTCAATCACCTTCAGCGACAGGACCAGCCGGTCCTGTTCCTCGGCGTCGATGTTCATGCCCATGCCACCGGCCTTGGCTTGCTGCGCCAGCTTCAGCACCACCGGCACCAGTTCGGCCATGACGCGCTCTTCCTGCGCGACCTCATAGCGCGGATGCAGCGCCGACAGCTTGATCGAGATGCCTGGATTGGCCTCGACCGAGCCCTTGTCGCAGGCCTTGGCAATGGCCGCGATCGCGTCGGAATAGGCGCGGTCATAGCGCACCGCGTCTGCGCCGGTCATCGCCGCCTCGCCCAGCATGTCATAGCTGTAGGTAAAACCCTGCGACTCGCGCTTGCGGGCGCGGTCCAGCGCACCTTCGATGGTCTGGCCCAGAACGAACTGGCGGCCCATCTCTTTCATGGCGCGGCCGACGGCAGAGCGGATCACCGGCTCGCCCAGGCGGCGCACCATGCGGCGCAGCGTCCCGGCCTGATCGTCGTCTAGCACCTTGCCGGTCAGCATGAGCGCCCAGGTCGAGGCGTTGACCAGCGACGAGCTGGCCTCGCCCAGATGCTTGCCCCAGTCCGAGGGCGCGATCTTGTCCTCGATCAGCGCGTCGATGGTCTGGCGGTCGGGCACGCGCAGCATCGCTTCGGCTAGGCACATCAGCGCCACGCCTTCGCGCGTGGACAGCCCGTATTCCGCCAGGAAATGCTCCATCATCGTCGGCTTGGCCTCGACCCGGATGCGGCGGACAAGATCGGCGGCGCGCGTGGTGATCGCGGCGCGCGTGTCGGCATCCAGCCCGGCCTGCTGCACAAGCCCGGTCAGAAGCGCCGCTTCATCCGCGAATTTCGCGTCGGTTGAAAACACTGTGGGGCTGACATGCGCCATGCCGATCTCCTTATTCGATGCGGGAGAGATAGCAGAAAGGTTCTGGTCCATGTGTCTGAATGCATGTTAATCCATAGTCCGAAGGAACAAAATCGGGGCGGAAAACGGATGGAAGAGAAACTTGATGCCATCGACCGCAAGATCTTGGCCGAACTGACCGAGAACGCCCGCATTCCGGTTGCCGAACTGGCGCGCAAGGTGGGGTTGTCCAAGACCCCCGTGGCGCTGCGCATCCGCCATCTTGAGGAGATCGGCTTGATCACCGGCTATCGCGCGATCCTGTCGCCGATGAAGCTGGGCCTGACCAACGTGACCTATCTTGAGGTCAGCATGAACGACACGCGCGAACACGCGCTTCAGCAGTTCAACGCCGCCGTCCGCGCCATTCCCGAAGTCGAGGAATGCTACATGATCGCGGGCGGTTGCGATTACCTGCTGAAGGTCCGTTCGCGCGACATGAACCATTTCCGCCAGATCCTTGCCGACAAGATCTCGTCCCTGCCCCATATCAGCAATACCTCCAGCCACGTCTCGATGGAGGCGGTGGTGGAACAGAACTTCAATCTGGGCTGAAGGGTTCAGCCCGCCATCATCCGGGCGATGTAAACGGCGATCATCAGGTCCAGATGCGCGCCGCCGCCGTTCTTGAAGACCGTGATCTCGTCATCCGTGACGCGCTTGCGGGCGTCCGGGCGCACGAGGTCGTAAAGATCGCCCAGCACGTCCCCCGGTGTGATCGCACCCGAGGCGATCGGCAGCATCAACTCTCCGATATGGCCAATGGTGGTGGCGCGGCTGTCGACGAACAGCGCCGCGCGGGCCATCAGCGCATCATCGGCCTCGCGCATGTCGGCCTTGAACGCGCCGATCAGGTCGACATGGGTACCGGGTCGCAGCCAGTCGCCAAGAATGACCGGCTCGCGCGCCATCGTCGCGGTCGAGACGATATCCGCCCGACCGACCGCATCGGGCAGGTCGGTGACGACGGCAAGTTCGGCCCCGATCCCGGCCAGACCCGCGACCAGCGCCTGCGCCTGTTCGGGACGCCGCGCCCAGACCGACACGCGCTCGATCCCCGCCAGAACCGTGGTATAGGCCCGGATCAGGCTGGCCGCGACCGTGCCCGCACCGACGACCAGCAGATGGCGGCTGTCCGGGCGGGCCAACAGGCTGGCGCCCAGCACCGAATCCGCCGCCGTCTTGACGCCTGTCACCAGCGCACTGTCGATGACTGCGGCAAGCGCGCCGTCGTCGGGATCAAAGACCAGCATCGCCCCCTGCACCGTCGGAAGGCCACGCGCGGCATTGGCGTCAAAGACGGTGAACGACTTCGCGCCATAGCCCAGCCCCTCGATATAGGCCGAGCGGCTCATCATCGTGCCATGCGCGGGCCCAAGGAACACGTCGCGGATCTGCGCAGGAGGCAGGAGATGACCCGCCCGCAATGCCTCGACCGCGCCACCCCAGTCGATGCGGCCCACTGCATCCGAGGACGAGATTACCACCGGGCGTCGGATCGCATCGGTCATCGCAGCTGTCTTTCGTGTTGGGTGGCCGGAATATCTGTGACGTCCCGAACTTGGTTCGGCCAGCGAAATTCGCATGGGCCTTGTCATCAATTCGCCACGAAGATGGGGCCATTTCGAATTGACCGCCCAAAGCAAGGGCAAATTCCAATTATGGATCAAAAACGGATATTTGCGCCTCGGGTTTCAAATCCCGTTGACTGAAATTGTCAATCGGGCAAAGCTCGCCCCATCCGATACATCCCGAGGTTGTCATGACGTGGATTTCGTCCATCCTCTCGCAGTCGCCGGAAATCGCATTGTTCCTTTCGCTGGCCGGGGGCTATTGGATCGGCTCGTTCCGGTTCGGTAAATTCCAGCTTGGCGGCGTCGCGGGTTCGCTTCTTGTCGCCGTTCTGATCAGTCTTTTCGGCGTCCATATCGACAACGGCGTCAAATCGCTTCTGTTCGCGCTGTTCATCTATGCGGTCGGCTATGAAAGCGGGCCGCAATTCTTTCGCTCGCTGGGCCGGCAAAGCCTGCGGGAAATCGCCCTGGCCGCTTTCCTTGCGATCAGCGGGCTTCTGACCGTCATCGTGCTGGCGCGCATGTTCGGGCTGGACAAGGGCCTTGCGGCGGGGGTCGCCGCTGGCGGCCTGACGCAATCCGCGATCATCGGCACGGCAAGCTCGGCCATCTCGAAGCTCGGCCTTGCCGCGGAAGAGGTGCAGCGCCTGCAGGGCAATGTCGCTGTGGGCTATGCCGTGACCTATATCTTCGGCTCGTTCGGGGCGATCATCGTCTGTGTCAACATCCTGCCCTGGCTGATGAAGCGCGGCATCCGCGATGACGCCATGAAGGCCGAAGCTGCGCTGCTGGCGGGTGCGCAGGTCTATGGACCGGGCGAATCGCCCGCCCTGCCGGAACTGGTCGGCCGCGTCTATCGGCTGGGCAGCGGCGCGCTGGGATCGGTCCTTGATCTGGAAAACAGCGCCGGACATCGCCTGACGGTCGAACGCGTCAAGCGCAATGGCGCGTTGATCGGGGTTGAGCCCTCGCTGGTCCTGCAACCGGGCGATGTCGTGCTGATCGTCGGCCGCCGGGAGGAGGTCGTGGGACGCAGCTTTGGCGAAGAAGTCCTGCCCGACGCCGACATGGAACTGGTGATGATCACGCGCGAAGTCGCAGTCACCAATCCCGATTTCATCGGCAAGACGATGGGCGTCATCCGCTCCAGCGTGGGCGATGCGCTGCGCCACGGGATCTATGTCCTGTCGGTCAGCCGCGCGGGCGTGCCGGTCAAGATGACCGACGCGACGGTTGTCCAGGCGGGCGATCTGGTCACCGTGCGCGGCACGTCCGAGGATGTGCAGCGGATCGCACGCGCCACCGGCACCTCGATCCTGCCCAGCGACAAGACGGACTGGATATTCCACGGCATCGGCATCTCGGTCGGCCTGCTGATCGGGCTGGCCGTGCTGCGGATCGGGTCCATCCCGCTGACGCTGGGCAGCGGGGGCGGCGCGCTGCTGTCAGGCCTGGTCTTCGGCTGGCTCAGGACGCGAAATTATGCTCATGGCAACATGCCCATCGCGGCCTCGACATTGCTGCGCGACCTTGGTCTTGCGGGCTTCGTCGCGGTCGTCGGACTGCAATCGGGCCTGCAGGCGATCACCACGATCCGCGACAGCGGCATCCAGCTGTTCATGATCGGCGTCGTCGTCACCCTGCTGCCGATGATCCTGACCATGCTGTTCGGTCGCTACGTCCTGAAATACGACAATACCGCGGTCTTTGCCGGCGCCCTTTCCGGATCGCGCAGCGCCAACCCCGCCTTTGGCGAGGTGCTGGACAAGGCCGGCAACTCGGTTCCGACCACGCCCTTCGCAATCACCTATGCATTGGCAAACGTTTTCCTGACGCTTCTTGGGCCACTTGTCGTGGCCTTCACCTGACATTGAAGACTGGAGGTCGCGATGGCGACGGACTACAGCAAATATGCCAAGTTGAGCCCATTTGAACTCAAGGACGAATTGATCAAGCTGGCCTCGGGCAAGGCGAACCGGACCATGCTGAACGCCGGCCGGGGAAACCCGAATTTCCTGGCCACCCTCCCGCGCCGGGCCTTTTTCCAGCTTGGGCTGTTCGCCACGACCGAGGCGGAACTGTCTTATTCCTACATGAGCGTGGCGGTCGGCGGGATGCCCAAGATCGATGGGATCGAAGGCCGGTTCGAACGCTTCACCGCCGACAATCGCGACAAACCGGGCGTCGTTTTCCTGGCCCGCGCCCTTTCCTATGTCCGCGATCAGCTTGGGCTTCCGGCCTCGGAATTCCTGCATGAAATGGTCGAGGGCGTGCTTGGGATCAATTATCCCGTCCCGCCGCGCATGCTGAGCATCAGCGAAGAAATCGTTCGCCACTATATCCTCAAGGAAATGGTGGGCGGCCCGATTTCGTCGGATGCGGTCCGCCTTTTCGCGGTCGAAGGGGGAACGGCCGCGATGGCCTATCTTTTCCATTCGCTGCAGATGAACGGTTTGGTGAAAAAGGGCGACAAATGCGCCATCGGCACGCCGGTATTCACCCCCTATCTGGAAATTCCCGAGCTTGCGGAATTCGGGCTGGAGCAGGTGGCCATTCACGCCGACCCCGAAAACGACTGGCAATATCCCGCGTCCGAGCTTGAGAAGCTGAAGGATCCGGCGATCAAGATCTTCTTCGTCGTCAATCCCAGCAATCCGCCCTCGGTCAAGATCAACGACGCCGGGCTGGAGCAGATCGCCAGCATCGTCAAGGATCACCGCCCCGACCTGATGATCCTGACCGACGATGTCTATGGCACCTTTGCCGACGACTTCCGTTCGCTGTTCTCGGTCTGCCCGCAGAACACGATCCTTGTCTATTCCTTCTCGAAATATTTCGGCGCAACCGGCTGGCGGCTGGGCGTGATCGCCACCCATGACGACAACGTCATGGACCGCGCGCTGGCGGACCTGCCCGAGAAGACCAAGGTCGAACTGGATGCGCGCTATGCCTCGCTGACGCCGGACATTCGCGGCCTGTCCTTCATCGACCGCGTCGTGGCCGACAGCCGCGTCGTCGCGCTGAACCACACGGCCGGGCTTTCGACGCCCCAGCAGGTGCAGATGGTCCTGTTCTCGCTTTTCGCGCTGATGGACGAAGCGGACAGCTACAAGGCCGAGTTGAAGAAGCTGATCCGCCGGCGCGAGGCGACCCTTTACCGCGAACTGGGCCTGCCGGTCGAGCACGAGGCGAACTCGGTCGACTATTACACGCTGCTCGATCTGCAGGGGATTTCGCGCAAGCTTTACGGCGACGACTTCGCCGAATGGATGTCGGAAAGGGCCAGCGCGGGCGACATGCTGTTCCGCATCGCAGACGAAACCGGAATCGTGATGCTGCCCGGCAAAGGCTTCGGGTCCGACCGTGCGTCGGGACGCATCTCGCTCGCGAACCTGAACGAGTACGAATATGCGGCGATCGGGCGGCTGCTGCGCAAGATGGCCGATGAACTACATGACGAGTACAAGAAACGCTGAAACCAAATGGTTCCTGAACCCCTTGCTTCGATAGGTCCGGCATGTCCCTTTTGACCGACCCCGTCGTTGCGCTCTTTGTCTCGCTGGCCGTGGGTCACCTGATCGGCCGCCTGCGTATCGGTCCCGTGGCGCTTGGCGGCGTCTGCGGGACCCTTTTCGTCGCGCTGGCACTTGGCCAGCTTGGCGTGCGCGTCCCTGACGAGCTGAAGAACGCAGCCTTTGCGCTGTTCATCTATGCGCTCGGCTTTACGGCCGGGCCGCAATTCTTCGCCAATATCCGGGGGGGCGCGCGCTTTGCCGTGTTTCCCGTCATCGAGGTGTCGGTATCGCTGACGCTGACCCTGCTGGCGGTCATGTGGCTCAAGCTGGATGCGGGGACCGCAGCCGGGCTTTTCGCAGGTTCTGCCACGGAATCCGCCGTCCTTGGTACCGCGTCCGAGGCGATCGCGAAACTTGGCCTTGCGCCCGAGATCAACACCCAGCTTCAGGCCAACATCGCCACCGCCTACAGCCTGACCTATCTGTTCGGGTTGATCTCGATCGTGCTGTTCGTGACCCAGATCGCCCCCGTCATCGCCCGCAAGAACCTGCGCAAAGAGGCCGAGTTGCTGGCCGACAAGCTGGGCGCGGGGGAAGAAGGGGTCTATGAGCTGCCGGTCGTCGTCCAGCGCGCCTTCGAGGTCGGGCAACTGGCCGGTCATTCCGTCCGAGAATTCGAAGAGACGCGCCACTGGACCGTTGTGATCGAAGGGGTGCTGCGCAATGGCGGCATCATCCCCGTCGATCTGGATTCTGTCCTGGTCGAGGGGGACATCCTGCTGCTGCGCGGTCGCCGGAATACGATTCTTGCAGCCGGCAAGGTGCTGGGCAAGGAGGTTCCGGTCCCGCAGAATTCAGGGCTCGCGCTGATCTCGCATGACATCGTCCTGACCCGCGACGAAGCGGTCGGGCACGAGGCGCGCGACCTTCGCCAACTGGTCTCGGCCGAGCAGCAGCGCGGCATCTTCATCACCCAGATCCGCCGCATGGGCCATGCCGTGCCGCCCCTGCCAAAGACGATCCTGCAAGAAGGCGACGTGATCACCCTTTACGGCCCCGAGGAAGACGTGATGCGTGCCGCCGACGAACTCGGCTCTCCGCTTCCACCCGAGGACAGCACCGACTTCGCAGTCCTTGGCCTTGGCATCGTCATCGGGCTCATCATCGGGCATCTCAGCCTGCGGGTCGGGGCGGTGGACCTGACGCTGGGGCTGGGCGGGGGCGCGCTGCTTTCCGGGCTGGTCTTCGGCTGGCTGAACATGCGCTTTCCCCGGCACGGCGCCCTGCCCGGCGCGGCGGCGCATTTCGCCAAGGATTTCGGCCTTGCCACCTTCATCGCGGCCATCGGCCTTAGCGCCGGGCCGGATGCGATCGCGCTTATCAAGGAATACGGGCTGCTGTTCCCGGTCCTGGGCATCGTGCTGTCACTGGCACCGGCCTTCATCTCGCTGATGGTTGGCCTGTGGCTGATGAAGCTGCCCCTGCCGATCCTGCTGGGCGCGATTGCCGGGCAGCATTGCAGCACGCCCGCGGTCAGCTCGCTTGTCAGCCAGGCGGGGAACGGGACGCCGGTCATCGGCTATACCGTGACCTATGCCATCGCGAACGTGCTGCTGCCGTTGATGGGGCCGATCGTGGTGGCGCTGGCGCGGATGGTCTGACGGGAAGCCATCGACAGACAGCGGCGGGCGCAGTCAATGCGCCCGCCGCCTGCATTCAGAAGAACGCCTGCAGGCCGGTGATCGCGCGGCCCAGGATCAGCGCGTGAACGTCATGCGTCCCTTCATAGGTGTTCACCGTCTCCAGGTTCGCGGCATGGCGCATCACCTGGTATTCTTCCTGGATGCCGTTCCCGCCATGCATGTCCCGGGCGATGCGCGCGATTTCCAGCGCCTTGCCGCAATTGTTGCGCTTGACGATCGAGATCATCTCGGGCGCAGCCTGCGCCTCGTCCAGAAGCCGCCCGACCCGCAGGCTGGCCTGCAACCCCAGCGCGATATCGGTCATCATATTGGCAAGCTTCAGCTGGAAAAGCTGCGTATTGGCAAGGGGCCGCCCGAACTGCTGGCGGTCAAGGCCATATTGCCGCGCCGCATGCATGCAGAATTCGGCCGCGCCAAGCGCGCCCCAGCTGATGCCATAGCGCGCGCGGTTCAGACAGCCGAACGGACCTTTCAGCCCCTCGACTCCGGGCAGAAGCGCATCCTCGGGGACTTCCACCCCCTCCATCACGATTTCGCCGGTGATCGAGGCGCGCAGGGACAGCTTGCCTCCGATCTTGGGCGCACTCAGCCCCTTCATGCCCTTTTCCAGCACAAAGCCACGGATCTTGCCGCCATGCGCCTCGGATTTCGCCCAGACGACGAAGACATCGGCGATGGGCGCGTTCGAGATCCACATCTTCGATCCCGACAGCACGTAGCCCCCGGTGGTCTTCTTCGCGACGGTCTTCATTCCCGCGGGGTCCGACCCGGCATCAGGCTCGGTCAGGCCGAAGCAGCCGATCCATTCGCCCGAGGCAAGCTTCGGCAGGTATTTCCGGCGCTGCTCATCCGAGCCGTAGGCGTGGATCGGATACATCACCAACGATGACTGCACTGACATCATGCTGCGATAGCCGCTGTCGACGCGCTCGACCTCGCGCGCGACAAGGCCATAGGCGACATACGAGCCGCCCAGCCCGCCGAATTCCTCGGGGACAGTGACACCCAGCAGGCCCATCTGGCCCATCTCGCGAAAGATCTCGGGGTCGGTGATCTCGTCGCGATAGGCGGAGATGACGCGAGGTTGCAGACGATCCTGCGCATAGGCACGGGCGGCGTCCCGCAGCATCCGCTCTTCCTCGGTCAGTTGCAGTTCCATGCGGAACGGATCTTCCCAGTCGAAGCGGCCCAGATCCGGGGCATCCTTCGGTTTCTGCCTGCTCGGTTCGGACATGGCATTAGGCTCCTTGGCTGCAAATGTGGTTATCGGTCCGGGGTCAGTCCGCGTCAAAGGACCATTTTCCCGAACCCAGCGCCGGGGCGGCCTTGTCGGTGACCATCCGGCTGCGGGAAAAGACGATGGGGGTGCGCAAGCCGGCAATCCCCTCGGGCGCGATACGCAGCCCGCGATGCTGGATCTGCGGTTCGGCCAAAGCCTGCGAGACGCTGTTGATCGGTCCGGCCGGGACCCCCACCCGCTCAAGCGCGGCCAGAAGCTCGTCCCGCGCGCGCCGCCCGGTTGCCTCGGCCAGCATCGGGGTCAGGCTGTCCCGGTGCGCGACGCGTTCAGGGTTGGTCGCATATTCGGGCCGCGTCGCCAGCTCTGCCATCCCCAGCACCTCGCTGAGCGCGGCGAACTGGCGGTCGTTGCCGCAAGCGATGATCAGATGACCATCCCGCGCGGGAAAGACCTGATAGGGCACGATATTCGGATGCGCATTTCCCAACCGCCGCGGTTCGGTCCCGCCCAGAAGATGGTTCGTCGCCTGATTGGCAAGGACCGCGACACCGCTGTCCAGCAACGACAGGTCCAGATGCTGGCCCAGCCCCGTGCGGGCGCGTTCGGCCAGCGCTGCCTGCACCGCGATCACGCCGTAAAGCCCGGTGAAGATGTCGATCCAGGCGACCCCGATCTTCTGCGGCTCCCCCTCGGGGTCTCCGGTCAGGTCCATGATGCCGCTCATTCCCTGGATCAGGAAGTCATAGCCCGGCTGCGCCGCCCGCGGCCCGGTTTGCCCGAAGCCGGTGATCGAGGCATAGACCAGCCCCGGATTGCGGGCCGCGAGGCTGTCATAATCCAGCCCGAAACGTTTCAGCCCGCCCAGCTTGAAGTTCTCGATCACGACATCGGCCTGATCGATCAGGTCTTTCAACCGGTCAAGATCATCGGCATTCCCAAAGTCGCAGATGACCGAGGTCTTGCCCCGGTTCGCGGCGTGAAAATAGGCGGCGACCGTCTCGGTCCCGCCATCCGGGCGCGGGCGCTGGATGAAGGGCGGTCCCCAGCGGCGGGTGTCATCCCCCTCGGGTGCCTCGACCTTGATGACCGTCGCCCCCAGATCGGCCAGCGTCTGGCCGATCCATGGACCGGCCAGAATGCGCGCCAGCTCGACCACCTTCAGATCTTTCAGCGGTGCGTCCGTCATGTCCTGCCTGTTCCATCGCCCTGAGGTCATGCACTAGATCATTGTCCGAGGAACCGGAAACTCATATTTTCTGCAAGATCATGCATTGGATGAATGAACTTGCGACCACGCCGCTATCTTCCGTCGATACAGCAACTCCTTGCCTTCGAGGCCGTGATGCGCAGCGGCTCCAGCACTGCCGCCGCCGAAGAGCTGGGCCTGACCCAAAGCACCGTCAGCAGGCTGGTGCAAAGCCTTGAGGAACAGTTGGGCAGCCCGCTGTTTCACCGGCGCCGCAAGCGGCTCTGGCCCTCGGAACTGGCCACCGGCTATGTGGCCGAAGTCACGCGGGCGCTGAACATCATCCAGCATGCCAGCATGCAGATCGCGGTCAACCCTGCCGGTGGCACGCTGTCGCTGGCGATCCTGCCGACCTTCGGTACGCGTTGGCTGGCACCCCGGCTCAAGGACTTTCTGTCCTGCCATCCCGGCATCTCTCTGAACGTGTCGACGCGCGTGCCCCGGTTCAGCTTCGGGACCGAGCCGTTCGACGCCGTCATCTACTATGGCCACGCGGACTGGCCCGATGCCCATCACCAGAAACTGTTCGACGAAAGCCATATCGCCTGCGTGGCGTCCCGCTTTTTGCAGGGACGCAGGATTTCGGGACTGGACGAGGTCGCAGCGCTGACCCTGCTGCATCTGGAAAACCGCCCGACTGCGTGGGAGGACTGGTTCAGCGCGCAGGGCCACGCCCCCCGGCTGGGCAGCGGCGGCATGATGATGGACCAGTTTTCGATGATCATTCAGGCGGCGATCCAGGGCCTGGGCGTCGCGCTTCTTCCCGAATATCTGGCCGAGGACGAATTGCGCGAAGGCCGCCTGGTTGCCCTGCCCTTTCCCGCGGTGCGTGCGGGTGGCGCCTATATGCTGGCCTGGCCCGACACCCGGCAGATGGGTCGCCCGCTGGCCGCCTTTCGCGAATGGCTTGCGGGACAATGCGATCACGATCGGCCGAACGGGCCGTGATCGGCGGCTTTCGGCTTTCAGCCACAACCAAGGCGCGATTTCGACGGCAGAATGCTCGCTTTTGGAGGCGAAAGCCCACGATTTGCCGCCGACAGGGCGGCATCTCTCCGCCGAATGATGCTGGAACCTGCATGGCCGATGGACGCTGGGGTTTCTGCGTATTATGAATGATTCAAAACATCCGCGCGCAGGAATCAACCTGTGCGTGTAAGAATCCGGGCAGAGTTGAGCGTGCAAATACAGGATTCCAAACACATGCCGACCCAAAAGGTCGCGACGGTGAAGCCGGTGCAGATTCGCGGCCGCTTCTTCACGGCGGTCGCGCTGCATCTTTCGGGTCCGGCGGACCGAGACTTCCTTGCGGCGCTGGATGCCAAGTTGCACCAGACCCCGCTGTTCTTCGAGAATGCGCCCCTGGTCATCGACCTTGAACATGCGCAGGGCCTGGACGGAGAGCGCGAGATGGTGGCCCTGGCCTCCGAGATGCGGTCGCGCCGCCTGTCGGTCTTCGGCATCCAGAACGGCAGCCCCGCGCAGGTGGCAGCCGCTGCCAAGGCCGGGCTGATCGCCCTGCCCGGCGGGCGCAATGTCCCCCTGGACCGCGTGACCCGGACCGAACGTCCCTCGGCGAATGCCGCCGCGGCCGCCACGACCCCCGAGGTCGAGAAAGAGGCGGCGCAGCCGATCACCCGCACGATCACCCAGCCCATCCGGTCGGGCCAGACGGTCTTTGCCGACCGCGGCGACCTGATCGTCCTGGGTCCGGTCAGTTCGGGGGCCGAGATCATCGCGGCGGGCAATATCCATGTCTATGGCCGTCTGCGCGGCAGGGCACTTGCGGGTGTGAACGGCGATACCTCGGCCCGGATCTTCTGCCACAGCCTTGACGCCGAATTGCTGGCCATCGCGGGTCTTTACCGGACCAGCGAGAATCTGGGGGCCGACATCCCCAGGGAACACGTGCAGGTCTGCCTGGAAGGCGAGAAACTGCGCGTCCTGTCCCTCAAGTAACACCTGATCGAAAGGAAGCCTGTCGTGAGCAAGGTCATCGTAGTCACCTCGGGGAAAGGCGGCGTCGGCAAGACCACCTCCTCGGCCGCCATCAGCGCAGGGCTTGCCATGCGCGGCCACAAGACGGTCGTGATCGACTTTGACGTGGGCCTGCGCAACCTCGACATGATCATGGGCTGCGAACGCCGCGTGGTTTTCGACTTCATCAACGTGATCCAGGGCGACGCCAAGCTGAAGCAGGCGCTGATCAAGGATCGCCGGCTTGAGAACCTGTTCGTGCTGCCGACCTCGCAGACCCGCGACAAGGACGCGCTGACCAAGGAAGGCGTCAAGGCCGTCCTGGACGAGCTGCGCGAGGAATTCGAATACATCATCTGCGACAGCCCCGCCGGGATCGAGCGCGGCGCCCATCTGGCGATGTATTACGCCGACGAGGCCGTGGTCGTGACGAACCCGGAAGTGTCCTCGGTCCGTGACAGCGACCGGGTGCTGGGCCTGCTGAACAGCAAGACCTATCACGCGGAAAAGGGCGGTGAGCGGTCGGTCAAGGCACAGCTTCTGCTGACGCGCTTCGACCCGCAGCGTTCGGCCAATGGCGAGATGATGAGCGTCGAGGACGTTCTGGAAATCCTGGCGATCCCGCTGATCGGCATCATCCCGGAAAGCACCACCGTGCTCAAGGCATCGAACCTTGGCATGCCGGTCGTGATGGACGACAAGTCCCCAGCCGCCAAGGCTTATGAGGACGCGGTCGGCCGGCTTGTGGGCGAACAGATCGAACTGCGCGTGAACCCGGCCGAGCGCCGCGGCTTCCTTCAGCGCCTTCTTGGACGGACGGCCTGACCATGTTCGGCTTCTCCTTCCGCCCGCGAAAGAACGGCTCCGCCCAGACCGCCAAGGAACGGCTCCAGATCCTCCTCGCGCATGAACGCGCCGGAGGAACCAGCCCGGACTTCCTACCCACGCTGCAGCGCGAGATCCTTGAGGTCGTGCGCCGGCACATGGAGATCGACGGCGATGCCGTCGACGTCAAGCTGGAGCGCGGCAACGAACTTTCGAGCCTCGAAATCAACATCGAGCTGCCCGGCCCCGAAAAGCTGGCCGACAAGAAGAAGAACTGAAGCCCAAGCGTCAAAGGGCCCCGGTAGCAAGCCGGGGCCCTTTCGCCATCCGTCGCGCGCGCCCCGGTGGGATCGCCCCGTGACGTCCTGCTCGCCCTTATCGACAAACCGACGCTCTGCCGTTTCCGGCAGCGCCCTTGTCCTGCGAGCTTGCGACCCTATGCAAAAAGGCCCCGGCACGATTGCCGGGGCCCTTCGATGTCATGCCTGCGACCCTGACGGACCGCGGTCGGGATCAGACCTCGTCCCGGCCAGATGCTAGGATGCAGAGCAGCGTGATGACCGAGGCGGCCAGCATGTAATAGCCCACGTGGCTGAGCCCATAGGTCTTTTGCAGCCAGGTGGCGGCATAGGGCGCAAGCGAGGCGCCGAAAATGCCGGCGAAGTTGAAGGTGATCGACGAGCCGGTATAGCGCACCTTGGTCGGGAAAGGCGCGGCCAACGCGGCACCGATGACGCCATAGGTCAGGCCCATCAGGAACATGCCAAGCGCGACGAACAGGTAAAGCGGACCTTCACCCCCGCTCATCAGCGGCGCCAGCAGGAACGAGAAGGCCCCGATCAGCACCGTGACCACGATCAGGAAAGGGCGGCGCCCAACGGCATCGGCGACCTTGCCCGCCAGCGGGATCGCGATCCCGAAGATGACCGAACCGAAGATCTGGATCTTCAGCGCGTCCAGGAACGGGATCTGCAGCACCTTGACGTTATAGGACAGCAGCCAGGCCGAGCAGATATAGAACAGCACGAACGTCACCAGCGCGACGAAGGTGCCCAGGAACAGGCTGCGCTTGTGATTGCGGAAGACCTCGACCACCGGCACCGAGACGCGCTGGTCGCGCTTGATGGCTTCGGCGAATTCCGGGGTCTCGGTGATCGACAGCCGCACCCACAGGCCCAGCACAATCAGCAGGATCGAGGCCAGGAACGGCAGGCGCCAGCCCCATGCCAGCAGATCTTCCTGAGACATGAAATGCAGCAGCACCCAGAAGAAGCCCGAAGACAGGAACAGCCCGACGGGCGCGCCAAGCTGCGGGAACATCCCGTACCAGCTGCGCTTGCCTTCGGGCGCGTTCTCGGTCGCCAGCAGGACCGCACCGCCCCATTCGCCGCCAAGGCCAAAGCCCTGACCAAAGCGGCACAGCGCCAGCAGCGCGGGCGCGGCAACGCCGATCTGGGCATAGGAGGGCAGCAGGCCGATGATCACGGTCGAAACGCCCATCGTCAGCAGCGCGGCGACCAGCGTCACCTTGCGCCCGATACGGTCGCCGAAATGGCCGAACACGATCGCGCCGAAGGGTCGCGCGAAGAAGGCGATCGAGAAGGTCGCGAACGAGGCAAGAAGCGCCGTCGTCGCATCCTCGGCCGGGAAGAATAGCGTCGGGAAGACCAGCACCGCGGCCGTGGCATAGACGTAGAAGTCGAAGAATTCGATAGTCGTGCCGATCAGGCTGGCCAGCAGGACGCGTGCTGGAGAGTTGACGGGCTTGGCGCGCGCGGATGGCGTCGCGCCGTATGTCTGGTCTGTCATGTTCTTGTCCGCAATTTCCGGGGGTGCCAGCATCGCACGCGACGCGGCCATCGCGCGCCATAGCGGATCACCGCCGGGATGAAAACACGGCGGCGGTCAGAAAATTGCGTTTGCATAGCCGGATTGCGAAAGGGAATTAGCTCAATCCAGATAGGTCAGCAATTATTCCATATTTTCTCGTTTGTCCAGCCTTCGTTTTGGTGCGGATCCGGGTTTCACAACGGCGATCGGCGCGAAGACCTTGCCGCGCGCGGGGAAAGGCGGTATCAGCCCCGGCTTTCCGACATAAGGGGCCGCGCCATGCAGGACGACATTCTCGCCATCGATTTCGGCACGTCGAACAGCGCCGCCGCCATTGTCGAGGACGGCCACATCCGCCGCATCAGCATCGAGGACGGGGCCGAGACCCTGCCGACCGCCGTGTTCTTTCCAGTCCGGGGCGGCACCATGAAGATCGGCTCGGCCGCAGCCGAAGCCCTGATCGATGGCGAGGAAGGCCGCTACATGCGCGCCCTGAAAAGCGTGCTGGGCACCTCGCTTGTTCACGAAAAACGCCTGATCGGCGGCAAGCGCCGCAGCATCGCGGAAATCATCGCCGAATTCCTGGCCGAGGTGAAATCGCGGGCCGAAAAGGCAACGGGGCGGCGATTTTCGCGCGCGCTGTCCGGGCGGCCGGTCCATTTCCATTCCCGCGACCCCGAACGCGATGCACAGGCCGAGGCGGACCTGCGCGGCTGCTATCTGGCCGCGGGCTTCGAGGATGTGGCGTTCCTGCCCGAACCCGAAGCGGCGGCAATCGCCTCGCACGGGTTGGGCCGCAGCGGGGGGCTGGGACTGATCGTCGATATCGGCGGCGGCACCTCGGACTTCTCTGTGTTCCGCAGCACGGGCAACAGCGTCGATATCCTCGCCAATCACGGGATCCGCCTGGGCGGCACCGATTTCGACCACAGCGTATCGATGACCCACGCCATGCCCACCCTTGGCCATGGTGGCGAATTGCGCCGCGAGATGGGGGACGGCCTGCTGCCGGTCCCGAACGCAATCTTTGCCGAACTGGCGACCTGGGCGCGCATCCCGTTCCTTTATACGCCCGAAACACGGCGCATGGTTCAGGACATGGTCAAACTGGCAGTTGACCGCGACGCACTGCGCCGGCTTTCCACCGTTCTGGACGAAGAACTGGGTCACGAACTGGCATTCGCGGTCGAGCATGGAAAAATCGCCGCCAATGGCGGTGACGGCCAGGCCCGAATCGCGATGGGCTTCATCGAACCGGGCCTGTCGCGTCCGGTCACGCCGCAAACGCTGGACGCCGCTCTGTCCCAGTATCGCGCCGACCTGCTGACCGCGGCGGCCGAGACGCTGGAGATGTCGGGCGTCGCGGCCCCGGCGATCGACAGCGTGATCCTGGTCGGCGGTTCCAGCCTGCTGGGTCTGGTCACGCAGATGTCATCCGAGCTTTGCCCGACCGCCCAGCTGATGCGGTCCGAGGCATTCACCGCCGTCGTCGACGGACTTGCGCTGGCGACAGCACATATGGGCGCATCCAGCACGGTCAGCGCCTGAACAACGCCTTTTCGCGGTATCGTCATCGCCATGTCACGCCCTTCCCGAACCCTAAGCGAAGCGCCCGACTGCGCGCGGGCGCGGGTAATCCGGGCTTGAAGCCCTGGGCGATCTGTTATGATGTAAAACGGCGTATCCGGACGAGATAAATGAGCACAGCCGAGGCAGCCGACAGAAATTCAACCAAGGCCCGCATCCCTTCGGGGACAACGCGGGCAACCGGGCTTCGACCACATCGACAGCCGCTTCTGACGAATATCTCGGCGGCGCGATGGCTGTTGCTGGCGATCGTCCTGGCCTCGATCTATTTCTTCCACGGGTTCCTGGTTCCAGTCCTGGCCGCAACGGTCATTGCGCTGGCAAGCTGGCCTCTGCGCAACAAGGGCGTGCACCAGCTGGGCTCGGGCCGCACGATGACCGCGGCAGTGATGGTCCTGGTGCTGGTCTGCTTCCTTGTCATCCCCATTGCGATGGCGCTGGTCTATGCCTTCCGCGAATTGCGGGACTGGATCAGCTGGGCCATCCTCGTCAACGCGGCGGGCGCGCCGACACCGCACTGGATGATCGAACTGCCGCAGATCGGCCCCTGGCTGGACGAGAACTGGCGCACCTATATCGGGCACCCCGGCGGGATCAGCGAGATCGTTCAGGCGATCTCGGGTTCGAATATCGGCACGATCTATCGCGGCGCGGTGACGGCGGGATCCCTGGCCTTCAACCTGGCGCTGACGCTGCTGTTCATGCTGATCACCCTGTTCGTGCTGTATCGCGACGGCGACAGACTGGTGGCGCAGCTTGACCGCGTCGGCGCGCGCATCCTGCCCGAGCGCTGGGACCGCCTGTCCCGCGTCGTTCCGGCCACGATCAGTTCGACCGTCACCGGCATGACCCTGATCGCCATTGGCGAAGGGCTGGTGCTGGGCATCGCCTATTGGATCGCGGGCGTCCCCTCTCCGGTCACGTTCGGGGTGATCACGGGGTTCATGGCGCTGATTCCGGGTGGCGCGCCGCTGTGCTTCACGCTGGTCTCGATCTATCTGTCGGCCAGCGGCAATCCGGTGGCGGGGCTGGCCCTGTTCATCTGGGGCACCTGCGAACTTTTCGTCGTCGACAAGACCATCCGCCCGCTTCTGGTGGGCGGGCCGGTCAAGCTGCCGTTCCTGCCGACCTTCTTCGGCCTGATCGGCGGGGTGAAGACCATGGGCATCGTCGGGCTGTTCGTCGGCCCGGTGCTGATGGCGCTGCTGGTCTCGATCTGGCGCGAATGGCAGCGCGAGATTTCCGAGGACGAGCTTAGGCTGGCAAACCAACCCGTAGCTGAGACCGAAGCCACCCGCTGACCGGCGCCACGCCTGACCGCAGGCAGGACGACACTGGACATACGAAAAAGGGGCGAAGCCGATGCTTCGCCCCTTTTCCATTGTCTCTGGCCCCATTCAGTTGGCTGGCGGGGTCGCCGGCACAACGCTTTCGGGTTGGGGCGGGCTGGCCAGGGATTCCGGCATCGGGGTCAGCTTGACGCCCGCGTTCTCGCCCAAGGGCTGGCCCTCGCGGTTGGTTTCGTCCGGCGCCACAGGCTCTTCCTCGGGCGCGGCGATTTCGACCGAGGGGATGGCGGTGACGACCGACAGCGCGGCGGTGCTGGCACCCGGCACAGGGTTCGCGCGATCCGCGCCGTCATTGCGCAGATAGTCGAAGAACTGCCCCTCGGGCTGGATCACAAGCGAGCTGTTCTCGCCCTTCAACGCGCGCTCATACGACGTCATCGAGCGGGTGAAGGCGAAGAACTCGGGATCGCGGCCAAAGGCTTCCGCATAGATCGCGTTCCGGCGGGCATCGGCCTCACCACGGACGATCTCGGCCTTCTTGCGCGCCTCCGAGGTCAGCTCGACCACGGTCCGGTCGGCAGCGGCGCGGACGCGCTGCGCCGCTTCACCACCACGAGCGATCTCGTCCGCAGCTTCGCGCTCACGCTCGGCACGCATCCGGGCATAGGTCGCGGTCAGGTTCTGCTCGGGCAGGTCGGTGCGGGTCAGGCGGACGTCGATGACGCGCACGCCCAGATCCTTGGCGTTTTCGCGCGCAAGATCGCGGATCTGGTTCATCAGCGGCGTGCGGTCGTCGGACAGCACCGTGGTCGAGGGCACCGAACCCAGCACCTGACGGATGGCGTTGGTCACGATATCGGCCAGACGCTGCTGGGCGAACTGGATGCCGCCTGCAGCGGTGGCGCGGCGGAACTGCACGACATCGGTTATCTGCCAGCGCGCAAAGGCGTCGACGACCAGCCGGCGGTCATCCAGGGGCGTCACCTCCATCGGGGGCGTCGGGATGCCCAGGATCCGCGCGTCATAGCGCACGATGTTGTCGATGAAGGGCACCTTCAGGCCCATGCCTGGGTTTTCCCGCACGTCGACCACCTCGCCGAAGCGCATGACAAGGGCCTTTTCGCGCACATCGACGATATAGATCGAAGCCGAGGCGATCAGGACCACGACCGCGACAAAGGGCAGGACCAGAATGGAAAGCGCTCGCTGCATTACTGGTTCCCCCCGGTGGCGGTGCCGGCGCTGCCGGTGGTGGTGGTCGTGGAATTCGTGGTCGGGCGGGGACGCAGCTGGTCAAGCGGCAGATAGGGCACGACGCCCTGTCCGGCATTTCCGTCCAGGATGATCTTGTTGGCCTGGCCCAGAACTTTCTCCATCGTTTCCATGTACATGCGGCGACGCGTCACGTCGGGCGCCTTGATGTATTCGTCATAGACCGAGTTGAAGCGCGCGGCTTCACCCTGGGCAGTGTTCACGGCTTCGGCGCGATAGGCTTCGGACCGTTCGATCACGGCGGCGGCTTCGCCGCGCGCGCTGGCAAGGACGCGGTTCGCATAGGCATCCGCTTCCTTCTCCAGCCGGTCGCGTTCCTGCTGGGCGGCCTGCACTTCGCGGAAGCTGTCGATGACCTCGCGCGGCGGGTCGGCGCGGTCAAGGTTGACCCGGACCACGTTGATCCCGGCCTCATAGGCGTCCAGCGTGTTCTGCACCGAAAGCTTCAGGTCCTCGCCGATGGTGCCGCGGTCGCGGTTCAGGATCGGCGCCAGTTCCGAACGCGCGACGATGTCGCGCATCGCCGATTCAGCGACGGCGCGAATGGTGTCGTCCGGATCGGCCAGGTTGAACAGGTATTTCTCGGGGTCCGAGATGTTCCAGACCACCTGATAGGCCATGTCGACGATATTCTGGTCGCGGGTCAGCATCAGACCGCTGTCCATCGGTCCGGCGCGGCCGGTCCCGATCTCGGTCGTGCGTTCGGCTGAAACCGGAACGACCTCGGCCTTGACGACCGGCCAGGGGGCAAAGTTGAGGCCCTCTTCACCGGTGGCGAAGGGACGGCCGAACAG
This sequence comes from Paracoccus broussonetiae, assembly GCF_031854425.1. Taxonomy (NCBI): domain Bacteria; kingdom Pseudomonadati; phylum Pseudomonadota; class Alphaproteobacteria; order Rhodobacterales; family Paracoccaceae; genus Paracoccus; species Paracoccus broussonetiae. Next base: position 13,385 of record NZ_JAVRQI010000003.1, on the reverse strand, counting down.
CAGCTCGACCGAGCGTTCCTCGGGGTTGACGGTGTAGAAGGACATGAATGCCCAGACCGCGACCGCGCCAAGGGCAACAAGGCCCCAGCTCCCCCGGCTCATGGACAGTTGCGGTCCGGAACGGCGCGGACCGCCGCCGCGGGGGCCGCCACCGCCACCCTGCCCGCCCTTGCCGCCCATCAGGACGCGCAGCCGGTCCTGGCCCTTGCGGACCAACTCCTCGATCTCGGGCATCTGCTGGTCGCCGCGACGGGGGCCGCGCGGCTCCTCGTCCCGGTTGCCGCCGGCATTGCCCCAGGGGCGCTGGCCCCCTTTGGGAGGCTCGTTGCCCCCCTTGCCGTCATCTCCTCCGCTGCCCCATGGGCCTTGTCCCGCCATGCGTCTCTTGCCTCGTCTGATACTCTTGCGACTGTTTCAGGTTCAAACTGGTGCCGGACGGCAAATAATCAAGCCGAACCAACGGTTTTGTCAGCATGTGCGCCGCCGATATGCCGCACCGGACGCCGCATCGTGACCATTTCCTCGGCCAGGGTGGGGTGAACGGCGATGGCGGCGTCGAAATCGGCCTTGCTGGCGCCCATTCCCATCGGGATCGCGACCAGCTGGATCATCTCGCCCGCCTCGGGTCCGAAGATGTGGCAACCGACGACCTTGTCCGTCTCGGCATCGACCAGCAGCTTCATCACCGCCCGCGCATCCGATCCGGCAAAGATCGACCGCATCGGCCGGAAGCTGGCCAGATAAACCTTGTGCGGACCGGCTGCCGCGGCCTCTTCCTCGGTCAAGCCGATGGTCGCGACCTCGTGCGGGCGGACATAGACGGCCGAGCCAACCAGCCGGTGATCGACCTTGCGCGGATTGGCCCCGAAGACGGTGTCGGCGAAGCTGTGGCCTTCGCGGATCGCAACCGGGGTCAGGTTCACGCGGTCGGTCACGTCGCCCACGGCAAAGACCGAAGGGACCGAGCTTTGCGACCATTCATCGACCAGCACCTCGCCCTTGCGGCCAAGCTTGACGCCCGCCTCGGCAAGTCCAAGGCCCTTGGTGTTCGGCACGCGACCGGTCGCGAACATGACCGCGTCATAGATCTCGGCACTGCCATCGGGCCACAGGACGCGGATCTTGTCGCCGTCCTTTTCCAGCGCCGCAGGAGTGGTTTCCAGCTTCAGCTCGACCCCGATCACGCGCAACTGTTCGGTCGCGTGGCGGCGCAGTTCCTCGTCAAAGCCGCGCAGCACGGCGTCGCCGCGATAGGTCAGCACGGTTTCGGCCCCCAGCCCGGCCAGAATCGTCGCGAATTCGCAGGCGATGAAACCGCCGCCGACCACCAGCACCCGGCCTGGCAGGCTTTCCATCAGGAAAAGGTCGTCCGAGATCATCCCCAGCTCCTCGCCGGGAATGCCGGGGCGCTGCGGGTGGCCGCCCGTCGCGACCAGCACATGCTTGGCGGTGACACGGGTGCCATCGGCCAGCTCGACCGTATGCGCGTCGTGCAGGCGGGCGCGCTGCTTGTGGATTTCGACATCGGCGGCGACCAGCCCGCCGGTATAGGCCCCCTCAAGCCGGGTCAGTTCGGCGTCCAGCTTGTGGCGGAACATCACCCAGTCGAAGGGCCCGGCGCTGGCGGTGGTCCAGCCATAGCCGCGCGCCTCGGTCGCCAGCGCCTCGGCCTGCGAGGCAAAGACCATCAGCTTTTTCGGAACGCAGCCACGGATGACGCAGGTGCCGCCCATGCGGCTTTCCTCGGCCAGACCGACGCGGGCGCCGTATTCGCTGGCCGCAATCCGCGCGGCGCGGACCCCGCCCGAACCCCCGCCGATCACGAACAGATCATAATCGAAAGTCATTCCAGATCCTCACGCCGCAACTCGACGACCGAGCCATCGGGACAACCGATGATGGCAAGGCTGCAGATATTCAGGAAAAGCCCGTGTTCAACCACCCCCGCGATCGAGGACAGTCCGCGGGCCAGCGCGCGGGCATCATGGATCTGCTCCAGCGCGAGGTCGAGGATCAGGTTGCTTTCGTCGGTCAGGACGGGCTTGCCATCCCTTTCGCGCAGGATCGCCGGGCGTTCGGCCATGCCCAGCTCCTCCAGCACGCGCTCGATATGGGTGCGGGTCGACTGCCAGCCAAAGGGGATCACCTCGACCGGCAGCTTGAACTTGCCAAGGCAGTCCACGACCTTGCCCTGATCGGCGACGACCACCATCCGGTCCGAGGCGGTGGCGACGATCTTTTCGCGCAGATGCGCGGCACCGCCGCCCTTGATCAGGTTCAGGTCGGGATCGACCTCGTCCGCGCCGTCGATGGTCAGGTCAAGCCAGCCCAGATCGTCCAGCTCCATCACCACCAGCCCCAGTTCGCGGGCCTGGTCCGCCGTCGCCTTCGAGGTCGAGGCGCAGCGCAGGTCCATCCCCTCGGCGTGGACGCGCTCGGCCAGGCGGTCAACGAAGACCTTGGCGGTGGAGCCGGTGCCAAGGCCAAGCTTCATGCCGTTCTCGACCAGTTGTACGGCGGCGCGGGCGGCGGCGTCCTTGGAAAGATCGATGGTTGCGGGGTCGGTCATGGCGGCAGCTCCGAAGGCGGGAATTCTGTTGCAGGGATTGGCCCATGCGGGCAGTCGCGATCCTTATACGCAGAAGCCCGCCTGCGGGCCAACTGCCGCGCGCCGAAAAAACACCCGAAGGGCCGCTCGCCTGCGACGTGGGCGCGATTGCCTCGGGGCGCGGGCTCGCCTAATCATGCCGGCATGAAGATACCTGACACATATGCCGTGGTCATCACGGCCGCGGGCCGGGGCACGCGCGCGGGCGGTGATGTCGCCAAGCAATGGCGCGACCTTGCCGGGGAAAGCGTCATCCTGCGCAGCATCGCGGCTTTCGCGGAATTCCCCCGCATCGTCGTCACCCTGCCGCCCGATGACATGGCCCGCGGCGTCGCCGAACTGGCCGGTCCCGTCGTGCTGGTCGCCGGGGGCGAGACGCGCAGCGCCAGCATCCGTGCCGCGCTTGAGACGCTGGACGGAAGCGGCGTCACCCATGTGCTGATCCATGACGGCGCACGCCCGCTGGTCCCGCCCCATGTGATCGAGGGCGTCGTCGCCGCGCTGGAGGCTGGGGCCGAGGCTGCGGCACCCGCCCTGCCCGTGACCGACGCGCTGTGGCGGGCCGAGGGCGGACATGTCACTGGCACCGCCAGCCGCGAGGGGTTGCTGCGCGCGCAGACCCCCCAAGGTTTCCGTCTGGCCAGCATTCTTGCCGCGCATCGCGCATTTCCCGAAGGCGGGGCGGACGATGTCGAACTGGCGCTGCGCGCCGGCTTGGCCGTGACCGCCACCGCCGGGGACGAAGACAATCTGAAATTGACCTGGCCGCAGGATTTCCGGCGCGCCGAACGCATTCTGGGGGCCGCTATGGACATTCGCCTGGGCAACGGTTTCGACGTGCATGCCTTTACCGAAGGGGACCATGTCTGGCTTTGCGGGGTCAGGATCCCGCATGACAAGGCCCTGCTGGGTCATTCCGACGCCGATGTCGGGATGCACGCACTGACCGACGCAATCTATGGCGCGCTGGCGCAGGGGGATATCGGCCGCCACTTCCCGCCCTCGGACCCGCAATGGAAGGGGGCGGAAAGCCACATTTTCCTGCGCCACGCGGGCGAGCTTGCGCGCGAGATGGGCTATACCATTTCGAACGCCGACGTGACGCTGATCTGTGAACAGCCGAAGGTCGGCCCCCATGCCGGCGCGATGCAGCTGCGTCTGTCCGAGATCCTCGGGATCACGCCCGACCGTGTCAGCGTCAAGGCGACGACCTCGGAACGGCTAGGCTTTACCGGGCGCGGCGAAGGCATCGCCTCGATCGCGACGGCCACGCTGGTCAAGGGGTGAACATGGAACGCCAGATCGCGACATTCTTCGGCGTGGGCCTGCTGCGCCCCGCACCCGGCACATGGGGATCGGCGGCGGCGGTCGCGTTGGCCGTCCTTGCCTGCGAGTTGGGTGCATCGCTGCTGGTTCCCGTGGGTGTCGTCCTGGCGACGCTGCTGGGCTTCTGGGCGGTTCCCCGCGTGACCGCCGCCAGCGCGGACAAGGATCCGTCCGAAATCGTCATCGACGAGGTAGCCGGGCAATGGCTGGCCATGTGCTTCACCGTCATCCCGCTGTGGCGGCACGGCGTGTCGATCCTGGACGCGTGGCCGGGCTTCGTCGCGCCGTTCCTGCTGTTCCGGCTGTTCGATATCTGGAAGCCGTGGCTGGTCGGGCGCGCCGATCGCAGGGGGGACGCCGCGGGCGTGATGCTGGACGACCTGTGGGCGGGCTTGTTCGCGGGCGTCGTATCGGTGATCCTTGCCGGGCTGTATCACGGGCTGCTGGAGCCGATGCTGTGACCGCCGCCGAAGTCCTGGACCTGGCCCGCGCGCGCGGGGTGATGATCGCGACCGCCGAAAGCTGCACCGGCGGGCTGATCTCGGGGCGGCTGACCGACATCGCCGGTTCATCGGACGTGGTCGAGCGCGGCTTCGTCACTTATTCCAACGCGGCCAAGATCGAGATGCTGGGTATCCGCCCCGAGACGCTTGAGGCGCATGGCGCTGTCAGCGAAGAAATCGCCGCCGAGATGGCGCAAGGGGCCTTGGCGCGGTCCCAAGCGGGGCTTGCCGTTTCGGTCACTGGCATCGCCGGGCCCGGCGGGTCCGAACACAAGCCCGAAGGTCGCGTCTGCTTCGGTATTGCCGATGCCTGGGGCGTCCGGACCGAGACCATCGAATTCGGCGCCATCGGCCGTGCCGAAGTGCGTGCCGCGACCGTCGATCACGCGCTGCGACTGCTGACGGCTGCGCTGCGGGGCTAGGCCCCGCGCAGCAGGTCGATCAGGCGACCCACATCGTCCTCATGCGTGGCCCAGCTTGTGACCAGACGCACGGTGACCGGCTCTCCGGCTGCGGGGGGGCGATCCTGCCACAGGTGATAGGCAGCGCCATGCGCCCGCGCACGGTCATGGGCCGCGGCAGGAATCCGGGCAAAGACCTCGTTCGCCTGAACCGAAACCATGAGCGTGCCCCCGGCCTGTTCGATCCCCTGCCCCAGGCGGCTGGCCATCGCGTTCGCGTGGCGCGCCAGATCCAGCCACAACCCGTCCTGGGCCAGCGCCAGCATTTGCGCTGCCAGATAACGCTGCTTGGAATAGACCTGCCCGGCCTGCTTGCGACGGTAGTCGAACCCCTTCGCATCGGCCGGGTCGAAAAAGACGACCGCCTCGGCGGCAAGCGCGCCGTTCTTGGTGCCGCCGAAGCACAGCGCATCGACGCCGGCGCGCAGGGTCAAGTCTGCGGCGTCGCATCCCAGACCGGCAACCGCATTGGCGAAGCGTGCGCCGTCCATGTGCAATTTCAGCCCGGCGTCATGCGCGATCCCGGCCAATGCCGCGACCTCGTCCGGGGCATAGCAGGTCCCCCATTCGGTCGCGTTGGTGATCGAGACCATCGCGTTCTGTCCGTCGTTCAGGCTGCCCGCGGCGCCAAAGCGGATCGCCTCGGCCAGGGTGTCGGGGGTGAACTTGCCGTTTTCGCCCGCCAACGGCACCAGCTTCGCGCCGTGGCTGTAAAACTCCGGCGCGGCGCATTCGTCGCGATGGATATGGGCGCTGTCGTGGCAATAGATCCGGCCATAGCTGGGCGAAAGCTGCGCACAGACCAGCGCGTTCGCTCCGGTCCCGGTCGCGACAAAGCGGATGACCGCATCGGGCGCATCCAGAAGCTCGCGATAGGCGGCCTCGGCGCGCGCGGTCACGGGGTCCGCGCCATAGGACCCCATCGCGCCATCGTTGCAGTCGGACAATGCCTTAAGGACTTTCGGGTGAACGCCATGCACATTGTCCGATGCGAAATTCATGCCAGATCCTCGATGATGTAATCGTCCCAATCGTCCTCGGTCACGGTCAGCTCACTGACCGTGCGGTCGCGAATGCTGATCCCGGCCTGATGGACGGATTCGCGGTCGCCCGAAATCAGGTAATGCCAAGGATAAAGCGGCTTCCCCTCGGACCGCAGGCGATAGGCGCAGGTTGCGGGCAGCCACCATGCGATCTCTTTCAGCTTCTTCGGCGTCAGGACGATGCAATCGGGCACGAACTTGTGCCTTTCGGCATAGTTCGAACATTGGCAGCTATGCCCGTCCAGAAGCTTGCAGGCGACGCGCGTAAAGGCCAGCTCGCCCGTATCCTCATACTCGATCTTGTTCAGGCAGCATTTGCCGCAGCCGTCGCACAGCGCCTCCCATTCGTCGGGCTTCAGGCGGTTCAGCGGCAATTCCCAGAAACGCTCTCTCATCAGCGCACCGCCAGAATCTCGCGCGCGCGGGCGCTGTCCTGATCCATCTGCGCGATCAGGGCCTCAAGGCTGTCGAACTTCATCTCCGGGCGCAGGAACTCGACCAGGGCAACGGACAGGTGTTCGCCGTAAAGGTTGGCCTTGAAGTCGAAGATATGGCTTTCAAGATTGGGGCGGTTCTCGCCGAACATCGGCCGCACGCCCAGATTGGCAACCCCGGCATAGCTGCCGCGTTCGGGACCGGTCAGCACGTCGACCTGAACCGCATAGATGCCGAAACGGGGCAAATGCAGGCCGCTGACCGCCATGTTCGCGGTCGGATAGCCAAGGTCGCGCCCGCGCTTGTCGCCATGCAGCACCTCGCCATCGATACGATGCCAATGGCCCAGCATCCGTTCCGCGTCGCGGGTCCGTCCTTCGGTCAGCGCAGTGCGGATCGCGGTCGAGCTGTATTCGTCCTGCCCGTCACCGATCAGCGGCGCGATGGTGACGCCAAAGCCCATCTCGCGCCCCAGTTGCGTCAGCGTCTGCGCATTGCCGGACCGCTTGCGCCCAAAGCAGAAATCCGCGCCAACCGTGACATGGCTGACCCCCAGACCGTCGACCAGCACCTCGCGCGCGAAATCCTCGGGGGCAAGGCCCGCCAGCACGGTGTCGAAGGGAAGCTCGTAAAGATGCTCGACCCCCAGCCGGGCCAGCCGGTTCGCGCGCGATTCCGCGTTCATCAGGCGAAATGGGGCAGAATCGGGCTGAAAGACCTCGCGCGGGTGCGGCTCAAAGGTGATGACTCCAAGTGGCGCATCGGCGGCGGCGCGCGCGGCATCGATCACCGAACGGTGTCCAAGATGCACGCCGTCGAAGTTTCCCATGGCGACGGTTGCACCACGGGCCGCAAGCGGCAGCCCCTTCCAGTCGTGATGGATGCGCAATCAGGCCCCCGATGGGCCAGCAGATGGCCCGGTCAGTCGAATTTCCGGCTTGGCGCCAGAACCAGCGCCTCGCCCTTCAGCACGACCGTATCGCCGACGAGGCACCGGGTTGCAAGGGTGACGCGCCGCCGCGCATGTTCGATCGCCTCGACTGTCACTTCGGCGCGCACCATGTCGCCGGGCCGGACGGGAGCCATGAATTTCAGCGTCTGCCCCAGATAGACGGTGCCATGACCGGGCAATTGTTCACCAATCACGGCCGAGATCAGGCCCGCAGTCAGCATCCCATGCGCGATCCGCCCCTCGAAGATGGTGTCGCGTGCATAGGTTTCGTCCAGATGCACGGGGTTGTGGTCGGTCGAGACCTGAGCGAACAGCTCGATATCCTCGTCGGTCACCACCTTCAGCAGGTACCGCGACATCCCGATCTCAAGATCCTCGATGACGATTGTGCCACGGGGTTGATTGTCCAGCATCATCCACGCCTCCGCCTCTCCGTTCCGCTGCATAGCAGCATCGCGGTTGACGCGCAAGGATATTACGTCAGGATAGGAAATTCGTCGCAGATGTTACCGGGGCGTCAGCGCAACCGACCCATGCTGTAGCGCGGGCCAGCCCCGCGCTGGTTCAACCAGTCCAGCAACAGCGGATGTTCCGGGTTCTCGACATCCACCCCGAACTGGTCGAAGGCCAGACCGCCGGTGATGAAGATCGCATCGATCCCCTCGCCCGCCGCGCCAAGGATGTCGGTCGCAATCCCGTCGCCCACCGCAAGAATGCGCGCATCCGCTTCCAGCCCCAGCTTGCGGCGCGCAAGGTCATAGATCGGGGGATGGGGCTTGCCGAAGTAAAGCGAGGTGCCGCCCATCTGCTCATAATATTCGGCAAGGGCACCGGCGCAGTAAAGCCGCGTCTCGCCAAGGTCGACGATCACGTCCGGGTTGGCACAAAGCAGTTTCAGCCCGCGCTGCTTCGCGATCATCAAACGGGCGTGATAGTCCTCGGGCGTCTCGGTGGTGTCGTCGAAAAGACCGGTGCAGACGATGCCCTCGGCCTCGTCCAGCGGGACGCGGCGGATCGGTTCGGCGCCCTGCCATTCGGGGGGGATGTCGGCGAAGAAGCCTTCGTCCTTTTCCATCGCAATGGCCCAGACCTTGTGACCGACCGCGCCCGCGAACATCGCATCCTGCGCCGCATCGCCCGAACTGACGATCAGATCCCAGGCGTCGCGCGGCACGTTCATGCGATCAAGCTGCGCCTCGACATATTTCCACGGGCGCGGCGCGTTGGTCAGCAGGACGACACGCCCGCCCCTTGCGCGGAATCCCTGAAGTGCTGCGACGGCGGCCGGATAGGCCGCCACGCCATTGTGCAGGCAGCCCCACAGGTCGCAGAACAGCACGTCGTAATCGGCCGAAATATCGGCCAGCGAATTGATGATCTGCGTCATGAGGGCCTGCCTGATTAGATCGAGAGGGCGGGAATGATCTGCTTCTTGCGCGACATGATGCCGGGCAGAACTACCGTGTCGCCCGAAACGGTGGCGTTGAAGCTTTTCTCGGCCACGGTTTTCACGAAGTCGTTCGGGATCAGCAGCGTCGCCTCTTCCTTCAGGATGTCGACGACGAACAGCAGCACCTCGTCGGCACCATCGGCAGCGGCGACGGCGGGCATGGCGGCCATCAGCGCGGCCTTGCGGTCCAGCACGACCTTGGGCGAAGTGGTCTCAAGGACCGAGACGCGCAACTGCTTGCCGCCCAGCTCGTATTCCTTGCTGTCCATGCGCAGCAGCGCCTCTTCCGAGAAGGCCGAGACATCGGATTTCGCGGCGAACATCTCGGCCGCGAATTGCGGGATAGAGATGCCCAGATCCTTGGCCAGCTTTTCGGCCACGAAGCGGTCATGCGGGGTCGTGGTCGGGCTGCGGAATTCCAGCGTGTCCGACAGGATGCAGGTCAGCATCGCACCCTTGATCGCGCGGGGGGCGCGCGCCAGATCCTCGTCGCCGATCAGGTCGTGCATGATCGTCGCGGTGCAGGCCAGCGGACGGATGGTGATGTTGATCGGCAGGCGCGTCTTGATGCCGCCGGCCAGCAGGTGGTGGTCGATGATCTCGATCACCTCGGCCTCGTTGATCGAGGCGGGCAGCTCGGCCGGGTTGTTGGTGTCGACGATCACGCATTTCTCGCCCGGCACCAGGTCGGAAATGATCTGGGGCTTGGCGATGTCCCATTTCGACAGCATCCAGGCGGCTTCGGTGTTCGGCTCGCCTTGCAGCACGGCGACCGCGGGCTCCTTGCGGACCTCGGACAGGTACCACGCCCAGATGACGGGAGAGCCGGTCGAGTCGGTATCGGGTGCCTTGTGGCCGAGAACCTTGATCATGGAAGCTACCTTCACGAGAGCGGAAAAAGTCGCGGGCCTTATAGGGCTTGGCGGCAGGGATGTCTATTGACTGAGCGACAGGCCGGCATTCACCGCCAGCGCCAGAAGCACCGTATTGTGGAAGAAGGAAAAGGCGGAATGCGCCAGCGTGATGCGCCGCATCCGGCTGTCCAGCGTGGTGACATCCGCAGTCTGTGCCGCCATGCCCAGCGTGAAGCTGTAGTAAAGGAAATCCCAGATCCCGGCATCCTCGCCCGCGCCAAGTCCCGGAAAGCCAAGCCCCCGCGTCTCGGCCCCATGGCGGTCGCGTGCATACCAAAGGCTGGCATAGTGAAAGGCCATGACGGTGTGGATCATCGCCCAGCCCAGCGGGACCAGCACCAGCGCCAGCGCGGGCCGCAGCGCCAGCCCGGCATGGGGAGCGCGCAAAGTCAGCATGATCGCATAAAGGCTGATCGCGACCGAGATCATGGCGAGGGGGACGATGATCCTCATGCCCTCGTCATCGGCATCGGCGGTGCGGCGCAGCATCTCGGCATCCAGCCGGCGCATCAGCAGGGCGGTCAGCACCAGATAGCTGAGGCAGAAGATGACCGAGAACAGCAGCAGCCGGTCCACCGCCTGCAACCCGTGCGCGGCAAGACCGATGACCAGCCCCAGCAGAAAGCTCAGCAGGAAACGCCGATGCCGCCGCAGGTCGTGAAGCATCAGACGGGTGTCTGCTGGTGCTGCAGGATCCGCCAGTCGCCATCGCGCCGGATCCAGGTCGTCGTGCAAAGCGCGCGATACGCATCGGCCCCCGAACGGCGCGCCGTCGCGCGATAGGCAAGGACGCAGACCTCGTTCGTCTCGACGACGGCGCGGTCGGTCATGCTGATTTCCTGCCAGCGCGGAACCGCACCAAGCCGCTCGACCACCTTGCGCCGGCTGAGGATGCCGGTCGGCGCGAAGGCCATGACGCAGGTTTCGTCAAGCTTGCGGACCGCCTCGGCCACTCCGGCCAGCCAGAAGTCCCGTTCCTCGCGCCAAAGCTCATCCGCCATTCGCCAGCCCTCCCTGCGGCTTGATCTGAGTAATGGTCCAGCCCGACTTGCCCAGCAGCGACAGGACGCCCCCCTCGCCTGCAAGGTGCAACGCGCCAAAACCCGCGACGATCCCCTTGCCCTGACGTGCCGCCTGCGCTGCGGCCTTTTCCAGCGGCCCGATCCAGTGGCGGTTGCGCTGATCCATCAGCGTCCGCTGCGCGAATTCGACCTGCCGGTCGACCTCGGCCCTCGACAGGCCCGAATTGCGATAGGCATCGAAGCGGCCGAACTCCCAGATCAGCCAGCTGTCACCGGCGAAATAGGCGTCGGTCAGCGTCACGGCGTAATCGTCGGCATATTCCGCAGCGGGCATGGCGGCTCGGATCATGTCGATCTCTTCCCCGGGCGACATGCCGTCGAACAGCGAGAATACGGTGTCCCACGGCTCAAGCGCCTTGACCGGAACGCCGGATTTCTCGGCCCGCTGGACCAGAAGATGATCAAGGCCCCCGGTCTCGCCGGACTGGCGCACCTGCTTCAGCATGCAGGGCGAGATGCTGAGCAGGACCGAGACATACCAGGGCCGCATCCGGCTGGTCACGACGGCGGGAATGCCCCGGACCTCCATCGCCTTCCACAGCGCCTCCCAATCGTCTTCGGACATGCGTTCGGGCAGCGTTGGGCCGGTCGCGTCCATGATCAGCGCGGGATCGCTGCGCATCGCATCGGCCAGCCGCGCCTCCTCCTTCGGGCCGGCCTCGACCAGCAGCGCGCCCGCGGTATCAAGATCTGGCCCGAATTGCGCCAGCGTCAGATCGTGGCGGGGATCGTCGAAATGATAGGTTCCGATCAGCGTGATCCGCTGGTCGCCCTTGACCGCCTGCCAGAACAGCCCGTGGTGATAGGGCACCCTCTCGGCCGCGGCGCGCAATTCGGCCTGCGATTTCGAGGGCAGCGCCTCAAGCAGGTTGCGCCCGACGCATTCCGCCGCGGCCGGCAGGGCAAGCCCTGCGGCGATCAGAAGGGCGGGAAGCAGGCGGGACAGGCGCATGGCAGGATTCCTTGAATTATCGCGGAAGCATGGCACGGGCGTCGCAGCCTTGCCAGCCCGCAGCGCGCCCCTGCCCGGGTCAGCGGCCTAACCCGGTGGCGGCAATTCCTGCGGCGGGGACTTGCCGTCCAGGACCGCGCGCCAGATCCGTTCGACCTGCCCGGCCTTTGCCGCCCAGGTGAAACGCTCGGCAATCTGGGTCCGCGCCGCGCGAGCCTGCGCCGGCAGGACCGAGGGATCGGCGGCAATCGCCTGCAACCTGTCGCGCAGCGCGGCGACGATCCGGGGCCTTTGGCCAAGGGGCACGCGATAGCCCGTCGCATCCGAGACAAGCTCGCCCGGCCCGGCGTAATCGACGACGACCGGCACAACCCCCAAGGCCATCGCCTCAAGCACCACTCCGCCGCCGAATTCGCGCACCGAGGGAAAGACCAGAAGCTGCGCCTGCGCGGCCACGTCCTGCACCGCGCCATGTTCAAGCCAGCCGTGGAAATTCACCCGCTCGCCGACGCCTTCGCGCTGGACCAGCGCATGCAGGTCCGCCGCCTGCGGGCCGTCGCCGATGATGTCGAGCGTCATGCTGCCAGCGCGAAGCAGCGGCAACGCCGCCTCGATCGCCATGTCCGCCCCCTTGTAGGGGACAAGCCGCCCGATGAAGCATCCGCGCAGGGGAAGCGTGCCGGGCTGGGGCGCGATCCGCGTGAAGCGGGCCGGGTCCACGGCATTTTCGGGCAACCAGACGGTCTTTTCCCGGAACCGCGCGGGGATCTCGCTGCGCGTATGGGCAGAGCCGCAGATGATCGCACTGGCCGCGGCCAGCGTCGATGTACGCCCCGGCAGCGCCTTGTAGGCGCCCCGGACATAGGACAGCCATTCCCGTTCGCGCCGTCTTTCGGCATCGAACCCCTTCGGCCAGGGCACCCCGCCGTTCAGCGGCCCAAGGACAAACGGCACCCGTGCCGCCTTGCATCTGGGCGCGATGCTGCTTGAGGCGGTGGGCGTCAGGGGCGTGACGCGATGCACGATGTCATATTCACCCGCCCGGATCGCGGCGCCAAAGCGACGCCACACCAAACGCTCGAAATAGCCATAGCCCAGGGTCGTGACCGCCGTCTTCATCGTCCAGCCCACGCCCTTGCCCATGCTGAGACGCTCGGCCAGTTTCCACAGCGGTGCGGCCAGTTTCTCGCTGTCGATGGCGGTGAAATCGCGCCCCTCGACCAACCCGGCACGCAGAAAGGCGTCACGGTTGCGGATCTGGGTCACGATATGGACATCCGCCACCTCGCGCAGGGCACTGGCCAGCGACCAGCCCACCAGTGGAACCGATACCCATTCGGGATTGGCCGCCTCGGCCAGTACAAGCGCCCTGATCCGCCGTTCCAACATCCGCTCCTGCCCGTCCGGTCCCCGAGGCGTAGCCGTCCGCGGGATTTTGCGTCAAGCATCTTCGGCGCGGATTTTCGCCATCATCTCCGTTGACAGGGCCGGGGGGCAATCTTAGATGGGCTGCACTGGCACTCACCAAGATCGAGTGCCAACAATAAAAACAGCAACCTGTAACACCGGAGTGTTCACATGGCTTTCAAACCGCTGCACGACCGCGTTCTGGTCCGTCGCGTCCAGTCGGACGAGAAGACCAAGGGCGGCCTGATCATC
>NZ_JAVRQI010000029.1:0-29076 GCF_031854425.1 Paracoccus broussonetiae | reverse complement strand
ATCGCGCAAGCCGCGATGGCTGGCGTCGCAGGTGGCGAGCAGTTTTTCCAGCACCTCGCGGGTCACCGGGTTCGCCGATTTGCGTTGCCGCGGCCGGGCGGCGGCGCGGCGGGCGCGACCGCGAGCCTCCGCGACCAGTGGCGCCTGGAAAGGTGAGGACAGGTTCTTCATGCGATGGAAGGCGCGCCACGAGGCGATGCGGCGGTCGAGTGTCGCGGGCGCGGGGCAGGCGAGGCTGCGGCGCAGCCCGGTGGCGATCAGCGCCTCGGCGACCTCCCGGGCCGGACCTGCCGCCGCAGTCAGGTCCTGGGCGTGTTCAAGCAGGAAGCGCAGCGCCACCGCCTCGGATTCCGGCCAGGACAACGCCTCGCCGTAGGCCTGGAATTTCCAGGCGGCGATATAAGCCAGGTCGCGCTCCCAGGCCCGCAGGGTGTTCTCCGGGGTGCCGCGGCGCCAGAGATCGGTGAGAGCTTCGGCCTCGGCGGCGGAGAGGGCAGGGGGCGCGATCGGCAATATCATGGCTGCAGGCTGCGCTGCTTCCAGGTCGGTTTACAAGAGTCATGATAAGGGAAAATTATCGCGCATTAAGAATCGAGAAAATGCGCGCCGGTGTCATCCGCATATGCATTAACTATCGCGGATTGTGAAGATTATGCACAGTCTTTAATGCCGCTTTCCCCGCAAATGCTGCAGGCGAATGTGATCAGCAGCGCACCGAGATGCGCCGCAACACTGCTTCAAAGGAGGAAACTGTCGGCACCTAGGACGAGCCGATCATCGAGCAGGATTGCGAAGTCCGCGATCTTGTCGCCGTTCACGTCGCCAGAAATCAGGGTGCCCCCGGTGACCGTCCTTGCGGAGAGCTCACCGGCATGGCCGGTGAAGGCGGCATTGCCGATATAGTTGAAGGCTTGGTTCCCGGTGCGGCTCATGTTCGCGTCGATCCCGCGAAGATCGATGAGATCGTGCTGGGTCACGCTAAAATCGGTGATCGTATCACGCCCAGTGGGTCCGGCCGTCGAATCCGACAGTGCGGTGAAAACGAAACTGTCCGCGCCACCCCCGCCAGCCATGCGGTCTGCCCCGGTGCCGCCGTCGAGCACGTCATTGCCAGCGCCGCCATTGAGGGTGTCATTGCCGGCGAGACCAGAAAGGCGGTTGTTCCCCGCATTGCCGGTCAGGACGTTGCCAAGGGCATTGCCGGTTGCGGAAAGTGCAGCGGTTCCCAGCAGGGTGAGGTTCTCGACATTGCTGGCCAGCGTATGGCTGATCGAGCTTTGCACGAGATCGGTGCCCTGGGCCGCACCCTCGACGACACGATCTCCAGCATTGTCGACGCGGTACGTGTCGTTGCCGGTGCCACCGGCCATGCGGTCTGCCCCGGTGCCGCCGTCGAGCACGTCATTGCCAGCGCCGCCATTGAGGGTGTCATTGCCGGCGAGACCAGAAAGGCGGTTGTTCCCCGCATTGCCGGTCAGGACGTTGCCAAGGGCATTGCCGGTTGCGGAAAGTGCAGCGGTTCCCAGCAGGGTGAGGTTCTCGACATTGCTGGCCAGTGTATGGCTGATCGAGCTCTGCACGAGATCCGTGCCCTGGCCCGCACCCTCGACGACACGATCTCCAGCATTGTCGACGCGGTACGTGTCGTTGCCGGTGCCGCCGGCCATGCGGTCTGCCCCGGTGCCGCCGTCGAGCGCGTCATTGCCGGCGCCGCCATTGAGGGTGTCATTGCCGGCGAGACCAAAGAGGCGGTTGCTCCCCGCATTGCCGGTCAGGACGTTGCCAAGGGTATTGCCGGTTGCGGAAAGCGCAGCGGTTCCGAGCAGGGTGAGGTTCTCGACATTGCTGGCCAGTGTATGGCTGATCGAGCTCTGCACGAGATCCGTGCCCTGGCCCGCACCCTCGATGACACGATCTCCAGCATTGTCGACGACATACGTGTCGTTGCCGGCCCCGCCTCGCAACGTGTCGGATCCGAAATAACCATCCAACATGTTGTCGTGATCATCTCCTTCGAGATCATCAGCATGGGCTGATCCGGAAAAACCCTCGAAGTTCAATAGCGTTGAAGAAAAGCCTCCGTCCCCGCTCGAATAGAAGGTTTCACCCAAGCGAGCAACGATACCACTCCTCGCCAGTGCAAAGGATGCAATATCGAAACCATTTCCGCCATCAAGCGTATCATTCCCTTGGCTCAAATATATGACATCATTACCAGCGCCTCCGAGAAAATGTTCGTCGGCGGCACCTCCCCGGACCGTGTCGTTACCATCGCCCGCGTTAATTTTACCGCGAACGGAGCCGCTTCCGATCGAGATGTAAATGTCATTGCCACCTTCGAGGAGGACGTCTCCAATGATCGTGCCACTGTTTTTGACGACATCATTTCCCTCAATGGCCGCTGCTATGCCGGCAATGCCGCCCTTGATCGTACCTGAGTTGTCAACATTTAGGCTTGCGTAGCGCGCACTCCAAGAGACGCAGATCCCGAAATCCCTACCGACTACATCTCCGGAATTGGTCATGTTCAGAACGGAGCCGCCTACGTAACTCGACGCCTGCAAGCCAACGCCAACGATGCCGCTATTCCCGGATAGACTTGCCTCGGTGGATATTGTTCCATGATTCAAAACCGTGAGGTATCTCCCCGCCACCCCGTGCCAAGTTCCTGTAATAATTCCAAAATTTTCGATCAGCGCCTCGCCGCCGTCTATGGATACATCACCGGAAATCCGTCCGTGATTGATAATGGAACTCGTTGCGGGCCAAGTGATGTTGAATGGCCTTATTAAGATGGAGTTGTAGTGACCTGCCGTTTCAATGAGGCCAGTGCTCGACACGAATATCGTATTATACCCTCCATAGGCCATAACGGCGTACTGCCCAGACACTGTCCCGTCGACCGTCAAGGTCGAATTGCCATTCATTTGTATGGCGTATTCCGCCCTGACCCCTTGGGTGATCCGCTCATCCAGAGCCACGGTGAATTTAGAATTACGTGCAAGAATGATATTGGAAACGATGTCCATGAGCTACCCGAGAGATCTAATTTCTTCACTGCGAATTTCGAGTGCAATCGAGATTGCCGCCGCCATCCGAGGTCTAGCTATCAGCAGCCGAGACGGCAAGGTGATCTGCAGTGACCTGCGACCAAAGCCACGCAAACCGGTTCCCGGTACTATAGCCGGACGTCAGACCGCACTCTTACGGCACACCGGTCGGAGCAGAGGCGCATCCGTAATGCCCGCCACTGCAATCCGTCGCATCACTGCTCGGGCGACATGCCGGATAAGTCCTGCATGCGATGGAAGGCGCTCCAGAAGGCGATGCGGGGGTCGAGTATCGAGAGGGAGGGATTAGTGGCGCGAGTTGCTCCGGGTTGCCAGCTCGCCGATGAGTTGAAACTGTCGTTCTGGAAGTGGCCAAGGGCGCCCGCGTCGAGGCATCTATCGCCGTTCGGTCGAACTTGTCGGCGGGGGCTTCGCACTGATCAAGCGAAGCCGGGATTTCACGCTCATGCCGCGGCGTCCGGTGCTCGAGCGGCAGGTTGGAAAATCGGTTTCTGGATTGATGCGCGGCGACGGCATCAGCTGGTCGATCGGGCGCGGTCGGACCGAGCGTTTCATGAGCTGATACTTCGATCGTCCGCCTCTTCATGATGGTAGGATCGTCGCGACGTTGCTATGTTCCAGTTGGGCCCGGTAAGGCGAGACAACATCGCCGGCCAGGCCTCTGGCCCGGGCCATTATTTTCCTTGGCCAAGCATGATAGGAACTTGAAGCTAGCCTCGCCGGATAGCCTGCAAGCCAACGAGGTATTTAGTGGCCAATGAAGTCTTATAGTTTCGCCGATTTATTTGCAGGGTGCGGGGGCCTTTCACTTGGACTGTCGCAGGCAGGACTGAAGGGCAAGTTCGCGATCGAGCGCGATCCGATGGCCTTCGAGACTTTTTCGGCCAACTTCATCAAAAGCCCGCTGCCGAGTGTCGCCTTTGATTGGCCGGTCTGGCTTGCGAAGCAAGCTTGGGACATCGAGCTCCTTCTTGCACAGCACAAGAATGACTTGGTCGAGCTGCAGGGCGCTATCGACGTGTTGGCCGGTGGACCGCCCTGCCAGGGCTTCAGTTTTGCCGGGCGGCGCGTCGAGGGAGATCCTCGCAACCTGTTGTTCGAGAAGTATGTGGAGGTCGTCGGCGCACTCCAGCCACAGGCCCTCATCCTGGAGAACGTGCCAGGGATGCGCGTGGCCCATGCGCGTCGCAACATCGTGGACCTCCCGGTTCCCGGCGGGCAGGTCGAGAAGCCGAAGTCCTTCTATGACAGGCTTGTCGATAGCCTCGATGTCGCCGGGTACAGGATGGAGGCCATGCTGGTGGATTCGTCCCGGTTCGGCGTCCCCCAGCGTCGCTCGCGTCTGATCGCCGTCGGAATCCGGAAGGATCTGTGCGAATGGTTGGACGGCGGTATCGCGCGGATATTCGTACTGCTCGAGGAAGCGCGGCTTGCGCAGCTCAAAGAGCTTGGCCTTCCTGAGGCAGTCAGTGCCTCCAGTGCCTTATCGGACCTCGAGACCGCTGGTCGTGAGATGATCGACTGCACCGATCCGGAATCAACCCGCGGCTTCCGCGAAGTAAAATATGGCGCGCCAACGACGACTTATCAGCGGCTAATGCAAGCTGGGCACAATGGCAGCATGGATAGCATGCGGCTCGCCCGGCACCGTAACGACGTGAGGGAACGGTTCGCCCGCATCCTTGCGGAATGTCGTAAGGGCGTCCGCATGAATGACGAAAGCCGCAAGACCTACGGCCTCAAGAAGCACCGGATTTACCCAATGGACAGCGGCGAACCCGCCCCGACAATCACCACCTTGCCGGACGACATCCTCCATTATTGCGAGCCGCGCATCTTGACCGTTCGCGAGAGCGCTCGCCTTCAGTCGTTTCCGGATTGGTTTGCTTTCAAGGGGAAGTTCACGACCGGCGGCGACCGGCGCACAAAGG
Organism: Paracoccus broussonetiae; assembly: GCF_031854425.1. Classification (NCBI taxonomy): domain Bacteria; kingdom Pseudomonadati; phylum Pseudomonadota; class Alphaproteobacteria; order Rhodobacterales; family Paracoccaceae; genus Paracoccus; species Paracoccus broussonetiae. The sequence goes on along the minus strand of NZ_JAVRQI010000029.1, from coordinate 24,074 downwards.
AGTGCCCGCGCTATACGCAGGTTGGCAACGCCGTGCCGCCCTACCTTGCGCGCGCGATCGGTATCGCAGTGCGCAATCTCCTTGAGGAAGTCGCCCTAACGAAATCGCTGTTCGGCGATGGCGCAGCGGGACTACCGGCCGTCGCGACGGCTCAGGGGGGATAATGACTGGGGAAACAATGGTGGCGCCGTTTCCGGCGCAACTCCTGAATTGGGCTGGAAACCGGTCGGGCGGCGTTCGTCGCCTATTCGATGCCGGCAGCGGCAGGCCAGGCCAAACGGTGTTCGAGACGAATCTGTTGCATCGCCTGGAAGGCTGGGCTCGATCAATCGCGTCGGAACCAGGTTGCGTCCCGCGCATCTTGATGCTGGTTGGTGGACCGGGGAATGGCAAGACCGAGGCGATCGAGTCTACGGTGGGTTGGCTCGACGCGGCGTTGGGCGCCGATGGCAAGCTTGCGGCAAAGCTCAGGAAATCCTTCTTCCCGCCAGAGGGTACGGCGGTTCCACGCCTCGTCCGCGTCGATACGACGAGCCTCGGGGCTGGAGCGCGCCAGCTAGGCTTGTCGATCGTCCAGGATGCCTCCGCCGTGGTTGGCGCGGCAGGCAAGCAAGCTCAGCTCCTGCTCGAGGAACTCGAGGCCGTGCAGGCAGCCGGTCCAGACGAGGCCTATTTGTGCTGCGTGAACCGCGGCGTGCTCGACGATGCGCTGATCGAGGCGATCGACAACGACCGAGAAGGTTCGCGCCGCCTGCTCGAAGCCGTGACTCGCGCGGTTAGTCTGGCTCCAGACGCTCCATCTTGCTGGCCGCTCGCCGGTTTCCCCGAGGTTGCGGTATGGCCCATGGACGCGGAATCGTTACTTCTCTCGCCTCTCGCGGGCGGCGAGGAACCAGCACGAAGCCTGTTGCGCACTGCGCTCGACGATAAGAAATGGCCAGTATCAGGGTCGTGCGCTGGGGGCGCATCCTGTCCGTTTTGCGGCAGCCGCGAACGGTTGGCGCGTGAACGCGAGGAACGGTCGCTCCTGCAAATTCTTCGATGGTTCGAGGTAGCGAGCGGGAAGCGCTGGAGCTTTCGCGACCTATTCTCGTTGGCATCCTACCTGCTTGCCGGCCACCGCGTATCGCCCCGGGAGGCTGGCCTCGAACCTTGTGAATGGGCAAGAAAGCTCGTTGGCCTCGACGAGATAGCGCGCCGGGGGGGCAAGCCGTCAAAGGAGCAATCGACGGCCATCTTCCAATTGGTCGCGTCGCAATACCAGCACGCGCTCTTCCACCGCTGGGAGCGCGACGCTGGTCCCATGCTGCTGCGCGAGATCAAAGAACTCGAGCTGGACGACGACAACACTGCGATGGGCTTGCAGTGGTTCCTGTCCTCCCGCCGGACGGCATATCTGCCCACGATGATCGGCAGCGCACTCGAAGGCGTCGCCGAGCTGCTTGATCCTGCACTTACCGATCCCGACACCGAAGTACAGGCAACCAAGAGTACCCGCTTTGCGCTCCGCGAAATCGATGTAAGGTTCAGTCGCTCGGTCCTAGAGGGCTTGGACTATGTCCGGAAGCTGCAGGTGTTATCGCGGCTCGAGGTCGACCTCATCGGGCGGTTGGCTAAGCTGGACGCAGCGCTGTCGGTCGGAGGGGTGCGCCGGAAAAGGCCAACATCGGCCACCAATGTGCAGCGATTTGTCCGCGACTTTGCTTGCCGCCTCGTCCGGCGGGCTCTTGGAGCCCGCACAGCCGCCGTGCTCGATGCCCCGATCCTCCAGGATTTCCAGCGCGTGCTTGAGGATACCGCCGGCGACGATCTGTTCGATGTCGCGCAGGAGGTAGAGCAGCTGCTCAACCGGAATCAGGACTTCGAAATTTCCCTGACGACGACCTTCGGCCAGCCCCTGCCGCCGATGATTCGACGCGCGACCCTGGCCGTGCCGTCTCGCTCGGTGCAGCCGCTTGATGCCGAGAAGGCCGGCAGGCCGGCGTCCCCGATTTGCTTTCTAATGGTCGGCGATGGTCGATCGGGCCAGCCCATTGCGTTGACCTACGACCTCTTCAAGGCAGTGAAGGAACTCGAAAAGGGAATGTCGGTGGCCTCGCTGCCGCGAACCGTACTCGCGCTGCTCGATACGACGCGTGCGCGTCTTTCCGGCCCGATAGTTAGGGACAAGCTCGTGCTCGACCGGGCTCGTATCCGGATTGGATCGAGCGGCACGTCGGTCGTTCAACGACGGTCGGGCTTCGCCATTCGCAAGGAAGGCGAGGGGCGATGACGCTGGCAAAATTCAAGGAAGAACCGTGGCGCACCTCCCATGCGGCCTACCAGGATTCGGCGCTCGCGATGTCGCCCGCGCCCGAATATGCAAGCTCCGAAGTCATCCTGTCGTCATTGTACCGGCATGTCGGCCTGGAGGGTGCAACTGAGCGCACCGTGCCGCAGCGCGGGCGCGACATCGACAAGGAAGTCCAATGGTGTCGCGATCGGGCACGCAAGCCAGATTTGGCGGCGCTCGACGCGGACACTTTCCACATGCTGCTCCATTCGGTCCTGGAAAGCCCCAAGCTCCCGAATCAATCCTCAAAGCGATTCGTGCAGGTTACGCCGCTGGTGCCCCAAGCCACGGTCTTCTCAGGATCGGCGCGGCTTAGCAGCAATTCATGGCCGGCAGGCGCGTTGATCCGCCGCATGGTGTGGCTCGGATCGCCTGACGCGGCAACGGCGACCGCGATTTGGCAAGCGTTGTTCGATGCCCTTTCGGTGACCGAAAACGACGATATCTTCGCCCGCTTCCTGCAAGCCGAGATCGAGGCGTGGTCGCCACAGCCAGTCTGGGCGGCCGTCGATCCTGGTGAGCAAGCGACGCTAGACCCGGCCGACAGAGATGGCTTGGACTATCCGGCACGACGCTTCGTTCGTGATCTTGGCTCAATCATTTCCGCGAAGGATTCGATGACTCGCCGGCAATGGACGAGCCTTCTCGAAGCGATCGTCAGGCTCGCTGCGGTCGCGCATGTCATCTGGCTGTGCGATGTCCATGCCAAGTCATGGGAATGCATTAGGGGGGCGCTCGACGGCAACGGTCCCGTCGACGCGGCCGCGGCGCGCTCAGCGATTTACCCCAAAGCCTTCCAATTCTTGTCCTATGGTGATCGCGCCCTTCCCGGCATCAAGGACCGCGCGTCAGCCTTACTTCAGGCCCGTCTCGGCCTAAACGCGACGCTGTGGGCGCTGCAGGCCACCGGGATCGAGATAAGGTCATTGTCATCAGCGGCGGCCGTGGCAGAAGTTTGCAAACGCGTGCGGGCGAGCGCGCGCGTCGTGGAGGCGACTGGAATCCGCGATGTCTTAGCCGAGGTGTCCGAACGTGAGACTCGGACCCTCCTGTGCAAGAAGGGGATTGGCTCGAACATCATGGAGTTCGCGCGCCATGTTCTCGGCCAACGGCAGGCCGCGAACCCGGTCTTACGCGGTTATGATCAGGGCTTCTGGCTCCGAAAGCGCGGCACCAGCAATTCGAGTCCCTGGGTTGTCGGTCTGGGACCAGTCAGTGCGCTGGCGCTGGTGCATTGCTCCCTGGCAGGCACGACAGGGCCACGGTCGGTGCGCCGCCTGTCCCAGCATCTGGCCGGATACGGGGCAATTGTCGACTATAATGATATCGCAACGAACGACCTCGGCCACCAGCTGCGCATGCTCGGGTTGGTGCTCGACAGCCCCGATGCGGAGAGCGGCATGCTGCTCGTGCCGCCGTTTCCCACTCGCCAGGAAAAAACCGCATGAACCGCTTGGCATCCACCATCGCGGATCTCATTCGTGACAAGCTTTCGCAAACCCCTGGCGGCGAACATGGCGAAGTTCGACTGATCTTCCACGGCCCCCAGAAGGAAATCCTGGCTAAAGTCTTCGAGTTGCTGGCCGTCGATGGCGAGGTAGGCCCGAAGGTGCCCATCCTGCTTCAGCTACCAAGTTTGGCCCCGGGCGAGGAGAACCCGCCGGTCGGCGTGTCTGGCTATTGCGACGATACCCATTTGCTCAACCTGCGCAATTCACCCTCCCAGCCGACGTTCCTGGCCCTTGTCCCTCCGGGTCAGCACAGTATGCGCTCCGTGACGTCAACGACCGACGAGTTTGGCGTCGCAGCCGTCAACAACGGAGGCAACGTGCCCTTCGAGGATTGGTGGGAGGACGAGTTCATCCAGGAATTGGTACGCCTCGGCGTTGGCTATGTGGGCATCCAGGAACGGCAGCAACGCGACGATGCGCGGACCTTGGTTGGCCATGCCGCCTCTGCCGCGGATGAAATGGATCCGGAGCGCACTCAGCGCGCCGCCGCGTGGAAGGTGCTATCGCGCCTCTTCTCGGGGGTGCCTGGCCTGGCCGGCCTTACGCCAGCGCAGCAAGTCAGCCTTGCTTGCGGCATGCCGCCGATGCGCGACGGCGCGGTATCGTCCCGCGAGCAAGTGGCGGTCCTGGAGAAGATCGCGGATGCCATGTCCGATGGGTTCGGTCCCGGCGTCCGTCGTGCGCAGGAGAATGCCAGCGAGGAAGATAGTCACCACCTCGACGCCTTCCTCGCCCACTTGCGCGAGGCCTGCGACCTTCCAACGGCGTTCGAAAGGGCGACGGCCGCCTATTATGCTCCGGCCAGCGGCTTGGACATGCCGGTCGCACCTGATTGGTGGAGGGCGCTAACAACCGAGAAGTGGTCGGAACTACTGACCGAGGATGCCGCCGCACAGGGCGACATCCGAATGAGCTGCTCGAATGCGCTTGTCCCCCTGGCCAAGGGCATGCCGAACCTCGTGGAAGGCAATGTTGCACTCACATTTGAGACGGTCGGCCCGGACGCGACGGGCACCGTGGTGTCGATCGAGCGCGGCAAGGGCAACAAGATCGGCGAGATCCGGGTTGGCGACGAGGAGGCTATCCTCCTCGATGAAGCGCCGCCTGGCCACAAGACGCCCCTTCGATACGCGGCGTCCGCCGACGGCTTCAAGCCCGGCGCGATCAAGGTGGTGTCGCTCGCGACTTGGCAGCCCGGAATTTTCGTCGCCTGCCGGCTCGCCCGAAAGCTGACTCCCCCCCGCAAGCCTACGCGTCGCGCCAAGGGGGCGCCAGAACTCGAGACGAGCCTGATCGTGCCCGGCGGCGGTCGCTACGAACTGTTGGTATTCACATCGCCAGGAATCGAACTGGACGCGGGGGCAACGGGTACCGCCGACGATACCCAGGATCGCATCGATGTCATCCAGCAACTTGTCGTTCGTCGCGTGCGCGAGGGAGTACATCAGGTCGAAGTTGAAGCGGAAACAAACTACCAAGTTGACATTGGCTTCAACCGGCCAGCAGCAGATGGCTCAGTGTCGCACGAGACCTGCCGCGTGTTCCTCGCGGTCGAGGACGTCGTCGAGCAGGGCTGCCGTAGCGAGTTTGAACGATTGATCCGTGCTAATCGTCGGGCGATCGAGCCTTCGGAGGCAAAGCCCGTCGTCCAGCTGAACCGGAGCGCCAGGGCGGCGAGCCTGCAGGATTGGATGCTGTCCGAGGATTATGCCGGGAGATCGTATCTCCCGATCGTGCTCGCCGACGACTATGTCGATGCCTGGGTCCAGCCCGCCTGGGGCACTGGCACCGGACCAATCTTCTCCACCGGGCGCTTCCTGCAGGATCCGCGCCCGGACGCCGCCGAGTTCCAGCCGCCAATCGGCTTCGTGGAAGCCAGGCAGCAACTTGCGGCGCGCATTCGCGGCACTGGCGACCAAACTGGGTTGATGGAATCGGCCGAACTAGGGAAGTGGCTCGCAATCGACGAGGATTTCCGCGCCCTCGTCGAGCAGTATCTCGATGCCTACCGAGCGTGGCTCGCCGCCGAACCCGACGTGGCATGCTGGGTCGACGTGGGTATCATCACGTCGCTGGAGGATGATCGCAGAACCATCTCCCGGATACCCGACGCGATCATGTTGTCGCCGCTCCACCCGCTCCGCCTCGCATGGCACGCGGTTGCCCAGAGCGTCCTGCTAGAGGCAGAGTCCGGGGGCAATCCGTGTCCGGCGGTGAGCGTCCTTGATCCCGACTGCGTCCCCGACCTATTGACGCTGTCGCTTCGATCGCCGGGCGGCATCGAGAAGATCGATTTCCTAGCCGTAGAAAATGGCACCGACTACTGGTCGGTTCTGTGGAACGGCGAGCGACTTGGCCGCCTTCCGAGCCGATCGAGGATCGCCCCATTCGGCGAAGCTTTCGGCATCTCGGTTGGCGGTATTTCCGTTGGGTTTAGCTCGGCACAGGTCGCCCGCGCACTGGAGGATGTGTCGGGCCTCCTCTCCGCAAAGCCCGTCGTCGGTGTCGTGGTGGCAAGCGCCGGCGGAACAACGGATGCTTGCAACGAGGGCCTCATTAACTGGTGCTCGGATCGATACCGCGAGGGCAACGGCCGCGCGCTTCGCCAGGCGGGGCCGCGCTTTGTCGAGATATATGACCGACGCGATGGCGACTCACGCCCAGACGATGCAACAATCGCCAACCTTTCGGAGGATACCCACAACAGCGTGCGGTGGTTCGATGGCCAGCCAGCGACTGCCCGGCCCGACCTTGGGATCATCGCACAGCTCGATATGTCTGAGCCTAGCGCTGCGCCAGTTACGGGGCGATCACCGATCGGACATGGCGGCTTGCTGCGCCATCGGATCCGCCGCCAGCTCCCTGGCGCATTCCTGAGCGAGACACGCCAGTCGCTGGCAGGGTCGACCTCCGGCGATGTCCTTGCCGACAAGGTCGCCGCTTGCGTTGGCACGATGGAAAGCCTTGGTGATCGTCGGACCGGCATGCGGTTCGCGCCGAACGTCAACGCCGTGCGCGACATGCTCGAGACGCGCCGGACCGATTTCGTCGCGGTCTCGTCCTCGGCGATCGATCCAGCCTGCTTCCTCGGCGGATGGTTGGAGGACGCTTACCTCTGGGATTACGACATGCCGTCCTATTCCCATCGGGCTGGCGATACAAACGGCTACTACCTGTTGTCACGGGTCAAGCAGGCAGATCGCGAAGCCCTTTCAAAGGCGCTTAGCCGCCTCCCGGGATGCGCGGCCATCGAGCCAGACCAAGTCCAGGACGTCTTGCTCGAGATCGCTCGCCGCGGGATTCCCACGATTAGGGGTCTGGCTGGCGATAATGCCGGCGCGACGGGCGATCTGGGCTTGTTCGTGGCCGTTCGATTACTGCAGGATCGGTTTCGGCTGTCGAACATTGGCGAGAGCCTCGTCCCGGTCATCGATGACACCGGCGAGGACGTCACCGTCTGCATCATCGTACCGGTCGATCCATTTCGGGGTTATTTCTCCGACCTCGCGAAATCCCTGGGCAAAGATCGGAAGGACACCTCCCTCTCTCGTCCCGACCTTCTGGTCGTGGGCGTCAAGCTTGGGGCGGAAGGCGTCCGAATCCACCTCACGCCTATCGAGGTGAAGTGCCGGCCCGGGTCCGTGTTCCCGCCGTCAGAGGTGAACGACGCCCTAGAGCAAGCGCGGTCCTTTTCCCGGCTTCTTGCTGGCATGCTCCCGCACGACGGCCAGCCTGTCGCCTGGGCCCTTGGGTTCCAACACCTGCTGCTCTCGATTATCGGCTTTGGCATGCGGGTCTATAGCCAGCATCCAGACGTCGTTGGTCGGGAAGCACAATGGGCGTCGCTCCATGAGCGCATCGCATCCGCCATCTTCGATCCACGACCATGCGTCTCGGTCGACCAGCGCGGCCGGCTGATAATCGTGGACGACAGTCCGCGCAGCGGCGTGCGCGACCGGGACGACGACGGCTTCGACGAGACCATCACGATCGGCAGCAGTGACGCCGGCCAAATTGTCGCCGGCGACCCGCTAGCCTTCTACGACAGCGTCCGGGCCAGGGTTGGGCCATGGGATCTCCTCCCGGCCCCCGGTGCGTTTACCACGGGCCTCGTGCAGCCTCATGCCGATCCGGATGCGGAAGCAACCTCCGAGGCGGCGTCGGCACCCACCAGGGATGAAAGCGAGGAGCCGGTCGCAGTCGAACTGGCGCCTGTTCTAACCCCGGCCGCAATGTCGGTCATAACCAAACCGAACGAGGTCTTGACCGGGATTGTGCTGTCGGTCGGCACCACGGTGGACAGTTTCCGACCCGGTCAGGTCCAGCTAAATATTTCTGACACCCGGTTGAACCAGCTCAACATGGGCGTGGTCGGCGATCTGGGCACGGGCAAGACGCAGCTGCTGAAGTCCCTGATTATGCAGATCTCGGACGCTTCAGCCGCCAACCGCGGAATTCGGCCGCGCTTCCTGATCTTCGACTACAAGCGCGATTATAGCAGTCCCGAGTTCGTCAAGGCGACGGGCGCGCGCGTCGTGAAGCCATACCGGCTGCCGCTCAACCTGTTCGACACGAGTGCGATCGGCGATGTCGCCGCGCCCTGGCTCGATCGCTTCCGCTTCTTCGCTGACGTGCTCGATAAGATCTACACCGGCATCGGACCCGTGCAGCGCGACAAGCTCAAGCGGGCGGTCCGATCGGCCTATGACGCATGCCTGTCTGGGCAACAACCAACACTCTACGATGTACACGCGGCCTATGCCGAGCTGCTTGATGGAAAGTCGGATTCGCCCATGGCGATCATCGATGACCTGGTGGACATGGAGGTGTTTGCTGCCAAGACGAGCGACACGCAGCCATTCGACGAGTTTCTCGATGGCGTGGTGGTCATCTCGCTCGATGCCTTGGGCCAGGACGATCGCAGCAAGAACATGCTCGTCGCGGTCATGCTCAATATGTTCTACGAAAACATGCTTCGTACGCCCAAGCGACCCTTCATTGGCAGTGACCCGCAGCTTCGCGCGGTTGATTCCTACCTGCTGGTCGACGAAGCCGACAACATCATGCGGTATGAGTTCGATGTCCTGCGCAAGCTGCTACTGCAAGGCCGGGAGTTTGGGACTGGCGTTATCCTTGCATCGCAATACTTACGGCATTTCAAGGTGAACGCGACTGACTATCGCGAACCGCTGCTAAGTTGGTTCGTCCATAAGGTTCCGAATGTCACGCCGGCCGAACTGTCCGCGCTGGGGCTGACGGGCGGCGCCGCCGAGATGGCAGAACGTGTGAAGTCACTCCAAGTCCACCAATGCCTCTACAAGTCGTTCGATGTACCTGGCGAAGTGATCCGCGGCTTGCCCTTCTTCGAGTTGGAGACGCGACGGGGCAAGGATGACGACTAGCAAGCATGGTCGATACCCTCACCCCCGCCCAGAGATCCAAACGGATGTCGCGCATTCGGTCCACAGATACGAAGCCGGAGGTTGCCCTGCGGCGGGCACTTCACCGGCTCGGATTTAGGTTTAGGCTTCACGGACGCCGCTTGCCGGGAAGGCCCGACATCGTCCTCACGAAATATCGTACAGTCATCTTCGTGCATGGCTGCTTTTGGCACCGGCACGAAGGCTGCAAGGTTGCGACGACGCCCAAGTCCAACACCGAATTCTGGATCGAGAAGTTCAGTCGCAACGTCGCTCGCGACGCAGCGGTGCTCGATCAACTGCATGCCGCTCAATGGCGGGTGATCATCGCCTGGGAATGCGATCTGGGTTCTGTTGCCAAGCTTTCTGCGAAAGTGGCTGAGATTGCTGCACAAATTCGATCCATTAAGGATGAGATGTCGTAGATTAGTATGATCTTGCCCTTATTTCATCGGACACTCAGGCGGTTACGAACTGAGCTGCGATCAACTCGCGGCCCGACACATCCTTAGGAAGGACGGCTATCCACCGGAGAACCGTTCTGGGTAGGCAGAGGTTTTGCCCGGTGAGATGATGATGGCATCGCCCTGAGGCTAGGCATGCCCACCTAGCTGCACCGCCTCTTTGATACTCATCACCCTCATTTCCACGGCGACTCGTTGACTTACACCGAGAACTGAATCGGGAATGGAGTCAAAACGCTGGACCATAGCTCGGCGGTTCTGGGAAGGAGTTCTGTCCCGGTTAACCCATTTATTCAGCTAGGCCTATCATAGGGCGGAAAAAAGGCCGTTTTGGGCGCAAAGGAAATGACCGCGCATGCGAGACGCGTACTATCTAGCGTGGATGTAGGTGCAGAAAGGTGTGAGGCATCGTATCAAACCCGCGCCAAACAAAACGAAAATCCACACTTCTGCCCTTTTACAAGACCATAGTCAGGTGATCTACCTCAGACGATTCTTGAGGGCGTCGAGCGCTATCTGATCTATTTCCATTTGGGCAGTCGCGTCCTTCAGCACAACTGTAGATGAGGAGGAGTAATCCCGTATCGGATCCTCTCCGAACGCTTCGTCAAACTCCTCCCAAGAATCGACACGGTAGATCGCCGCGCCCTTGCCCTTTTCATGCTCCGTGTAATAGTCTCGATCTAAAAAGTCATGAGCAGCCCATGCATGAGTCACGATGCCATCGTTAATCATCTTCGCGATGTAATCGTGCCAGTACGAAACCATCTCAGCGTGAACGGTTTTTCGGACGTCGTCCCACTGCCCAACGAACTCTTTGGGGTTAGTGGAAAAGACAAGCACTTCGAGCTTCTCGTCTGCGCTTTGATCATTATCAAATAAAATCGTCGGGGACGGCGGATCCGTGTATTGCTGTTTCCCTACATAGCTTGGAGCTAAATAGAATCGTGCTCGCTCTCGGTTCAACTCACTCTGCGTCTCTGCCCGACCGGAGATGAGATTTGCCCTTAGAACTTCTACTCGTCCGATATCCTCTTTACGATCTTCCGAAAGCGGCTTTAAGGCAATCGTCTGGTATCGGCTGACGTCACGTAGAGGGTCCATTGCCATCATGCGATCGAAATCACTGAAGGTATCAAAAGAGTACACAACGACTCTTTTGTCTACAGCGTGCACAGGTCGCACGCGGCTCGTAAACGACCGCGTTCCCCATACATTTAGCACCCGCCCTTCCGCCGCCAATTCTCGAATGTGCGTGTGCCATTCCATCACCCGCTCCTGCCGATCTATTTTCTTCTTAAGATCCCATGAAATATAATCTTCCGGCGCTGTTATTAGTACCATTACTTTCATGGTGCTTAACCCTGTTTGTCATTAATAGATAATCCAACCAAGAAGGACGTGTGGATGCCGAAATGCTATCTCAGATTTCAGATTTGCACAATGAGAATGGTGCGCTCAACGAAGACATCCTCCCATCCTACATTAGCGTTCTTTATCGGTTGGCCTCGATCTCAGATGCCAATTGGTATCATCCAAGCATCGCAATAATTTCTTTTGCAAGCAATGTCTCATATGGTACAAGGAAGTTCAAAGAGAGAGAATCCGACGTACGTGTATCCAGCCGCTCTTCCGCGGCGGAATACTGAATTTCCAAGAGACTTAAGCAACAGTCACAAGGTTCCCGTTGATGATTCGTTCCGTTATCCCGGTTAGCGCTACGATAATTCATATCATGTCACCTTTCGTACTCGCAGAAGAAATTCGCATCGCAACTTGGCCGGAGTATGGAAAGAATGCTGGCATTGTAGTAGCACAGGAACGCGGTTATTTTTCCGATTATGGCCTGCACGTCACATTAATAGATACATTCCAGAATGGTCTAATACTACTGGAAGGTGGCGACGCGGATTTGGCGCAGGTTTTTTGCAGCGCAATTATTGCCAAGTTCAAGGAAGGCATGGCGGTTCGCATTATAGCGGCTCGAGATCAGAGAACACCCGTAGCGACCGTAGCCCTTCCAAGTCAATCTATTCACGCTCCCGAAGACTACATAGGTAAGCGATGGGGTCACTCGGCAGGTTTTAGCCCTGAAAGGAGCATGCTGGAAAAGATCCTGGAAAATAAAGGGTCGAGTATTGATAGCGTGGATCTCGTCAATCTTGATTTCCCCGCGCGCTTACCTGCACTGTTGAGGGGAGACGTCGATTTTGTTTCAGCATGGCTTGGGAGTGGGTTGCCCACAATGCTGCAAGCGGCCCGAAAGAATGGTCAAGAATTAAGCGTAGTAAGGTGGGACGAGCAAGGCGTCGACGCCTATGGAGAGTGTTGGGCAATCAAAACAAATGAGCATGGTAATGTGCCCGGATGGATAACTCCTTTTCTCCACGCGGCGAGAAAAGGCTATGCTTATTCGCTTGATAATCCCGCAGAGACTTTAGATTTAATTCGTAAAGCTCCGAAATCTGGAGATCCAACCGCGTTGGAATTATCCTTAATCCAAGGCAATGAACTTCTGCTCTCGAAAAGTCAAAGTGAGGCGGGTCTATTGTCTGTATCTAGAGAAGGATTGGAGAAAACGGCGCAATGGGCCGGCCTCCCCACCGAAGGGATGGAAGAGTTGATTGGAGACTGACACACTGTGCTTGCATGTACGTTGCGAATGGCGCTATTTTGCGCATTGGCCTTATGCCTCTGGGAAGCTTCGGTTTTAATTTTTAATTTTCCTGCATATGTGCTACCGTCAGCGAGTGCTGTCTTCCTCGTGATCATCGGCGCATGGGGAGAACTTGGACCACATCTCATAGCGACAACTTGGAAAGCTTTTGTCGCGGCACCTACCGCTGTCGCTGTCGCGCTAGGCTTGACTTTGTTGTCTGACACCGCTGCACTACTCAGGAACCCTATCCTTATTACTACATCTTTTCTTGAAGCAATTCCAAAGGTCGCCATTGCACCTCTACTGATCATTTGGCTTGGAGTGGGAACAGAATCCAAAATTTTTCTTGCAGTGCTGATTTGCCTGTATCCGGCCTACCAACGCCTCGAAGCAGCTTGGCTGGCTGTTCCTGGTGAGCTTGTTGACTTTGCTAAATCACTTGGTGCCTCGCCGCTGAAGGTTGCCATAACTATCAGGCTTAGGTGGATCGTTGCCGACCTGTGGGAATGTCTACGCCTATGCATCCCTTTGTCATTCGTGGGAGTTATGCTCGGTGAAATTGTTGCCTCCGAGGATGGGATAGGAACGGTTGTGATGTATGGGCTAGGCCAACTGGACATGGCATTAGTGATGGCATGTGCGTTCGGTATCGGTCTAATCTCGTCTGCAGCGGTTCTTCTTTGCAGCTTAGCCCACAGATCTGCCTTGAGCCATCGCGATGCTTGAGCTGACGAGCGTGTCTGTTTCCTTTCGAGGAAATTTGGTCCCGGCCCTCAGCAATTTTACTTTCAAGTTTTTGCCTGGCATCCTCTATGGCATCTTAGCGCCGAGTGGATCTGGAAAAACCACTCTTTTGCGGACGATAGCTGGATTACAATCTTGCCAAGGAAGGGTTGTGCTCGAAAAGCAGGTTATGTGGCGCCAGCCCGGACGCTGCGCATTGGTCCCGCAACGCCCTCCTCTACTTCCTTGGGCGACAGTTAGTGAAAACCTTAGTTGGGCGGCCAGAATAGGCGGCGTGCGCAGTGCGGTCTCAATAGAAAGCGCCATCTCCGACTTCCGTTTGGAACCGCATCTTCATAGGTTACCAAAAGAGCTTTCCGGTGGCTGGCGCCATATGGTGGCTTTTGCTATGGTCTCTTGTGTCGCTCCTAAAGTCTTACTGTTGGATGAACCACTGTCTGGGGTCGACGTAATCCGTCGGGAAAAAATCTGGAAGCGGATATCCAAAAAGCGTGAGGTTAATTCGGTGAAAATTCTCGTAACCCACGATACTGTTGAAGCAGCGGAGATTTGTGACAGAGTTCTTGTCTGCAAAGGCCCACCGCTCAAGATTCTGAAAGAAATAGATTGCTCATCATCGCGTGGTACTCCTAGTTGCGCTAGCACCATCAAAGAGATCCTTGAACTCGAATGGAGGGATGAGGTACCAGGACTATGACGAGCGACGGCCGCTTCGCGATGTTCGCTGTAAGTCGTCTCGGTTGCTGACTCGTTTGCAGTAGGTCACGTTATGCTTTCTTTAACATGGCTTAACTGTAATTTATGAGAACAGCTGTTTAAACTGAGGAGTTATCTTCCCCAGTCCCTCTCTTGGTGGGAGTATCCTGAACTTTTTGTATCCTGGCCGGCCCATGCGGTTTGGGATACTCAAGCGTCGAAGCGCTCGCCGAACATTATGGCGAACTGATTGCGGGCCGCAATCCACTCCCGGACATTTCGGCCGTCCTTCTCGAAGTTGCGGATGGCCAGATAGATCAGCTTGGTCGCGGCCTCGTCGGTCGGGAAGGGAACCCGCGTCTTGATCGACTTCCGGATCACGCGGTTCGGCACGGCGCACCCGCGGGATCGTGGAAGCGCGGATGCTGGCGACGAAGCCAAAGATGCTGGTTGCCGTGGCGCTGGCCAACAAAATCGCCCGTGTCGCTTGCGCGTTGATGCTCGGCGATGGGGTGTATCGGGCTTCGGCCACCGCCTGATGACAGGCGGACCGGCCGGGGAGCGTCGGAGGGTGTGAAGGGTCGACTGGAAGGTTATGGACGAAGATCGAGAAGGCGGGATTGGGCAAACCATCAGACCGGACAGCGCCTCGAGCGCGGGCACGGCCACCAGTATCGCTTCGGACTTGGCCAGTTCCTGCCGCGCCGAGGTCATCAGACGTGCAAGAACCCGCGCCGATGGCGTGCGTGCAAGCCCGGTTTGATTGGCCTTACCTTGCCACCACCCTGCGCGCCAGCATCGACGGCCACCCGAAAGCCAGCATCGAGGATAATCATGCCCTGAAGCTTCGCGCAGCCGTCAAGCTTCGCCGCATAGGGCCAGACCGTCGCGCTTACAAATTAAGATCTGCCGCAACGCAAACGCGGGACCGAATAGCTACCATCAGCTTTGCCGCGGTGCACCCACAGCGCTCGATCAAGATCGCGCAGGGACAGGCCCAAGCGGGTGGCATCCTCGCGGCAGAAGGCAATGTAGGCGCGTAGGATGCGGCCATTAATCTCCCCGTCATAGCCCAGTGCTCGCAACGCCATCACGTCGATCAACGGGAACTCGCCGCCCCGTAACCAGCAGGCAAAGGCTGTCGCGGTCGGAACGCCAACCATGCGCAGGCGGCAGAGCGTGCGGATCGCTCCAAGATCGTCGCCTTGGTCCAACCTGGCAACCGCATCTTGGATTACTGCCGCGACATCCGCCCATTCGTTACCGATCAGAAAGCGGCCATAGGTACGGTACGGCTCCTTCCAGCGTACCAGGCGTATCGCATCGTCCATCGAGCCCTGCCCTGCCGCGAGTCGCCCCCCAGCTGCGCACGCAAGCACATCATTGGCGAAATCACCGCGGGACGTGGATGCATAGAGGGGAAGCAACCGCCGAGCATCGTCGGCGGTCGCGAACGGGCTGGTGAACAGATGGCTCATCTTCGTCTCCGCATGGCGATTGGAGCTCAGTCTAATCTACACAAAAGAGATCATTAGGGAGGCGCTTGGGGAAGCGCTCTGCGATTTCGGTGACGACTATGTTCGGCGAGACTCTTTTTACCCGCCTCCTACAGCTCCCACTCTTCGTCCTGCCCGCGGCTGATCCGGGTCCCTACCGATCGATCATCCCCGGCACGCCGCCCGCCGAGCCCGATCTCCTGCCCGTCCCTGGCAATCGCGCCATAGCTTCTTCCCAGCCCTGCGATGCCCCGGGCCAACTGCCGCCGCATTCCCGCATCGGGAAAGTCCGCGGCCAGCGCCCGGTCATCCCCGACAGCGGCCTGGGCGAAGATCCCGGCGCCATAGGCCTGCTTCAGGTCGTGGAGGAAGGCGCGTGCCTGCTCCTCGCGGCCGAACCCGATCCGCTCGCCGCGCGCGACCCCATCGGCGATCTGCGCCAGCGCACGCAGCAACTGCGGGTTCCGTGGCCGTGGCGCTGCGACCTGCTGCTCAGGCAACGTCCTCTCCCTCTCGGCCGGTCCTGATCCTCGCCCGAGGATACCGGCAAGCTTCCCGGCGATCGCCGCCTCGGTTGCGGCGCCTGGCTCCCTTGCCGCGGCGGCCCTGAGCGCTACGAGCCCGGCCGAGACCCGGCTTTGGCCGCTGTCCCGGGCCAGCTCGTAGGCCGCCCTGACCTGCCCGACCCGCTCGCGCATCTGCTGCCATGCCGCGCGCGCCTGGCGGGCGGCATGCACCGCCCTGCCTCGCTCGGTCACCGGCGCGTAGAGCACCCCGTCCCGCTCTGCCTCCCGCCTCGCCCGCCGCTCCATTGCGTTGACCGCCGGCCCGAGCTTGACCTCCGGCGCCCGGTCGAGCTCTTCCGCCGCCAGCGCATCGCCGCGCACCTGCGCGGCTTGGCGCTGCAGCTCGAGCGAGCGGTGATCGACCCGCGCGACCTCTCCGGCCCGTTCCAGCGCCCGGTTCTGCAGCCCGGCCCAGAGCCCGCGCATCGCCTCGATCTCGATGCCGCCGGTTTTTGCGGCATCGAGGACGCGAGTCTTGTCGCCGAAGCCCTTCTCGCCGATCGTCCGCGTCGTGGTCAGCACATGGGCATGGTGATTGCGCTGGTCGCCCTCGCGATGGGGGGCGTGCAGCGCCACGTCGACGGCAATGCCGTAGCGCGCGACCAGCTCGCTGGCAAACTCCCGCACCAGCGCCGCGCGATCCTCGGCGCCGAGCTCGGCCGGCAGCGCCAGCTCCCATTCCCGGGCGGTGACCGAGTTCTTGCGCGTCTCGCGCGCCTCGGCGGCATTCCACAGCGCGGCCCGGTCCCGCACCCACTCCGGCGCGTCCTCCGGGGCGAGGATGAAGCTGGCCTCGATGCCGCGCTTCGCGGAATAATCATGCAGCCGGCCCTCGCGGTCGCAGGCGATGACGGAACCGCTGCGATAGGCCGCTGCGGCGGTGGCTGAGCGCCCGGCGCTGCGCTTGATGGTCTTTACCGAGAGGTGGTAGCTGGCCATGCCGCCTCCCTCGGGAGGGACAGAGAGCCCGGCCAAGCGACGCGCGCCGCCGGCATGCCCTCCGGGTCCGGAGATGGGCAGGGAACCTGAACCGGGCCTGGAGGGCATCCGGCTGGAGCATGTACCACCCGCAGCGCGGGGGGTGTGAGAACCGAGAGAGCTGGTATGCCCCGCCGCGCCATGGGTGAGGTTAGGCAGCAGCGGTTACTCGCGCAAGTTGTATCCGCCGCGAGACCCGCACCGCGCATCTCCGCCGTTGGGATCGCAGGAGCCGCGGCGGCGCGCAACCTGCGCGCCCGCGGCAGTGCCGGGCCCATCGAGACCCGTGCGCAACGCGGCACCCGTTCCGCCCCGACGCCAGGCAGTCTGCTCCAGCGCCAGCGAGGAGCAATGCCCCTGGCGCCGGGCCGCGGAACGGCGGGCGATCCAACCGCCAAGGTTGGTCCTAGAGGGTTTGGGAGGGCGGAAAGCGCCTCCCATATCGATGCGGCAACGCGCATCGACGGGGCTCGCCATCGGCCGGGGCTCTGCCCCGGGGAGATCGCACGCAAATCTCGGAAGCGGAGCTGGAGAGTTTGCATAAGTGCGCCCTTGTCCTTCACTGGACCACGGGTTAGCCCTCGGTGGTTGTCGTTTCAAGTCAGATTTCATCACAGGTATTTCTGAGACCGAAGGAGTTTTTCGATGGCAGAGACCGAGCTCGAACGGGCCGAGAAGCGCTATGCCCAGGCCAGGGCACGATTGCAGGCGCTGAAGAACCGGGAAGTCGCGAAGGAACGCAAGCTTGATACCAGGCGCAAGGTCATCCTCGGCGGCGCCCTGATCGACCTCGCCGCCCGCGACAGCAATGCGAGTGCCATGCTTGATCGTCTGGTTCGCAACTTGCCGCGCGAACAGGATCGCAGGACCTTCGACGGCTGGGAGGTGAAGGCCGCCGCGAGGACGCCGGCCGGGGATGCGGAGGGCATCGAGATCGGGGCGTTTTCGGGAGAGGACGCTGGTGCCGCGCCTGCCAATGCGACGGAGGCCGATCCGGGCGCTGCGGCGCCGTATGCCGGTGATCGCGAGGCCATGGTTGCGCCGGCGGCGTTCGCGGCCGCAGGCCCGGCTTGGAGGAGCGACGGAGAGCCGCGGTGATCGCGCTGATCGGCCGGCTGTTCCGGCTCCTGGTCACGCTCGGGGTGCTGGCCATTGCCGTGCCGGTAGGGATCGTGCTGCTGCTCTTCGCCCTCGGCGCGGGCAGCGGCATCGGGTTCCTCCTCTTCTTCCTGCTACGTGACCTGGTCGAGGGCGGCGCCGGGCTGCGCGATGAATGGCCGGTGACAGTCCTGGGCTGGATCGGCCTGGCGCTGGTCCTGCTGCCGGCCTGCGCCCTGGCGCTAATCGCCTGCGCGCAATATTGCGGCCTCGGCCCGCTCTTCACCGGGATCGGCCGCGACAGCCATGGCTCGGCCCGGTTCAGCTCCAGGCGCGAGCGCGCCGCGCTCCAGCGCGGCGAGGGGCTGCTGATCGGGAGGGATGCCGACACCAACCGGCTCCTCCGCTATGACGGCCCGGCGCATCTGATCACGCTGGCCCCGACCCGGGCCGGCAAGGGCGTCGGCACCGTCATCCCGAACCTCTTGACCGCCAACCGCTCGGTATTGGTCATCGACCCCAAGGGCGAGAATGCCAGGATCACCGCAAGGGCACGGCAAAAGTTCGGCGCCGTGCATGTCCTCGACCCCTTCGGCGTCACCGGCCTGCCCGGCGCCGCCTATAACCCGCTCGACCGGCTGGTATCCGACAGCCCCGATCTCGGCGAGGATGCCGCGGGCCTGGCCGAGGCGCTGGTGATGGATCCGCCCGGACAGACCTCCGAGGCGCATTGGAACGAGGAGGCCAAAGCGCTGCTCGGCGGGCTGATCATGTTCGCCGCCCGCCACGAGGAGCCGGCACGCCGCAGTCTTGCCGCGGTGCGGGATTACCTGACCCTGCCGCCGGAACGTTTCCGCGAGCTGCTGGAACTCATGCAGCAGAGCGATGCGGCCCACGGCCTCATCGCCCGCGCCGCCAACCGCTTTCTCGGCAAAGCCGATCGCGAGGCGGCCTCGGTGCTCTCGAACGCGCAGCGTCACACCCATTTCCTTGACAGCCCGCGCATCACCGCCGCGATGAGCCGCTCCGACCTGCGCTTCGCCGGTCTGCGCCACGAAGTGACATCGGTCTTCCTGGTGCTGCCGCCGAACCGGCTCGATGCCTATAGCCGCTGGCTGCGCCTGCTGGTCGCCGAGGCGCTGCAGGACATCGCAAGGGACGCCGAGCGTCCCGATGGCGCGGAACGCCCTCAGGCAACCGCTGCAGCGCTCTCAGGGGCTCTCACCGGACCGGAAGGGCCCGGAGAGGCCGCAGAGCCGCTGGGAGGTCCCTCACAGCCTCTCAGCGCCCCGGAGAGGCGCAGGGAGCCGCGCAGGGGCCCTGTGCCGCCCACGGAGCCCCGGACGGCTTCCTGGGCCAGGCAGGCCCCTGCCCTGTTCCTGCTCGACGAGTTCGCGGCGCTGGGGCGGCTCGAGGCGGTCGAGCGCGCCATGGGGCTGATGGCGGGCTACGGCATCCAGCTCTGGCCGATCCTGCAGGACCTGAGCCAGCTGAAAGCCCTCTACGGCGCCCGGGCCGGCACCTTCATCGCCAATGCCGGCGTGCAGCAGGTCTTTGGCGTCAACGATCTCGAAACCGCTCAATGGCTGAGCCAGGGCATCGGCAGGGAAACCACCGCCACCCGCAGCTTGAACCAGAAGCCGGGCGAGTTCGACAGCACCACCACCAGCGCCACCGGCCGCGATCTGCTGACCCCGGACGAGATCATGCAGCTGCCGCCCGAAGCCCAGCTTCTGCGCATCCAGGGCCAGCCGATCACCCTCGCCCGCAAGCTGCGCTACTACGCCGATCCTGAGTTCAGGGATCTCTATGAGCCGCAGCCATGAACCCAGACCAGACATGGTCGAGATGCCCGCAAATGTGGGTTTGTGGGCATCCTACTGAGGGTTAAATAGAGTTATATTAGAGTTACGCACCAGAAACCCTCTCATAACTCAATGTAAAAACTACTTTTTTTCTACATGCCGGTGTGTGAAATGACGAATCTAGGTGTGTGAAATGACGAATCTAGGTGTGTGAAATGACGATAGAGATTGAAGTTATCCACAGGCCGCCTAGGGTGTGTGAAATGACGAGTCTTGACGTCGGGTGTGTGCAATGACGATAGTATGCTATGGTGTGTGAAATGACGAATCTGGGGCTGATGGAAGGTGTGTGAAATGACGAATTCGCGCTCCCCCCTTCTGCCTGACCGTCATCCACAAAAAGATCTCTTCGTTTGTGATATTGTGGACGCTGTGCCCAAAGGGGATATGGCCTCAATGGAGCACCCGGTGTTCTCCCTGTCGACGAAGCCGGACATGAAACCGCGGTGTTATCAGAACGGCGACAATTCGATTGAAGTTTCCCCATCGCGTTATGGTTTGGCTACAGTGCATGATCGTGATGTGCTGATCTATTGCATCAGCCAATGCATGGCTGCACTCAACGAAGGGCGAAAGGTCAGTCGCTCGATGAGATTCAAGGCGCATGACCTGCTTGTAGCGACGAACCGCCAGACCTCTGGTCAAGGGTATCAGCTCTTGAAAGACGCGCTACGGCGGCTGCAAGGAACGCAGATCGAGACAAACATCCGCCAAGGAGGCAAGGAGTATTTCAAGGTATTTGGCCTTATCGAGTCCGCGGAGATTGTTCGCGAGACGCGTGACGGTCGGATGCTCGATGTCGAGATTACCCTGTCAGATTGGGTGTTTGATGCGATTGAGAACAACCACGTCTTAACACTGAACAAGCAGTACTTTTTTCTTAGAAAGCCGCTCGAACGGCGACTCTATGAGCTAGCCCGCAAGCACTGTGGAGCTCAATCAAAATGGACGTGTGGCCTTGAACTTTTGCGCGACAAATGCGGCTCGGGTTCGACCACAAAGGAGTTCCGGCGGCTCCTGTCCAAAATTATCGAAGATGACGATGCGCATGATCATCTGCCAGATTATGTCATGAGCATTGAGGGTGATAATGTCGTGTTTCGTCCTAAGGGCGCTGAGGTCGTGATAGCACCCCCCTTCCAATCTCTGGGATTCAAAAAACTCGATACGCATGACGAGGCCCGACAGCTCGCGCCGGGTTGGGATATCTACGTGCTGGAGAACGAGTGGAGGTCTTGGGTACGTGACAAGGCCATTGATGTGAAGGACGCGGACAAGCACTTCCTTGCCTTTTGCAAGAAGCGCGGCGCATATCAAAACTAAAGGCACAAACCCACATTTGTGCCTTTACGCTTTTCCACTAATGTGGCTTAATCGATCCATGATCATATCGTTCCTGAATCAAAAAGGCGGCGTTGGCAAAACTACCCTATCGGTGAATGTGGCGGGCTGCTTGGCACGCCAAGGCCATCGAGTATTGCTGATCGACGCGGACAAGCAAGGCTCGGCCACGACATGGGCGAGCTTGCGTGAAGACGCGCCCTTTCAGGTCGTTAGCATGGCACGGGCCAATATGGCGCGCGATGCGCTGAAGCTTGCCCGGGATTACTCCCATACGGTAATCGACGGGCCGCCGCATGCGGAAGAGATCGCCCGGTCCTGTATCGTTGCCTCTGATTTCGTGGCACTGCCGATCGAGCCGTCCGGTCTCTCGACTTGGGCATCCGACTTGACGGTGCGGCAGGTGAAAGAGGCACAAGAATTTAAGCCATCCCTCAAATGTGGGTTTGTGGTTTCCCGCAAGATCGGGAAAACTGTCATAGGGCGCGATATTCGCAACATGGCTGCCGAGGCGGGTTTGCCGATTTTGGCAAGTGAGATCGAGCAGCGAGTGGCCTTCGCCGAAGGCATGACCATGGGGCAAACGATTTTTGAGTGGGCAGGCGATAGCAATGCAGCCCGCGAGATCGACCAACTGACGAAAGAGATTGAGCGGTATGTCGAAGAAGACATTTTCAGCGGCTCCAAAGCCGAAGCAGCCAACGGATGATCAAATCCTCGCGTTCGAGCGTGGCGGGGCGGGACACGACACGAGAAAAGTGGCGACGCACGCCTCCAAGTCTGTGCCAGATGAACCGACCAAACGCCTAAGCCTGGATCTTCCGGCAAGTTTGCACACGCGGTTCAAAACGGCGTGCAGTGCCACGGACCGGAAGATGGTTGGCGAGCTGCAAGCCTATATCAAGACGCGCACACAAGAACTGGAAGATGAGGCGGGAATAACCCGCAAATAAACAAATGCACAAATGTGGGTTTGTGCGACACCTTGCAGGAAACGCTACCTGGGGCGTAACAAGCAAAGGGAGGGCGGTGACATAGGCAACATCGCCGCAGGATGAGTATGCACGCAGAGTTGAGAACCAGAGAAGCCCTTGGGCCGTTCGGCCCGGTAGAAGAGAAGAACGCACCGGACGTGCTGTACACGGCTGGTGATACGTCACTTCTGACAGAAGGCTCGCGTGTGGCGATTGTAGGTTCCCGGAAAGCCACCCCTGACGGCATCAAACGGGCGCAGGCTGTCACACGTGCTTTGGTGCAGCAGGGCATTGTCGTGGTCAGCGGCCTCGCGGAGGGAATTGACACGGTAGCGCATAGAACAGCCATTGATGAGGGCGGGCGTACCATTGCGGTGCTGGGCACGCCATTGTCTAAGGCGTATCCGGCCAAGAATGCGGGGCTGCTCGAAGAGATCAAACGCAACCACTTGGCGATTTCACAGTTCCCCGAAGGCTATCCTGGCAAAGGCGAGAACTTCCCGCGCCGCAACCGGACGATGGCGCTCATCTGTGATGCAACCATCGTCATTGAAGCGAGTGAGAGGAGCGGGACACGTCACCAGGGATGGGAAGCTATTCGGCTTGGCCGCGATCTCTACCTGCTAGAAAACGTCGCGACCAATCCGAACCTGACTTGGCCGAAACAGCTCCTAGAATACGGTGCCCAAGTTCTGCGGCGTGAAGATCTTCCGGATATTCTGCTCGATATCCCGAATTACACTGCCGGAGGTGTTCGTGCCTTCGAGCTATGAGTACGGCACGTTCGCCAATTACTCCCCACGCGGCAGCTCGGACCTTTCAAAACGATCTCGGGGCACGTGTGGTGCCATCAAGGCTGGCCGAGTCGATATCATCGCCTCGGCGATCCCGCACCTACAAAACCCCAAGGCGGACATTCTGCGACCATTTCTGGGGCCGGATGTAACCCTGGTGCCGGTGCCACGCTCTGCACCGCTTCCGGAAGGGGCGCTCTGGCCCGCTAAGGTCATCTGTGACGTGTTGCACGAGCACGGCTTTGGCCAGAATGTGCAAACTTACCTGAAAAGAGTGAAGGCGGTTCCCAAGTCGTCGAACTCGCAAGGAGCGGATGACAGGCCGATCGTGCCGGTTCACATGGAAAGTATCGAGGCGGAACGGCCCTTCTTCATACCGGACAAGATCACGCTCGTCGATGACGTGCTTACATTGGGCCGCACGACATACGCTTGCGCGGAGTTGTTGCGCGAGGTCTTTCCTGAAACTGAAATTCGCATCTTCGCGATGATCCGCACCCAGAGTCTGGTGCCCGATATTGAGAAGATCGTTGATCCGGCAATCGGGGTCATCACCGGTTTTTCTTCAGGGAAGACGAAGCGTGACCCATGAGTCAATAAATCCACAAATGTGGGTTTTATCATACGGTCTGATGCCGATAAGGGGGCGGAATAGTACGCTAGGGTCGTAGCCTCACCCCAGCAAATCCGTGGCCGGGTTCTCGGCGATATCGACATCGGCATAGTAGCCCTGGGCCTGCTGGACCGAGCGATGCAGGCTGAGCTGCATGGCGGCGGGCAGGGGGGTGTGGTCGAGCGCGGCCTGGGTCAGGAAGCCGGCGCGCAGCCCGTGCGGGCTGGCGAATTCGGCTGGGTAGCCGGCCAGCACCAGGCGATGACGCAGCACCTGGCGCAGGCCATCGGCGGAGAGGCGGCGCCTGAGCACCCGGTCGGCCTGGCTCACCGGCCTGAACAGCGGCCCGTCCTCGATCCGCGCCACCGCGATCCAGCGCATCACCGCGCGCGCCGCACGACCCTTCAGCGGCAGGCGCAGCGCCAGCTCCGGGCCGCTGGTCTTGGTATGCAGCAGCCGGATGCGCAGCAGGCCGGTCTCGGCAAAATCTTCGCTGTCGATGTCGGCCCGGTTCAGCGCGACG
>NZ_JAVRQI010000028.1:0-29630 GCF_031854425.1 Paracoccus broussonetiae | reverse complement strand
CATAAGGCTATGCCTTACGACCATTTGCTCAGTCAGAGCAGACGGCCCTCACCGCAGGCTTACGGCCGACGCGAGTGTCGGTGATGGGCTCACGAGTAACATGCTGCGGGGCAAAACGAGTGAACCCTCGTCGACGGCGCCTCCCGACCGCTAAGCAGGGGAGGGCCTGCTCAAAGCCGACACTCGAGGCAGAGATTTGCGCCGCGGCGCGGCTTAACGGAATCGGCCATTCGTGCATTGCACATCATTTTCACGGGCCCGATGACCGGAGTCAGGCCTTTTCTGCCGTTCGCGTGAGTGCTCTAATGACGCCGCAGCCATTCGGGCCATAAGGACGAAGGGCAGAGCCGACGTTCGCTACTCCAGAGGTAAATGGCCGGATCGACAACGGTATCCCGCATGACACGGGCGACGGCGCGCGGCTGCAACTCTCTCGGAGCAGTTCGCCGTCCCTTGCTCTTGCAGCATCGATCGAGCAAGCTGAAGATGGCGGGAGCAGCGCACTATGGCTCATTGTGATAAGCTTCGCTCACAGCCGGCGAAGCAGCCAGACAGGCACTCAGAATTGTAAGGGAATGCTGCAGAAGCACGGCACTTCTTTGCGGCTCGAACCACCGGCCATTGAACTTACCGCCATGAAAAAGATTGTTCCTCACGCGGCGCACGTAGATCAGCACCCTGTCCGACTGAAGATCAGTTTGCGGTGCTGACGCGCTCCATCCCAGAACGCCACCTTCGACGATCTGCTTTTTCGGTGGATTAGCGAGCATATAGGCGATTGCTTGCGCGAATTCCTCGCTTGCCGGCTCTTCGAAGCTCGCGGCAACGGACTCGGCAAACGTGCGCCAGTTGGCTTCCGCCGCGCCCTCACCCTTGTGAAACTCAGCAGCCTTCAAAGCATACTCGAAGCGCGCGAAGGTCTTGAAGAGCCCTGCGGCGAGAGCGTCCAGGTCGTTAGCGGGCATCATATGTATCGCCTGTAATCAGAGCTCACGAACTGTCCTTCACCGATATATTTGAGGACCTCGCCGACCTTGCGTGCAGCCCTGATCGGGATAGGTAGCCGCTGGTTCATCTGCGTCGAGTTCCAGTTGATCTTGGTCAGGGAAAAGACCTCCTCGGCGAGCTGGCTGATTGTGCTGTTGCAGCTTTCGTGCGGGCAAAGCAGTAGCGGCCGCGGGTCGTAGAGACCGGGATATGTGCCATAGTACGGAATGCTGCCGTTCGTATAAAGAAGACCGCGGCCGCCGAGATCGACGAAGGTCCCGCGAAGCACCGGATAATTGCCGTCACGCAGGACTTTGATCGAAGCGGACTCCTGAACCCAGACCAGATCGCTGAGCTCGGTTCCGGCTTCCTCGAGTGCCTTCAGGACACCTTCAGCCTCTTCCTCCCGTAAACGCGATGTCTTGAGCACGATCACGCGCGCCGGAAAGTTCTTGTGGTGGTTCTTGTACTGCGAGAGCGCTTTCGAGATGAGATCGTAGGCATCGTTGAAGGTCATGTACGGGTGGCGGCCACGGCTTTCCGTCTGGGCGCGCTTGCCCTTGAGGATGAAACCGCGTCCGCGCTCATCGAACATCTGCGCAGCGCTGGTAAAGAGCTGCTGGCCGCCGGCCTCGCGGTAGAAGCTGATACCGACATAGCAGGCCGTAAATTCGCCTTCGCGCGCCCTGCGGCGCCAAGGAATGCGGCCAGTGGCTTTGTAGTAAAGCGTCGTTAGAAGGTTCCAGCTCCGCCCCGCCGGGTCTTGGATATCCCGCGCCTTGCTCTCCTTCACCTTCTGAGAGATTTTGGCCTCATCGTCGATGACGTCCTCCCAGACGATCTGCACCGGAAAGCTCAGTCCCATCGCCCGCGCTTTGAGCATGCCCCGAAAATTTGGGGCATCTGAACCGCTGCTGTCCTCTCTTTCGGTCGAGCTCTTGGCATCGACCTTCGCGCTCCAGACGCGCTCGATCAGTCTGACCGGCAGGGCAACGATCGCGACATCCGGGCGGTGACTGCTCTCATCCAAGGTCTCGAGCTGGGTGATGATGTCGTCGACAGCCATCTCGACGGCTTTCTTGTGATCAGGCTCCTTCCTGATCTTTTCGATCCGGCCTTGGGGCAAAGCGAATGATGCCTTCTCGCTTATCTCGAACCGGCAGTTGAACGGATTGGCATTGCCCAGCCCTGGAAAATCCGGATGCAGGTTCGGGTGTTTGGCCGACTTGCCCGCAAAGCCTGCCGTTGCGGCCGCGAGAAATTTTCCCGTGTCCTCGACGGTCTTGGCGCTGCCGACCACCCCGATCTTGATCACATCACCGAGCGGCGCCTGCAACGGACCGGCCTCGATCAGACCGAGCCGCGGGTCCGGATGGTGATACTTGTCGCCAAACTCCAGCTCCGGCTCGGCGAAGATTTTGCTTTCGAAATTCATCATATTGCGAGCCTTTCCTGGTCAGCGCTCTCCTCCGCCTTCTTTTTCGGAGAGCCCCAAACGTCTTCCGGCACCCGCGTCTCCAGAGTGATCTGCGGCGGCTCGGCAAATGCGAGGCACGGTTCTTCAGCCTGCTCGGGCGCGAAAAGATCGTCGCTGGCCCGCCCGTTCTGGGCCAGAAACCTGTGCCACATGATGACCTGCCCGCGCAGCGATCCGCTGTTATCGAGCCGCTTCTTGCCTGACAGAAGCGCATGCGGATACGAGTGCGGCGTAAAGCCGTTGGTCGTGAAGTAATAAGTCGGGGTGATGACCAAATACCACTGATCGCCGAGCACCTCGAAGCGCGGCACGAAGGCATGGTGCCGGACGTAGGCGACCTGTCCTTGGTCCTTTTTGCTGGTCACGACATTGACGACGTCGGCATGAGTCTTGTTCTTCGCGGACTCGTAGTAGAACCGTCGCGGCGTGTCGGCAGCCAGCGCCCTGAAGTAGAGCAGCGCGTTATCCTTGTGCCAGTTCAGATCGGCACGGACTTGGTGCCTGAGCGCGTTCTTCAGGAGATACGCAAAATGATGCTGCTCGTTCAGGTCCTCATGGAAGGCGAGGTAATTCGTCTCCACGGCCTCGACCTGATCGAGATCGACGATCTCCCGGCATAACGATCTTCTCGGGTCGTGGAACGACCAGAACGAACCGCCACGGATCACCCAGTCGAAGCGCGGGGGCCCGTCGCTCTCCAGAAGCAGCGCCGTCGCCTTGCGCCCCGAATACGGGGTCGAAGCCACGTAGATTTCCGACGGCAGAATGAGTGGCAGGATATTGACCAGCGCCTCTTCGCCGTCGCCCAGCGGGGGCACGTAGTAGCCCGCGCCGATCTTCGGAACAGCCAGCGCGGCGAGGCGGTCGACGGCATTCCTGTCGAGAACGTCCTGCTGCTTGTCGAACTGCAGCCGGCGGTCCTCCGCGCTGACACCGCGCGGGACTTCCTTCCAGTAGAAAGTCTCATCGGAGCGGCGGTAGAGAACGATGATGACAGGCAGGTTTGACGGTCGCCAGTATTCAAGGTCCTTACTCCTAAGCAGATAGGTGAAGCCCTGGTCCGTCTCGGCCGAGTACTTCGCCTCCTGAGTCGCCTTGACCTGCACGGCAATCATCTGCGCCAGCGGCTTCCCGTCGATCATCACTTCGGCGATGCCGTCGATGCCGGCCTCGAGTCTTCCGCGGCCGTCGAACTGAAAGCCCATGTCCAAAAACCGGCGACGCACCGCCGCCTCGCCGATCTCTCCGAGCATCTGGTTGGATGTAAGAAACTTGGTCATAACACCAAGTATAGGGCATTTACGGGACGCTGCACATCATATTGTAAACGCTCCCGCTACGCGGATCTGAACACCTCTTCCTCGCACCGATCCGGCGGCTAATACGGCCTCGGGACGGCCGACGGGTGGCTTGGCGTAGACGACCCATTCGGACTTGCGGAACGGAACGAACCACTGCGCGAACATCCGCCTGGGCCAACCGTTCGTGTCGCCATGGAAGGTCAGCTTCCCTTCGCGATGCAGGCCAAGCTGCCGGACGAGGAACAAGCGCCAAAACCAAATGCACATCGGACGGGTCAACGGCATGACATCTGCCTAGGGCGCCGTTGCCGCGCGAGCGGCAGTCCATGGGCTCGAAACGGCCGTGCGGCGGTGCAGCGGACTAACTCCTGCCAAGATCGGATGGATGTCAGCTTCCCGCGGCCAAGCAAGAATAAGGCGCATCTGCAGCGAACTGCCGCTGTCCGCCCGCCATGTCGAACGGGCGTGGATAACGCCGCACCCATGGTTGAGTGGCTGCTTTGGCCATATGCTGCGGCCGCAACGCTGCGCCACCGACAGACAGCTTCCCGCCCAACCAAGTTGTGAAGCGCCGTTCTCGCTGCGCGTCGCCTGAGAGACTGCTTTCTCAATCATGCCGCGGGCGCCGTGCCGCAGCGCAGTGAGCAGCAAACGCCCGAAATTCCTTATCTGGTGGAAGCACAAGTCATAGCCATCTTCCGGACTCCAATGCTCTGCGGTGCCACGAGCGCTATCTTACACAGCGCGTTCCTGTAAGGACTCATACAGCCGCCCAGGCCCCATCAGTGCATCCTTGAGACCCTCCTGTACCACCTCGGATCCCAGCGCCTGCTTGCTCATTTCGGAATGGGCATCGAGCGCCTCGATGATCGCGTCGAGCAGAGCATTCTTCAGGACGGGTGAGTTGGCGAACTGCGCTTTCATGTTGCTTGACGCCTGCTGGACTAGCATCTTGTTCTCAAGCAACTTGCCTTTCACGGCCATGGCGTATGAAAGCTGGTCACTGTCGGTCAGATCGCCGGTGAACAGATCATTGAGCTTTTCGACGATCTGGGACAGCAGCGCCTTTTCCTTGTCTTGGACACTGCCCAATCCGGTCTCGGAGATGGGTTTCAGTTTCTCACCACTTGCACCAAGGCTCAGATCCTTTTTGCCGCCGGTGAAGAGCTTGTGATGGGTCAGGGTCACCTTGCTCAGGTCCACCCCCGCACGCTCGCGGCCAAAATCTAGCAGCGGGGTCAAGCGGCGGAAAAAGATGCTGCGCGCCTCGATCGCAGTCGCGCCATAATCGAAGATCTGCGACAGGAACGCGTAAAGCCGCAGGAACGCGCCCATGTTGGACTTGAAGACGATCAGCGCTTCCTGCTCCTGCTTCGCCGCAACGGCGGCCTTCTCGTTGCTTTCGGCCTTTGCCCTCGTCTCTGCATCTCGCGCGGCTTTGAAGGCCTTCAGCAGCCGATCGGCTACCGGTTCGATGGCCGAGGAAAGCGCGGCATGGCTGGCCTTGGGATCCAGTTCCGCCTTCACCACCCGATCAACTTCAAAATCGTCGTAGTAGCCGAGGGCATCCAGCTTGGCCCGCAGGTCCAGCACCTGGTCGGGATCGGTGACCGCCTCGAGCTCAGCGGTCTCGTAGTAGGTCTTGAAGGCGGTCAGGATGTCTTCGGCGCTGTTGGCGAAGTCGAGGACATAGGTCGTGTCCTTGACCAACTCGCCCGATTGCCAGGCGCGGTTGAGGCGCGACAGGGTCTGAACGGCTTGAATGCCCGCGAGGCGGCGATCGATATACATCCCGCAAAGCAGCGGCTGGTCGAAGCCGGTCTGGAACTTGTTCGCCACGATCAGAACGTGGAAGTTCGGCCCTTTGAAGGTCTCGCGGATATCGCCTTTCAGCCCGGGGTTCAGCGTCTTGCTGATCTCCGCGAACGGTTCAGGACCGCTTTCATCGTCGTTCACCTCACCAGAAAACGCCACGAGCGTCCCGAGGGCATAGCCTTTCTCGGCGATGTATTTCCGGATTGCCAGCTGCCAGCGGACGGCCTCCTTGCGGCTTTCTACCACGACCATCGCCTTCGCCTGACCGCCCAGCAGCGGCATGACCGTAGAGCGGTAATGCTCGACGACGATCGCGACTTTCTGGCTGATGTTCCAGGGATGCAGCTTCACCCATTGCATCAGGGACTTCTGGGCGGCGCTGCGCTCGACCTCCTTGTCGTCGAACTCCTTGCCGTCATTGGCCAGTTTGAAGGCCAGTGAATAGGGCGTGTAGTTCTTCAGGACATCGAGGATGAAGCCTTCCTCGATCGCCTGACGCATCGAATAGACATGGAAGGGCTCGGGCAGGTTACCGGGACCGGCGGGTGCCTCCGGGTTTGGACGGCGCCCAAACAGTTCCATCGTCTTGGCTTTGGGCGTCGCGGTGAAGGCGACGAAGCTGATGCCAGAGGGTGAAGCCTTTGCCGCCATCTGCATGGCGAGGATATCCTCGGCACCGATCTCGCCCCCATCCTGCACGGCGGCCAGATCCTCGGCCGACAGCACCTGCTTCAGTTTTGATGCCGCCTCGCCGGTCTGGCTGGAATGGGCCTCGTCGGCGATCACGGCGAAGCGCTTGCCGGTCGTTGCGGCCAGTTCCTGCACGGCGCTTAGGGCAAAGGGGAAGGTCTGGATCGTGCAGACGACGATTTTCTTGCCACCCGCCAGCGCCTCGGCCAGCTTCTCGCTTTTTGAGCCAGTCTCATTGGTGATCGTCTCGACCACGCCTGCCGTCCGCTGGAACGAGAAGATCGCCTCCTGCAACTGGGTGTCGATCACGTTCCGGTCCGACACCACCACGACCGAGGAGAAGATCTTCTCGTCCTTCGCGTCATGCAGGTCGGCGAGCAGATGCGCGGTCCAGGCGATCGAGTTCGTCTTGCCCGACCCGGCAGAATGCTGGATCAGATATTTGCCGCCCGGACCTTCCTCCAGCACGGCGGCGCGCAGCTTGCGGGTCGCGTCCAACTGATGGAAGCGCGGGAAGATCATACCGGTCAGCTGTTTCTTGGCGTTCTGCGTGCCGACCATGTAGCGGCCAAGGATGTCGAGCCAGCTTTCGCGCGCCCAGATCTCTTCCCAGAGATAGGCGGTGCGATGGCCCGCGGGGTTCACCGGGTTGCCCTTGGCACCGTGATCGCCCTTGTTGAAGGGCAGGAAGCGCGTGGCCGGGCCGTCGAGCTTTGTCGCCATCATCACTTCGCTGTCGCTGACCGCGAAATGGACGAGCGCGCCGCCGGGGAAAGACAGCAGCGGCTCGGGCTTCTGGCCCTTCTCGACGGGTTTGCGGTCGAAGCGATACTGGTCGACAGCATCCTCGACGCACTGCGTGAAGTCGGTCTTCAGCTCGGCCGTCGCGACGGGAATACCGTTCAGGAACAGCACAAGGTCCATGCACTTCTCATTCGCCAGCGAATAGCGCAGCTGCCGCACGACGCGCAGGCGATTGGCCTCGTATCGGGCGGTGATATCGGGATTCATGCCCATGGCGGGGCGGAACTGTGCGAAGATCAGAGGCGCCTTGAGGCCGAGGATCTCGATCCCCCTGCGCAGCACCTCCAGCGTGCCGCGTTCGTCAAGCTGCTTGCGCAAACGGTCAAGGATCACGGCTTCGCCATGCCGGGCCTTGGCATCGGCCCAGGCTTTCGGCTGAGTCGCATCAAGCCAAGCGGCAATGTCCGCCGGGAAGAGCGCGCGGGCGCGGTCAAAGCCTGCGGCGTCGCCGACCGAATACAGCCAACCTTGGGTGGCAAGATGATCGCAAATCACCTCTTCGAAGCCGATTTCCTTATGTGTCGCCATCAGACGAACAACCTTCCCGTATACGTCTTCTGCCCTGTCCCGCTTGGCACGATGTCCTGACGGCGCATCCATGCCAGCCACGTATCGAGTTCATCCGCCGAGAATTTCTCGCTTTTTTCGGGATGCCAGTTCTCCAGCACTTCGCGAGTGATGTAGCTATCGCCCGGAGTCTGGCCGTCAATCAGGAAGTCGTTCCATACCGCATAAAGGGTTGCGACCGCCTCGATGCCCTTGGTGTTCAGGTCGCCCAAGCGATCCGTCAGGCGCTCGAACCCGTCCATCCGGACGCCAAGCGCCGCGCTGAGGTCGGCGCGCAACTGCGCGGCATCGCCCAGAAACTCGTAATGATATGCTTCTCGCTCGCCCTGCACCCGTGTCACGCGGATGGCATTGGCGGCAGTCAGATCCGCTTCGACCCGGTCGCGAAGATCGCGATCCAGCGGTCCGGCTGGTTCACGAAGGAAACGTCCTTCAATCTCGTCGATGTTTGCATGGGTTTGCGTCATGAAGAGCATTTTCTGAAGCCAAACCCGCCCGTGGCCCGACTGCCGCCCATATCTGGCGATCACCACGCCCGCAACCATCGCCGAGACCCCCAGGGAATGCCGGGATGCAGCGACAAGCGCCACCGCCTCGCAAACATTGATCTTGCCGGTGACCGCAGCCGAGATCAATGCCGCGCGACGTTCTTGCAGCAGAGTGATTGCCGAGGTGGCAACCTCGCTCAGCGACGCATACTCTGCGCAAGTCGCATCTAGGAAGTTGGCGATTTCGTCCTGCTCAAGCAAAGTTGGAACAGCGATCACAATTTCCTTGGTCTTCTCTTGGTTCATGATGCCGATAGTGGAGGCGTTCGACAAATAACGCATCACGGCGCTTTTTTCCGCCAAGGAGTAGCCGAGAAAGCGCGAGCGAACCTTTGCATTTGGCACTACTGCGTTTATTTGCTGATTAGCGGAACAGGGTTCGGAAGTGACGGCGACCTTCCCAAGTGTCGCGCCGATGCTGACGATAAGGACTGATCCCGCCGGGAAAACTCGAACTCCACCTGCCGCCATCGCCTCCGGGGAAATGGCTCGCGAGGAGGCCGTAATCTCAAGTGAATCTCCAAAATCACCGGGAGTAAACCACAAGAACCCGCCGACTAGATCCTCGGCGGGAGCAACGTCGGACGGCGTGCCGCCAGTCTGAATGCTCGTGGCACAATGGCGCAGGCTAAGTGCCCCCCACCCTTCCGGGATATCCCCGAGCCAGTCGATGCCCGAGGGTTTGAGGGGGGCGGCGGGGTTCAGGCCGCGGGTGACGGCGTGGCTGATGACGGCCTGACGCTTCTCGGCCAAAAGCGCGATCAGGCGGCGCTGCTCCTCCACCAAGGCATCGATCTTCGCCGTCTCCCGGTCGAGGAAATCAGCGATGGCGCGTTGTTCGGGGAGGGGTGGGATAGACAGCCAAATGGGCTTCATGTCACTGTAACGCGTCGTCCAGAGATCTGCCACGATCCCACGCCCCCAACGATAAAACTCCTCCTGAAATGATCTACTTCGCAGGAGCCAGTGGGCAAAGATTGGGATTATACCTTCACTTGGCGTGATAACCGTATTGATCAACGAAACGGAGCCGTCTTTAGATGATAGGCCGGAGGAACCCTTCCTGTCCGATCGACTGTTGATAACAAAATCACCGGCCCGGACCAATCGACGGTTGTCACCGTCGTCGGTTTTCGCCGCTGTATCGAGCTGCGGCACTATTCCGTTCATAGTGACTGAAAGGGGCGGGAAGTCCCTATCGCTAACCGTCTCGCGCCGCTCCTTGAAACAGGAGCCGAGCCGTTTTGATCTCCAATGCTCGGGCGTCTCGCCGAGCCATACTGCACCGCTGTCCTTATAGGCCGGATAGCGCTTCATGCCGTGAGCCCCTTCAGCATCTCCTGAATCCGCGCGGTGACCCCGGCGAGATCGGCATCGATCTCGGCCAGCGGGCGCGGCGGCTCGAAGACATAGAAATGCCGGTTGAAGGGGATCTCGTAGCCGGTCCTGGTCTTGTCGGGATCGATCCAGGCGTCCGCGGCATGGGGCAGAACCTCGCGCGCGAAATAGGCCTCGGCCTCCTCGGCCAGCGGCACATTCTCGGTATCGCGCAGGCTTGAATCCGGCTGCGGCTTGCCCTTGGCCTTGCCCTTCTGGCCGACGACGATCTTGCCATCCTCATCGCGTAGGGGGCGCTCGACGGTGATGCTGCGATAACCGAAGGCCTCATTCGGCAGAATGCGCGACAGCGGCGCGAGCTTGATCTTGCCGCCTTGCGGCGCGGCGGGGGGCGTCTGACCGGGCGCCAGGATCTCGGTCCCGATCTCCTTCCCGTCGGCGTCGATGATCCGGGCAAGCTCGGCCTCGGTGAACTCGCCGAAGAGCCGAGTGATGGTGGTGATGTCAGCCTCGGCCAGTTCCTTGCGCTTGGAGCCGAGGCTTTTGCGCATCTTCTGCCAGAAGCCCGATCCGTCGATCAGCTGGACCTTGCCCTTGCGCGCCTCGGGCTTGCGGTTGGTCAAGATCCAGACATAGGTGGCGATGCCGGTGTTGTAGAACATGTCGGTCGGCAGGGCGACGATGGCCTCGACCAGATCGGATTCCAGAACATGGCGGCGGATCTCGCTTTCGCCCGAGCCCGCGCCGCCGGTGAAGAGCGGCGAGCCGTTCAACACGATGCCGAAGCGCGAGCCGCCCTGCGATGCCGGGCGCATCTTGGACAGCAGGTGCATCAGGAACAACAGCGAGCCATCCGAGACGCGCGGCAGGCCGGGGCCGAAGCGGCCGGCATGGCCCTTTTGCTCATGCTCGGCACGGACGGCTTTCTCGACCTTCTTCCATTCAACGCCGAAGGGCGGGTTCGACAGCATGTAGTCGAATTTCTCGCCCTCATGCCCGTCATCCGACAGGGTATTGCCGAAGGTGATGTTACCGACATCCTGACCCTTGATCAGCATGTCCGCCTTGCAGATGGCGTAGGATTCCGGGTTCAGTTCCTGCCCGTAAAGCGAGACCGAGGCCGTGGGGTTCATGTCGGTCAGATATTCCTCGGCGACCGAAAGCATGCCGCCCGTGCCGGCCGTCGGGTCATAGATCGTGCGAACGATGCCGGTCCGGCACAGCGCTTCGTCATCCTCAACGAATATGAGGTTGACCATCAGGCGGATGACCTCGCGCGGAGTGAAGTGTTCCCCCGCGGTTTCGTTCGAGAGTTCGGCGAAGCGGCGGATCAGTTCCTCGAAGACGAGGCCCATCTGGTGGTTCGTGACATGATCCGGGTGCATGTCGATTTGGGTGAATTTTTCGACGACCTGGTAGAGCAGGCCCGCTTTGGCCAGACGGTCGATTTGAGTGTCGAACTCGAACTTGTCGAAGATGTCGCGCACCTCGGGCGAGAAGCCGAGGATGTAAGCCCGCAGGTTGGCCGCAATGTTGTCCTGGTCGCCCATGAGCTTTTTCAGGTCGAAGGACGAGGCGTTATAGAAGGACTGGCCCGCCTTTTTCCTCAGGAACTGGGCCACGGGCAGACCCTGGGCTTCGCGCAGGTCCAGTTCGGCCAGCACCGCAGCCTTGGTTGGGGCCAGCACGCAGTCGATCCGGCGTAGGACGGTGAACGGGAGGATGATCTTGCCGTAATCCGACTGCTTGTAGTCACCGCGAAGGAGGTCGGCGACGCTCCAGAGGAAGGCGGACAATGCTTGTTGGTTCAAGACGAGGCTCCCGGAAATTCTTAGTGTTGTTAGTCCGGCTCCGCTGGTCTTGGCAACTCGGCAGATGGCCGGGCGTCAAAGCCATGCGGTAGATAGCCTTCGACCAATGGATTCCGCCTCTGGATAGACTCCCCAGAACTCCTTGGAAGAACCCACAGCCCCCACGCTCCCGGCGCCCGCGTCAGCGGGTATCGGGGCCTTCTTATGGTTGGTTTTCTTAAGAGTTGGTTTTCTTATTAATTGGTCTTCTTATAGGGCCTGATTTTCCGACCGTCGGTTTTTCCGAGCGTCGGGTTTTCAGGCGGTCGGTTTTTCAGGCGGTCGGTGGACCCGACCGCCGGATATCCAGGGGGTCGTTCGGCGACGTCACCCAGAAGCGAGCCGTCACCCGAATTCAGCCCCGCCGCGATCGTCGAGCTCTTCATCTTGGGGAGCTTTTCGAGACCCCACCCGGTCGCCGGTCGTCGCAGAGGGCGGGAAATGGCGAGGATGATGGCAACGTCAGCACTCCCCCGCCACAGGGAGCGAAGGCACAGGCCCCCGCAGCGGGTTCAGTTCATTTTCCAGGCGCACCCGAACGCATGACAACCACCGTGTCCTGATCCATACTGGCAGAGAGGAGAGAGCCATGGGCAGAACCGACATTCCGGCCGAGGTGAGGCGCAGTTATCGGAGAGCTGAACTGTGCACCGCCGACAAGCGGCGGCACCAGCCCAGTCAGCTCTCCTTCGAGCGGAAATAGTGGATCATTGCCCGTTCGACATATTCGGAGATCGCGATCCCCTCGGCCTTGGCTTCACTTTCAACCCTGTCCCGCAGGCTCGTCGTGGCGCGGACGCTGAGTTGGTCCGAGCGGCGCTCTGGGCGCACTCGGGGCATTCGGCCGATCCGGTCCCGCGCGGCGCGGGCCTCGGCTTCGGCGGCAGCGGCAGCCTTCTCCGCCGCACTTGCGGCCTCGAGAGACTGCTCGGCCAACTTGCGGGCGTGCTCGGCCTCGGCTCGCTTTTTCGCGGCCCTCTCCTCGGCCTCGGCAGCTTCCTGCTTGAGGTCCGGCTTGCGCGAGGCATCGAAATCTTCTGACATGAATCTATTCCTTTGCGTTCTGTGGTCTACTGAGAGTGATCAGCGACTTGCGTTGGTATTGATCGCCATTGGTGAAGTCCGGCATCAGTGCAGCAACAGCTTGCTCAGCCCGAGCAGCGCCCGCTGGGCATCCCACTCCTCGGGGAAGCCTGCCTGGAGTTGAGCAAGGCTGATCCTGGGTCCGTGCCGCCCGGCGAGGATCGCCTCGACAATGTCCGGCGCGAGCAAGGTCAGGCGCAGGATCCGGGTGACATAGCTCAGCGCGATCTGCTCGTGACGGGCAAGATCGGCGATGGTGGCGAAAGTGCCGGTATCCAGCTGCCGCTTCCAGCGGAAGGCCCGGGCCAACGCCCGCACCAGCGTGTCATCGGCATCGCGATGCTGCGGGGCATCAGGCGGCAGATGGACCTCCTTGCGCCCCCCGCGCTTGACGATGCGGAACGGGACCTTCAGCACGATGCTGTCCGGTGCGGTATGGTCTCCCCTCATGCCGCCTGCCCCACATCGCGCGCCAACATCTCACGCGCCAGCCCCGGGAGACCTTCGGTGCGCAGGCGCAGGCTCAGGCCCTCCTCGCCCAGATCGATGCGCTCGACCAGAAGGGCGACGATGCGTGCCTGCTCGGCGGGGAAAAGCTCATCCCAGAGCGGATCAAGCTCCTGAAGCGCCGCGCAGACCTCGGCCTCGGTGATCGTCTCGTCCTGTTCGCGGATGGCGCGCATGGTCCCGGCCACGATCTCGGGCTGCCGGAACACGGCGCGGAGCTGTCCGATCACCGCCGCCTCGATCTCACCGGCGGAAACCCGGCCGATCGGGCAGGCCCCTGCCCCGCGCGCCAGAACGCTCTGGCTGACATAGTAGCGATAGAGCCGCGCGCCCTTACGCGTGTGGCTCGGGGAGAAGGCCGCACCATCGGGACCGTAGATCAACCCCTTGAGAAGTGCCGGGGTGCCGGCGCGGGTCCGGGCGGCCCGCTTGCGCGGGCTTTCCCGCAGGATGGCATGCACGCGGTCCCATGCCCAATGCCCGATGATGGCGGCGTGCTCGCCGGGATAGCTCTCGCCCTTGTGCACCGCCTCGCCGAGATAGGCGCGGTTGTTCAGCATCCTGTAGATGTACTTCTTGTCGAGCGGGTTGCCGCGCGAGGTGCGGAGACCCCGCAGCGCCACCTCGCGGGCCAGCATGGTGCCGGATCCCAGTTCGGCGAATCGGTCGAAGATCCAGCGCACCTCGGCGGCCCTGTCCTCCTCGACGAGGAGCTTGCGGCCCTGGACACGGTAGCCATAGGGCGGCACGCCGCCCATCCACAGCCCGCGCTTGCGACTGGCGGCAAACTTGTCGCGGATCCGCTCGGCGGTGACCTCGCGCTCGAACTGCGCAAAGCTCAGCAGGATGTTCAGCGTCAGCCGGCCCATAGAGGTCGTGGTGTTAAAGCTCTGCGTGACCGAGATGAAGGTCACCCCGTTGCGGTCGAAAATCTCGACCAGCTTCGAGAAATCCATCAGCGAACGCGAGAGCCGGTCGATCTTGTAGACCACCACGACATCGACCAGCCCGTCCTCGATATCGGTCAGCAGCCGGGTCAGACCTTGACGGTCGAGCGTGCCGCCCGAGATGCCGCCATCATCGTAGCGTTCGCGCAGCACCACCCAGCCCTCGGAGCGCTGGCTGGCGATATAGGCCTCGCAGACCTCCCGCTGGGCATCCAGGCTGCTCGACCCCGTTGGCGGGATTCTCGACGTATTCCCGCATCGCATAGGAGAGAGGGATCTCCCGCCTCGGGCTGAGCATCTGCTCAAGACCTAAAGCATAGAGAAATGCATGGAGGACGGTCGACTTGCCAGAGGTGTTTGGCGCGTGGAGAACGGTCAGTCCGCCGTTGAGCCTAACGTCGGCTCCGTATAGACCGCCAGTCGGTTCAGCGCGGAGCCTGATGTGGTTGATGCGGAGCATCAGAAAGCTTCCATCTTCATTATCTGCTCCACCACCTGCTCCGTCGTAAACTTGCCAATTTCCTCGAGGAACAAGGCTTCGTCCTCAAGCAGCTTCTCTTTCCGGATCGCCGCCACTGCCTTCTTGCCGTCGTCTGACAACGCCAGGGCCTTGCCTTCCCGAACGAGGACGAGTCCGCTGGCGGCGGCGAACGCCGCTGCCCGATTCACCCCCGGGCTCAATGCGGACTGAAAGGTCGACCGGTCCTCGACGCCTCGCTAGCACCTCACGCATATGCTGCCGCGATTTCGCCGTACGGCTCAAATGTGCGAGGAAGTGAATCTTCTGCAGACTACACCGCTGCCCACGTGACGACGCCAGAACGAGGAGCAGCAGCGAGACGCCCCAACCGAGGCGCAGGTCGCCGGCGATCGGTTCAGGCCGCTTTGTCACCGAGAAGTCGCCGGTCAGCTTCGACCGGATTCGATTGGCCTCTTCCATATCAGTCGAGCCTCAGTGGGCAGCGCATCAGCCAGTCGCTCACTGCACCGAGCGCAATCGTGTCGGCCGCGCCGGGATCGAGATTCGGTACTGCCGCAAGGATTGCGGCTTTCAGCGAATCTATCTCTGCATCCAAAGGGTCGCCGAAAAGCTTTCGCGATCCGAGCCGCAGGCGCCTCAACCGCTCCGAAATTAATCGAACGACCTCCTCATACGCATCAGGAGCCATATATCGCAGCGCGTCCTTGGCATTTTCCGAGTGAACGAACACGCGGAGCAGATCGTCGACGACATCCTCCAGTTCGCCGGGATCCGACACGCGCTTCACCATTTTCGTGCGAAGGTTGTCGGCTAAGGTCTGATCCCCTTCGGAGAGCACCGCAATCTCGTCATCGGTGGGTTCCGGGACTACCGGGCGAATGCGCCTGCGTAATAGCATCCTGTGATTCCACGTGTCGGCGTCGAAGGTCTCGCGATCCTGGATGATGATCTGAAAATCGACATCGACATACGGTAGTTTCTTCGCCCGTACTATCGCCGCCTTCTTTGCAGCGTGCTCCACCACCGCCTTGCTGTCGTGCAGCGGCACGGCCAGGATCCAACGCTTGATCTTCTGGTTCTTAAGGATGGCGGCCGCACCGCCGTTCAGATCGGAGAATTTCTTGATGTCGGTCGTCACCTTCGACTTTCAAGCCCGTCTGCCCGATTTTCGAACTTGTCCTCAGGCAGAGCACTCGAGCCACTACATTCCATTCCAAAGCGCATGGCCGCTGTGGTCTGCAGGAGCGTCCGCTATCCCGGGTTCGCTACGACTTCCGTGCCGCAGTGCCGTCAGACGGCTTTCCGCGCAACGCGACGACAGTAAATGATCATTGGCTTACCTCCGTGCTGCACCTGCAAACGGCAGCACGGTCCGCAGCCCAGACGCTCATAGGTTCAAGATGCTGCACGCAGTGTCAAATTTCGGCTTTGCAGAGTGCCGCCGTGCGGCGCCATCGTCAACCGAGTGAAGGCAATGGGCCGACCGGACTAAACCGGCCAAGCCGAAATCGCCGCCGACACGAAACTTCGATTCACCGGTGCTTCAGCTGCGTAGATGTGTCAGTCAAGAAGGCTGAGGAAGGTACCGCGTTGGGGCCGGTGCTCGCGCGGGTGCGGATCGCCGGACGTAGCGCGGACCTCACCCGCGGTGCAGCCGAATTTCTGTCGAAATGCTCGGCAGAAAGCTGCGGAATTGTGGAGGCCATGGCGCGCAGCGATGCTGGAGATTGTCTCCCCTGCACGAGAGGGATTCTCCAGCTCGGCGCGCACAAGCTCAAGTCGCATGTTCTGGATGTAGGCCGCCACGCCCCCTCGATCCTCGAAAAGTCGATAAAGCACCGAGCGAGA
This sequence comes from Paracoccus broussonetiae, assembly GCF_031854425.1. Classification (NCBI taxonomy): domain Bacteria; kingdom Pseudomonadati; phylum Pseudomonadota; class Alphaproteobacteria; order Rhodobacterales; family Paracoccaceae; genus Paracoccus; species Paracoccus broussonetiae. The sequence goes on along the minus strand of NZ_JAVRQI010000028.1, from coordinate 13,387 downwards.
TAGTCCGGACGCATCGCAGACGCGGTCGGGCGTCGGCCTGGCCGATCCGATATTCCGTCGGATTACGTGATCGACTTGGGCTCGCATGGCGACCGAACGCGGAACAATCCTGTCGCTGATTGGCGCGCCGTCACCTTCAAGGCATGCGATAATCATGGCCTGAGCTACCTGGCTGAGTGACAGCAGGTCGGCGGGCCTTTGCCGTAGGCGCTGTACCAGGGAGATTAGGAAATCCTTCAAGAGCAACGCGACACCACCCGAGAGAACCCCGGACTTTCTTCCTTGCCGCGCCATGCCGAACCTCGGCAGCAGGTCACGTGGAATCATCACGGCGATCCATTCGCCTGTGCTGTAATAGTCGGAATAGCTTTGGGCAAAGGTGCCAACGGTGACCTGACCGGAAACTACCCGGAACGTCCCGCTTTGACCACGGCACTCAAGATATCCGTCGATGGCGATGCGCAGCACCCAGTGATCAAGGTTGTCGCGGCGAATGTCGGCAGGTGTCCGGACCACTTGGCGGGAGGCTGTTCTGTAATGTCCCAGCAGGATACGGTTCAGCTGCCAATGCCTCCCCAGTGCCGTGAATTCCCGTCGCCTTTCCGCAGGGACCTCGACCTTGTGAACCCCGCTGAATTCGTTTCGCCACCATTCGAACCGATCGGCGGGGCTCACCGATTCCGTCGATAGAAGAATGCCTTTCCTCTGCAGTATTGGGGGTTCGGAATTTGGTGCGGAAAAGCTAGTCCGAGGCGTCATCACGTTAACCCGGTGGCCGCATCTTCCTCCTCATAATCAATGGCGATCACAGATCTGTCCAGTAAAGAATCAAGCATTCCATGGTGCGCGGCCTGGCCGACCGCATCGGATATTTGCACTGCATCCCGAATTGGGACGTGGAGGCAAAGTCCGGATTGTTTGAACAGCCTTTCCGACGCGATAAGTGCCCCAACGGAATTTGGTTTGGAAGTGCCAAGGTTCAGTCGCTTTCGGACGACAGGAGTTTGTCATGGCAAACACAACTAGCCTTGTCCATGTGCTGATTGCAGTCTTCGCGGCAACGGGCGCCACCACGGGCATTTCCAACAAGGCTGGCGCGCAAGACGCGCCGATATCGCCCCTCGCGAGCAGTGAGGAGTACGAGGAGGCCTATCCTGACCTGCTGGACGGGACGCTGTCGGCCGGAGGGGATCTGGCCGATGACGCAATTCCGAAGCGAGGTTTCTTCCGCTTCGAGACAAATCTTGGGCCTTGGTTTCAATTCAAGAAAAATTTGCAGGAGGAATATGGCCTGACGATCGGCGGCTCTTACGGCATCCTGTGGCAGAATTACAGCAGCACCCTTGGCGGTGAGGAAAACAGCGCCGGGCATAAATTCACCCTCAATATCTCCGCCGATATCCTGAATCGTGGCGCGCCAGATGCCTTGACTTTCGATATGGCGATTGAAGACCGTCGGCAACTGGGGTCCGATCTCTCACCGTTATGGGCCGGGTTCCAGACCGGGTCGGCGACCGCCACCGCGGCGACGTGGGGAGATTTCGACCTAGGCATCACCCAGGCCTATATCCGCCAGAACCTGATGGGAGGTCGCTTCCAATATACGATCGGTAAGATATTCGCACCGAACTACGTGAATGCCTATCCGTTCTTTGACGACAACCGGCAGTTCCTGAACCAAAGTTTCTCAACGAGCCCCACGATTCCCATCCCCCTGCGGGGTTTTGGCATGGTAGCAGCCGTCTATCCTCGGAACAATTTCTACATCACTGCGGGAATGTACACGCCCTATAGCGACGATACCGGTTGGACCATCAACGACTTCTTCGAAAAGGGCGACCACTTCTACCATCTGGAATTCGGATTCACGAGCCTCGCCCAGACCGGCACGCCGATCCAGGCAAGGGGACCTATGGATGCGAACAACTTTCACATCACGACCTGGTACCGAGACGAACTTGATGATGGTAGCCCCCGAGCCAAGGGCGTCGCGTTCAACGCCAACGGCATGCTGAACGAGAACATGATGGGGTTTCTGCGGGGTGGCTGGTCCGACGGTTGGCTAATCGAACGCAATGTCGCCGCCGGGATCGGCTATCGTCCTCCGGGCGCGCCCTCGGACCTTTTTGGCTTCGCGCTGGGTTGGGCGAAGCCTGCCAGCGAGCTCTTGGACAGCCAGTATACGGCAGAGATGTTCTACCGCTTCCAGGTCACGCCGCAATTCGCAGTCACACCCGACATACAGCTGATTGTCGATCCGGCACTGAACCCGACCGAGGACTATGTGGTTGCCATCGGACTTTGGGCCCGGCTGACCTTCTGAACGAGGACTCGACCTTACCGGGGGCCAAACGTCTCATATCAAGGGCTAAAACCATGACGACAAACAGACGAGATCTACTGCTTGGTGTGGCAGCGGCCATGACCGCCTCCTTGGGGGGATTTCGCTCTGGCTCTGCGGCGGCGCAGGCGGGAGAATTCGACATTGATGTCGTGTTCGCCGAGTTCATGGCGATGATCGGCGGATCGCCGACCGATGGTGGTGGCAAGGTGACCTTCACCGGCAGAGATCCGATCATTCGCAGCCATTTCCGGGTGGGCGCATGCATGGCGATCCCGGCGATGGGCGCGGCCGTCGGCGCAGCGGCGATCTGGCTTGATCGCACCGGGCAGGCGCAGGATCTTACCGTCGACCTGCGCGAGTCCATCTACAACGTGAACCCGCTGATTGGCGCGATCCTGCTGATGGCGCAGCGTGAGGGCACGGTTCCCGCCGGCGATCCCATACCGCGCGATTTTGTAATCCCCACCTTGAACGGACTGATGTTGCAGGCGCCGATTGGACTTGGCAATCCGATGACCTTCGTCCCGTTCGAGACGCGGGATGGCCGCTTCTTTAACGTCACCGGCGCCTATCCGCATCTCAACGAACGGGCGCTTCAGACGCTCAAATGCCCGCCGGGCCGCGACAACATCGTTAGCGCGTTCAAGCAGGTCGACGCGTTCGAGTTCGAGGAGGAACTGAGCGAGGCAGGCGGCGTCGGCGTGGTCCATCGCACGCGCGAGGAGTGGCTGGCCCATCCAGAAGGCAAGATACTGGCCAAAACACCGCTGATCGAGATCGTCAAGATCGCCGACAGTGCGCCTGTTCCATGGTCTCCCGACCCGACCCAGCCCCTTTCGGGGGTACGGGTCATGTCGAACACCCACGTAATTGCCGGCACGTGCTCATCCCGCACCCTGTCGGAATACGGAGCGGAAGTGCTGCACGTCGCCCGCGACCAGGCCTTCGAGCACGAGGCCTTCGTGATCGATGTGAATGTCGGCATGCGCTCTACCTTCGTCGATCTGAGAGAACCGAAGCAGAACAAGCGGCTCAAGGGGCTTATCCCGAAGACGGATGTCTTTGTGGAAAATTATCGTCTGGGCACCTTGGACCGGTTGGGCTTCGGTGCCGAAGAACTGGCCGGCGGGCATCCCGGCCTTATTTATCTTTCGTGCAATGCCAACAGCGTGACCGGCCCGTGGGCGCAGCGGGGCGGCTTCGATATGGAGGGGCTTTCGGTTTCGGGGTTCACCATCGAAGAAGGAGCGGGGGGACCGCCGCGTTTCCCCCCCACTCTTGTCATGAACGATTACATCGCGGGATACCTTGGCGCTTGCGGGGTGATCGCTGCGCTCAGACGCCGAGCCCGGGAAGGCGGGAGCTATCACGTGCGTGTAAGCCTGACGCGGGCGGCGATGTGGTATGCAAGCATAGGTCGCTTCCCGGATCTGGACTTCGATCTTTCCGGTCCGAACAATCGACTTATCTCGCCGGAAATACTCGTCGCCAAGACGCCTTACGGAGAGGTGCGCCGACTGGGGCCACAAGTGAAGCTGTCCAAAACGCCGGGAAAATGGCCAGAACAGTTGGTCCATGTGCGAGGGGCGGACCTTCCCGAATGGACTCGGCGCTAGGGTCATCTCAGTCTAACGGGAAGGTGCCGCCGGGAAGATGGAAGGTGGTACGCGCGGCTTCCAACCCGTCCCATGGCTCTCTATTGATCCCACCACCTTTGGGCCGAAATCCCGGTGGTCGCTGCGGGTCAGCGACAGGACGCAATCGCGTTTCCGTCCGCATCGCAGCTGCTCTCGATCCGATTCCCGGCGCGCGCGAGTAGGCAGAGATGGCAAGGCGAAGCATTGCAGTGGGGACATCCACGCCTGCGCCATGAACGCCGTGATGTACCAGATCCATCTGATGCGCCAACGCGGCGACAACTGCATCCAGTAAGGTTTCTGGTCGGAAGCCAGTGCCGCCCAAGGTGCTGCGATCGACGACCCTCTCTTCCTGTGCAGCAAGCTCGATCAACTGTTCTTCATGGAGCGTCAGTGCGACGTAGGGAGACCCGGGAGGATACAGGGAGGCATGTTCGTCACCCTCCAAGAAGAGGCCGAATGCACCGGTTCCCAACTCATGATGCCAATGTCGGCAGCCCGGCGGGATTCGGAGCCCGATACCAAAGGTAATGCAATCCTCGGAAAGGGGGCCCGTCAGTCCAACCTTGCCGTTGATCAGACCGCTCGTCATCTGCAGGTCATCTATCTGCAGAAAAGCAAGGCTGCCATCCAGCATGCCCCTGGACATCTGCACCGCATCCAGACCCGCCCCTCTGACGGCATCACGCAGATCCTCGATCCGGCATATCGGGCTGGTGAGCCAACCTGACGGCTGCTGGAGGTCGGACGAGATGTCGAGCACCTTGGGGTTCCGCACTATGACCAATGTTAACCAAGGCTGGCCGAGCCCGGCGGATTATTCAACTAGGGGCACAGCACTGATCTCGCCCTTACTTCGGTCGGGAAGTGATCGGCCCAGGTAGTGTGGCCAAATCTGCGGAACTCCGCCTATGGCGCACGCTTGTCATACTGAGGGGCGACCCTTGAATATCTATTGGTCGGGCGCTGGCTTTCCCAATACCTCACAGGCCAACATGTCAGTGATGAAGACGAGCCAGTTCTCCAGACCAAATCGGGGATCGAACTGATCGACGTGATCAATTGCCCAGGTCAAGGCGGTCGCGACGAGATCTTCAGCCGCTCGCTCGTAGAGTTCGAATGTCCTCGCGTGCGTCAGAAGACCGGGCACGCATGCCAAAACACTCTCGTCCATCGGGCACCCCTCCATACCATCGACGACCTGACGGCCGAGAAACGCAGCATTTTAGTCCCGGTTCCCGTCTCTCGGCAGCATCGACTCTTCCGCCTCACCGGTCTAGTTTGTTCTCTTTTAGTTCTCAATGCTCATCCAAGCCCCCGAAGCGCTTTTCATCGAACCGCTCCCGAAACCCGATGCTTTACCAGCAGGCGGAGAAGGGCATGTTGCTCACGGTCCACTGCACGATGCGCAAGCGCTCGGCGCGGTACTGGGCGACGGACCTGATGAAGGTGGTCGGGCCGTATCATCAGGCCCATCTTCCTCCCTTCAAATGCGGGCGTTGTAAGACCTCGGAATATCTGGACATCCAATGGAGCTTGCCGAGCGCGCGCGAGCTGGCGGAAGGCTTGACCGTCCGCCGGCCGGTTCGGCAGATTACGAAATGGATCTGGCAAAACGAGAAGACCTGATCGCATGTGCAATCTCTACCACAGCAGCACCCCTCAGGAATTGATGCGCCGGCTGTTCTCGCGCCTTTCCGATCGTGCCGTGAACCTGGAGCCGGGGGATATCTATCCTGACCGCCTGGCGCCGATCATCCGGCACGGTGAGGGTGAGGGCTGGGATCTGGTCAAGGCGCGTCGGGGCCTGCCAAGCCCGCCGCAGTTCCACAGCAAGAGCGGCCGGGACGCTGGCGTTACCAATATCCGCAACGTCGCCAGCCCGCACTGGCGGCGCTGGCTGGGGCCAGAGCACCGCTGCCTTGTTTCGGTCGACCGTTTCAGCGAACCGGGCGCGGACAAACGCCCGGTCTGGTTCGCCCCCGTCGACGATGCGCCCATGTTTTTTGCAGGCATAGAAACACGAGGCTGGACCAGCATCCGCAAGGTCAAGGACGGTGAGACCGTCGATGATCTTTTCGGTTTCCTGACCTGCGTCTCCAATGCCGAGGTTGGCGCGATCCATCCCAAGGCAATGCCGGTGATCCTGCGGAGCCCAGGCGAATGGGAAGCATGGATGTACGCGCCTTGGGAGATAGCACGGACGCTACAGCGCCCGCTGCCAGACGATGCCCTGCAGCTAGTGAGCGTTTGATGGGTAATGCTCTGATCATCCGCCCCGTGAGCTATGCGGAGACGGTGGGCACTCCTTTACGCAACTCTGTTCGGTGGCATAGATATCTTGTTCATGATGGCATCATTCGGAGTTCGCCTTGTCTGCATCCAACGTCGCAATCTCACATAGGACTTGGTTGGACAATCCGGAGGAGCTACATGTAAGCAACAGTTCTCTCACAGTCAGATCCTATTCCTTTGCCGCGGTGATCCCGCAGCTAAATGGCTCGACCAATGAGGGGGCATTCGAAAAGGACGGAACTCCGATTGATGGTTCATCCTTGAGGCGAGCAAAACGAATATACAGAGGACCGAAGGAAGAATTTAATGCTGCGCCAACAAGGCGCGAGGCCTCAGCGGTCTTGTTTGGTGGATATTACTTCAACCACTTCGGACACTTTATTACAGAAGGTCTATCTCGACTGTGGAAATACGGTGAGTTGTCGGACATAGACAAGATCGTTTTCTTGAAAGGTGATCTGGACCGGCTCGGCCGATCCGATGTTCTGAAGCACCTCATCCCAGAAGCTGACCTTTGCAAAATTGAAATAATTACTGAGGCGACTCAGTATGACGAGGTCATTATTCCAGATCCCGGCTTCGTAATCCGGTCATCGTTCAATGCGAATCACTGGTCCTGGCTGAAACGTGCTACGGACATGGTAGAGGCACGCGGCCGGATACAAAAGCGTCCTGAGCCTCTTTATCTTTCTCGCTCGTCGCAAGACGTCACCAAAAGGCTGGGATACGGAGAACTGGAGCTCGAGGCCGCTTTGATGAACGCCGGATTCCGAGTAATTACTCCAGAAAAACTGCCCTTCCTGCAACAAGTGCGAATCTTGGCGGAGCATGACACGATAGTTGGTCTAGAGGGATCGCACCTGCACAACCTGATATTTTCTCGAGGGGAGAAGAGGGTAATTCAACTTGACTACAGGCCGGTGAATGGGAATTTCCTTCTGATCGACAGAATGCTGTCCAACGATGCCAGCTACATCAATATCGTCCAGCCCAGACGCTATGAAGGATTCATTACGTCGGATGGAGTGACCGAGCCGTTTATTTTCGACCCCAGTGTTGCAGCAGATCATATAGCTGAACTGATCTCGTGGAAGGTCAATCCGGTTCCTTTGTCAAGCGACACAAGGCGCGCCTTCGCGATGAACTGGTTGGTGTGGTGGGATCGGAATGCCCGTGCGAAAGCGGGAACAGAACGAGGGCGGAGCTTCACTGCATCGCGCTTTCAAAACAACTCATACATTGCCTTGGCGGCGATCTGAATCGCCCAACACGGCAGATCTGAATCGGTTAATTTCTTCACCCGCCGACATCTTTGTAACTACAAAACGAAAATTTTCTCATGCTACAGCAAGATTGATCTAATCCTCGCCAGATGCCGGGAACTAAACACCTAGATTCTCTGAATATCTTCCAAAAGAAAATTCAACTCGCGAAGGTGCAGTTGAAGCTTCCAAGCGAGCTCAGCCGATTCTTCACTGTTCAATCTAAAGCAACCACTTTGTGCGCGGCATAGCAGAACATGCACATGAGCAGTGTCCAAATTCTCTTTAAGGAGTTGGTAGTTCATGCGGATGCTCAAGAATGGTTCGAATCGTTTCGGATAGCACGAACCAAAACTCTTTATAATTCATTAACGATACCTTTGCGTCTTGGCCACTATTAAATCTCCGTAAGCGCACACCGTTAGAGACGAAACTCCGCCGATTCTTGAGGGGATTTTTGGCCGATCCGTCACTTTGAACCAAATTTTAACCACCTGAACCCATAGTTCAGACTGACGAGAGTCCAATAAACTTATCAACTTACTTCTACTCGAAGCGAAACTGAAAGTGAGCGCAACGCGGTTTTCCACACAGGGAGGATCGCTCCACACAACAAGGTAAGAAATTCATGGAGGACGATGCTGGCCATTGTCCTCCATGAACTCTATCCAGCGATGTTCAAAGGATGAAGTCGACCCCGCTCAGCGCATGGATATCGACGAGGCTAATTGAAAAGTCAGCTTTAGCGTCTCCGTTTACATCCCCAAGAACCATCAACCCGTTGCCCTGATCGACATATCTCAGTTCACCTGCATGTCCATGAAACGCCGAGGTTCCGATGAAGTGGAAATCCTGATTTCCAACCTTGTTGAGGTCGGCGTCGATGGCGTGGACGTCGATCACATCCCCGGATCCATGCTTGAAATCGGTGATGATGTCTATGCCGCGATCCGTGCGTGATTCCTGGATACTCGCGAAGACGAAGTGATCCGCCCCCGCACCTCCGGATATGATGTCCTTGCCCACTCCGCCGGCAATCGTATCCGCGCCTCCGCCCGCAAAGATCCGATCGTTTCCAATCCCGCCAGAAATGAAATCGTTTCCGGTGCCTCCATAGATGCGATCCGCGCCAGCGCCACCGTAGAACTTGCCGTTCCCCGACGATTTGTGAAGCAGATCGTCGCCATCCTCTCCTAGCAGAACATCGTTGCCGGTACCGCCATAGAGAACGTCATTCCCGGCTCCTCCGAAGAGGGTATCGTTTCCCTCAGATCCCGACAGGGTGTCATTCCCGGCGTCTCCGAACAACTGGTCATTGCCAAGATTGCCGTGAACCACATCGTTTCCACCACCGCCATAGACGAGATCATTTCCGGCTTCACCGCTCAGGTTGTCGTTTCCGAGGTCCCCGCGCAGTGTGTCATTGCCGTTCCCAGCCACCAGGCGATCCGCTCCTCCCCCTCCCGAGATCACGTCATCGCCGTCACCACCGGACACGTAGTCGTCGCCCGGACCGCCGAAAAGGCGATCATTCCCAGCTTCACCGAACAGTTGATCACGCTCGGTTCCACCGTAGATCACATCACTCCCGGCACCGCCCCACACTGTGTCAGCGTCACTGCCACCTGCAATTATGTCGGCGCCCGCCCCGCCCCTGATCAAATCAAAGCCCTTTCCACCATCGATCAGATCGTTGCCGTCATCGCCAAAGATTGTGTCGTTCCCCATGTGACCATTGATGTAGTCAGCACCGGCACCTCCATGGATCTGGTTGCTTTCCCTATTGGCCATGATCCAGTCACTGGCTGCCGTGCCCGTCACGTTTGGATGGCCGCCCATCACCGCGAGAGCCTTACCCTTGAAGTCCATCAAAAGTTTATCAGGAAGGGAGTTCATAGGATTCTCGAACTGCACCCGCGGCAAGTTCGTCGGAATCACCCGGTTCCATGGGAGAAAGTGTGCTTCCTCGCCCCAGGTCCCGTCCGCTAGATGAACCTGGCGGGCGCCCTCTATGGCGAAAAGTGCTCGCCCACCATCAGCGTTCTTGATCTCGAGCCATTGCTGACCTTGATAAGCGACGATCTGAACGTTGAGGCCCCGAATGTCACCTGGGTGGAAAGGGTCGAGCTTCTGCCCATCAATGCGGATTTCATCCGACGTAGCCTCGAAGTCATCAATACGCCCGACGATCGTGCCGCGGAGAGCTTTGATGTTCGTGAACTCGAAGGTGTCCCTGCCAGTGTCACCAAAGGCATGGTAACCGTGCTGGATCATCTTGGAAACTGAGACCCCAAGATCCATGATGATTTTGTCATCTCCTCCCCCCGCGTGAATGTGAATCTGGTTCTTTGTCTGCCCATCGGTCATGGCATAGAATACATCATTCTTGCCGCCGCCCATTCCATGACGTACACCGTCCATCCGCGAATCCACGACGTGAATTGTGCTTCCAGTGTCGCCGTCTGGATGAACATGGCTCATTTCGGTAGGTGTCAATTTCAACTCCCAAGTTATATCAATTGCGATTTTTATCGAAATTGCTTTGGAAATCGTTTAAAGTACTACGGCCTATTTGTCCTTCAACTTAAAATCTTTATAAAATAAATGAGCCTGGCATCACACCACCTCTTCCGGAAAAGCCCACATTGCCACCCGAGAAGCAAAGACCCGCCAGATTCAGAAATGAGTCCGGCGGGTCTTCAAATTTTGACAGGGTTAGCCTTTAGATTCAGACGGCCGTGGATATCCTAGAACTGATGAGGCGAACATAAAGAGTGTCCAGCGCGATCATCACCATAAGAGATGCACCAACCAGGGGGAATATCAACCCTCCGATACCAAGGATTGCCAGCAGACCCCGCAGGGCGGCTTTACGCGCAGGCATGGGTGGTACACCCAGAGAACCAGAGGGACGACGCTTCCACCACATGATTGCTGCCGACAGCGCCAGCACGACGATAGCAACGCAGGCAGCGAGCAGTACGATTTTGTTGATGAGACCGAAGGTTTGACCAATGTGGGTATTGACGCCCCATTCAATCCACTTTGCGATAACCCCATAGTCAGTGTAGCTTAGGTCCAGCAGGGGGGTGCCAGTATATTGATCCAAATGGACGACACGTTGCTGGCTCAAATCATCAGGATAGACAGAACCCGTATAAACCCCCTCATTGCTATCAGGAAGCGCGACCGTGTAACCTACGTGGAGACCAAGCCTATCAAGTTTGTCGACCGCTTGATCCAGCGTAATTGGCTGCATTCCACCCGCCGCGCTTTCGGGGACCATCGCTTGCATCAGTGACCATGATGTTGTCGACATATCTTCGAGCTTGTGGCCCGACATCGGCACGTTGATCATAAGACCGTCTGGATAGCCGTAGTTGTGACCGTTTGCCAATTCGTTGAACTTCGCCCCCCAAACTCGTGACCATGGCATACCGCTAACAGCCAAGAATAGCAGAAATATAGCCACAAAAATGCCAGTCACGGCATGCAGATCGCGCCAGAACACGCGGCGGCGCGGATTTGATCGAACCGTAATGATGCCGCCCTTCTGTGCTCGCGGCCACCAAAGCCATACTCCTGTCCCGACGAGAAGAATTGACCAGCCAGCAGCAATCTCGATGAGATATGGCGCATATTTTCCGAAATACTCCAGGCTATGGAGTTTTCGAATGGTCCACATGATGGTGCCACGGTCGGCTAGAATGCCCTGCACCGCGGCATTATATGGGTTCACATAGACGGCCACGCGACCTTGGTCCGTAGCCACGGTGATTTCTGCCGTGAGACCTGGCGCTGACGGCTGAATGAACTGGATTGCTCTTCCCGGAACCGCTTCGAGTGCAGCCGCAACCATGGCAGTCGGCGGCACGGTTACAGATCCCGCCACGGCAACACGCTTCAGATCAGCATGATACCAATTGTCGATTTCCGTTCTGAACAGGTACATTCCCCCGCTCAGGGACAGTGTGATCATAAAGGGAAGCACTAACAGGCCCGCATAGAAGTGCCATCGCCACACCGCATGATAGATATCCGCTCTGATTTTTTCGATGCAGGGGAAGGGAGCCTGGACGATCATATGAAATTTGTTCCTACATGGACAGGGACAATCGATCAGCTTTCGAAAAAACCAATCACCCTAATTGTGCTAGACGTTGGAATTTATGCAGTTAGAGAAAAGGGCGGCTTCTATCTTTGTTGAGATACTTTCCGCTGGGGGAACGGGATCACCTTCGCCGAGTGCCTTTGGGGAGCGAAGGGTGTGATCTCGAACTGATAGATTTCCGAGAACTGTTGAAGATCGAGACGGCAACTGCGCAAGTCCATCTCCCATTCTTCACGCTGATTTTTGGACAGAGAATCGAGGTGCAATTGCTGTTCGCATACCCCAATGACGTAGTTCAGATCATCTACTTCACTTCTGTACATTTCTGGCAGCGGTGGCTTCGCCATGTGAACCTCAACACAAGTCGATCGAGGCTAAACGCCAATTTCCTAAAATCTGATGAATGGTGTTGAAATGCCCAGCGGGGGCGCGGAATTTTTCGCGTATGTGGCATTTGGCCAATTGCCCGCAGCCCTTAACGATCAAGGTTAAATTTTATGGATCAAATGTTTCGGGAAAGTTCTTGAAAGGAAGGGACAGCCCACGGATCTGAACCGTAGAACATACGGCTGAGACGATAGCCAGATTTAGACTCAGGATTCATGACCACGGGTTGCCAGGCGCGTCCAGTCGGCGAGGCGGTCGAACCTCCCGCGCCAATCCGTCGATGCCAATTATCAGCAGCACAAACTGTTCCTCTATAACGAGCATGATCGTGTTCGGAACATGGGGGGGCGAGCATGTTAAACCTGATGGTCGTACCGACGTAAGGATGGAAAATGACCGCTCGTCCGAATGTCACTATCACCGAACTCCTGTATGGCGGGATCTGCGCGGCGGTGTTTTCAGGGATGGTGCTGGCTGTCCTTTCGATTCTGGCCGGTCATCCCTTCTGGATGCCTTTCAACGTGAGCACGCAAGCGATCCAAGGGCCTGAAGTCCGGCACATCGACGCTGTGGACCTGCCGCATAACGGGCTGGGTCTGGCAATCCACCTCATTTCCTGCCTGTTCTGGGCGGGGATTGCGACCGTGCTGCTGCGATTGTCCGCTCGGCCGCCCTTGCGGCTGTGGGAACAGCGTTGCTGGCGCTGCTGATCGACTACGGGCTGCTTCCCGTCAGGGCCCGCCCCGGCTGGCACCTGGTTTTGCCATTCCCTTCGGTAATCGGAGGCTTCGCTGCCCTTGGGCTGGGTCTCTGGCTGGGTTTGTGTCTGGCGAAATCGGCCCGCCCCCTGCGGTCGCAAAAGCTGAACATTCCGGCGCCGTTGCAGCGCAGCGAAAGCGTGAACACGGAGACAGGTCCCAGTGCATTGCGTCACCCGGGCAAGCTGGTGATCGATCAACGTCAGCAGCGCATCGACCCCATAAACGAAGTGACCAGAGATCCGAACTCGCGCCCAGACCTGAACCGCAAACAGCCCGGCGGCAAAAGCTGAAGCACCAAATCCGACCCACGCAAACCGAGGCAGAAGGAGGACAAGTTGAGCGGGCAGTGCGCAACTGGGGCTGTCCTAGCTTTGACCACAGGTGGGGAATGCGTAGACGGCGGACCCACCTCAACGACGACGGCACTAAAAACCTCCCCCTCTGCCACCCCGCCAGAGATCTGGCCGCGTTGCACACCGACCTGCTTCCTTCCCCTTAGGTGCCTTGCTGCCTGGGCAGCTGCCCTGCGACCGGTTGGCAAGGGTCTGGCAGTTCCGTGATCAGCCGGTCCGGCGTCATGGGAAAGCGGC